>CAKMZE010000001.1:0-9797 GCA_929200295.1 uncultured Alphaproteobacteria bacterium
AACCGCAATCGTGTTTTGGTTTGCGATCACGTCGAGCATGCTTTCGCTGTTCACAGCGCCATTTGGCTGGGTGATCCCGCCATTGGCTGATGGGTTGATGCTGGTCTGTGCGGGGCTAGTCGGCAGTGTGGGGCAAATCCTACTGACCACCAGCTACCGCTATGCAGATGCATCGTTACTGGCGCCGTTTGATTACACGTCGCTTATTTTAGCGCTCTTGGTCGGATATTTCGTGTTTTCCGAAGTACCGACAGTGACCATGCTGATCGGGGCTGCTGTGGTGATCTTTGCCGGGTTACTTGTGATCTGGCGCGAGCGGCGGCTTGGGTTGTTGGAGCGGCGCAAAACCATTGTATGATTTTGCGCCCTTGGGGGGGTTAAGCCCGCACCAGCTTTTCATAGCTTTCAGAGACATCGAGGGTGAGCGCGCCAACCTCAAAATTATAATCGCCAATTTGCCCAACAGGTGTGACCTCGGCTGCGGTACCTGTCAGCCAGCATTGTTCAAAGCTCTCAAGCTCTGCCGCTTCAATGCGGCGCTCATGGACTGTGATGCCTTTGCCCTTGAGCATTTTGATTACGGTCTGACGGGTAATCCCATTGAGAAAGCAATCAGCCAGTGGGGTGTGGACCTCACCGTCTTTGACAAAGAAGATATTGGCACCTGTGGCTTCGGCAATATAGCCCCGATAGTCAAACATCATCGCGTCCGAGCAGCCTTTGGCCTCGGCTGCGTGTTTTGACATGGTGCAAATCATATAAAGCCCGGCGGCTTTTGCCTCATGCGGGATGGTTGCAGGGTCAGGGCGGCGCCATTTGGCGATATCAAGCTTTGCGCCTTTGGTTTTTGCATCGCCATAGTAGTTGCCCCAATGCCAAACCGCGATGGCCAGGCGCACTGGATTGCGCTCAGCCGCGACGCCCATATCCTCGCCTGCGCCACGCCATGCGACGGGGCGCACGTATGCATCTGTGAGACCATTGGCCTCAAGCGTGGCCATTTTGGCGGCGTTGATCTCTTCGACCGAATAGGGAATTTCAAAATCGAGACATTGGGCAGAGAATTTCAAACGCTCAGAATGCGCGGTTGATTCAAAGATTTTACCTGAATAGCACCGCTCGCCTTCAAAGACAGACGAGGCATAATGCATCGCATGGGTCAGGATATGAACCTGCGCATCGCGCCACTCAATCAGTTTTCCATCCATCCAAATTTTGCCATCACGATCATCATAGCCAGCCATTTGGGTCTCCTGTGGTTTTTGCATTCGTTTCGCAAAAAGGTCCGATGTGGACATATTGTTGCGCAAAATCTATAAATCGCTAACAGGGACGTCTTGGAATGTCAACAAAGCTGACGTATTGTGATGAGACAGGCGAGGAGTATTTTATGACACAAGGGGTGCCATTGCCCAAAGGGCAAGCGCTGTTGTTTTTAACAGATGAGCAGCTGCGCAAAGGTATCGAAGCGATGTTCTTTGCCTACCGTGGGTTTACGGCGGACCCGGATCGGATTTTAGCGACAAAGGATTATGGGCGTGCGCATCACCGCGCTATTCATTTCATTCACCGCAGCCCCGGGACTACGGTGAATAATCTTCTTGGAATTTTGGGCGTAACCAAGCAGTCGCTCAACCGTGTTTTGCGCAAACTTGTTGAAGACGGGCTTGTCGTGAGCCGTGTTGGCACGCAAGATAAACGCGAGCGGCATTTGTATCTTACGGATGATGGTATCGGTTTTGAGCGCGCCTTGTCTGATGCGCAAACGGCGCGTATGCGCGGTGCCTACCGCGCGGCAGGACCCGAGGCCGTTGCTGGGTTTCGGCGCGTGCTCGAGGCGATGATGGATGAAGAGATGCGCCATCATTATGATGGGTTGAGGGATAAAACAGATGACAGTTGAGACGCCCCATCTTTTAATTGTGGATGATGATGAACGTATTCGCGAGCTTTTGAAAAAGTTCCTTTTGCGCAATGGGTTTTTGGTGAGCACCGCGCGGGATGCGACCCATGCGCGGCGGATTTTATCTGGGCTTGCCTTTGATATGATCGTGCTGGATGTGATGATGCCGGGCGAGGATGGCGTGCATTTTTGTCGTGATCTGCGCGAAACGTTACTGACGCCTGTGCTGCTTTTGACCGCGAAGGCGGAGATTGACGATCGGATCTTAGGGCTTGAGGCGGGCGCGGATGATTATCTGGCAAAGCCGTTTGAACCCAAAGAGCTGTTGTTGCGGATCAATGCGATTTTGCGACGGGTGCCCGCTGATGAGCCCGCTGAGATCGCGCCAAAGCTCCTTTATCTGGGGCCTGTACGCTATGATATCGGGCGCGGTGAGATGTGGAAGGATGACGCGCTTGTTAAGTTGACGGCCACAGAAAGCCAGTTGATGCGGATTTTTGCGCGCGCACCGGGCGAGGCAATGTCACGTGCGCGGCTTGTCGAAGAGCTGAGCCGATCCGGTGAGCAGACCCAAGAGCGGGCGGTAGATGTGCAGATCACGCGGCTACGCCGCAAGGTGGAAGCGGACCCGAAGCAACCGCGTTATTTGCAAACGGTGCGTGGGGCAGGCTATATGCTGTCCCCAGATTTAGCGCGGTAGTTTCTATTAAAATGAGCGCCTTTGGCGCATTATATTTTGGCTCTATTTGGCTGATGGACGAAAGGGCTGTAGGCGTACTCGCGATTTGAGAGGAAGATCAAGATGGCAACAGCTGTGGTAAGCCACAAGGCGTGTTTTAACCACATCACACCGCCAGGGCACCCTGAGCAGGTGGCGCGCCTTGATGCGGTTTTGACGGCGTTGGACGATTTAGAGCTGGTGCATGTGCAGGCCCCAATGGCCGCAGAGGATGATCTATTGCGGGCGCATCCCGCGCATCATGTGGCAGCGATAAGGGATGCAGCACCCGACGAAGGTTGGCGATCCTTGGATGCAGATACGCATATGTCAGCTGGCACGCTTGAGGCGGCGTATCGCGCGGCGGGTGGGGTTGTTCGCGCGGTTGATATGGCGCTGAGCGGCGAGGTACAAAACGCGTTTGCAGCCGTGCGACCGCCCGGACACCATGCAGAGCGCGATACGGCGATGGGGTTTTGCTTTTTCGGGAATGTGGTTGTTGGCGCGAAACATGCGCTTGATCATCACGGGCTTTCCCGCGTTGCGATTGTTGATTTCGATGTTCATCATGGCAATGGCACGCAGGATTTGATGGAGGATGACCCGCGGATATTATTTTGCTCGACCCATCAATCACCGCTTTATCCGGGCACAGGGCAGGCCCATGAGGTGGGTGTGGATAATGTGCTGAATGTGCCATTGGCCGAAGGCACCGGGTCGCAGGGGTTTCGCGCCGTGATGCAAAATCAGGTTTTACCGCGCGTGGATGATTTTGCACCTGAGCTGATCATTATTTCGGCAGGTTTTGATGCGCATGCGGCGGATCCTCTTGCTGGTTTGATGCTGACCACAGATGATTTTGCTTGGGTCACCCACCAGCTTTGTGATCTGGCAGAGCGCCATTGTGATGGGCGCGTTGTGTCGAGCCTTGAGGGTGGTTATGATCTTGAGGCGCTCGGGGCTTCGGCACGGGCCCATGTCGCAGTATTAGAGGAACGAAGCAGATGAGCGATGCAGATATTACACAGATGAATTTTGAGCAAGCAATGCAAGCGTTGGAAACGGTTGTGGGGCAGCTTGAACGGGGCGATGTGGCGCTTGATGAAAGCATCGCGCTTTATGAGCGCGGTGCGCAGCTCAAAGCGCATTGTGAGGCCAAGCTGAAAGATGCTGAAGAAAAGGTCGCTAAGATCACTTTGAGTGATGGCGTGCCAACAGGGACGGCGCCTTTGGATGGCTGATACGGTGACCGGGCATGATGCGCTGATCAAGCCCGCTAATTTTGCCAGCATGCTTTCGTCATCAGCGGTGCATGCGCATCAAGAAACCCTTACCGCATTACAAGACCAGAATGGTGCGATTGCAGATGCGATGCGTTATGCGGTGCAGGGCGGCAAAGGGTTCCGCGCGTTTTTGGTGATGGAAACAGCGCGGCTACATGATGTGCATCCAGATGTTGCAGGCTATGCGGCATCAGCCATTGAATGTTTGCATGCCTATTCGCTTATTCATGATGATATGCCCTGCATGGATGATGATGACATGCGGCGTGGTCAGCCGACGGTGCACCGCAAATGGAATGAGGCCACAGCTGTTTTGGCGGGGGATGCGTTACAGGCGTTGGCTTTTGCGCAAGTGGCGCAGGCGGGGCAAACAGACAGTGCGAAACTGAGCATGATCCAGAGCTTTGCAGATGCGGCTGGGATTGCAGGGATGGTTGGCGGGCAGGCGCGCGATATGGCGGCGGAAACCGCAGATCAGCCACTGACATTAGACGACATCACAAGATTACAGGCGGGTAAAACGGGGGCATTGATCACATGGTCTGCCTTGGCCGGGCCGCGCATGGCTTGCGCCCCGCTGGATGCGCTGCGCAGATATGGCGATGCGATCGGGCTCGCGTTTCAAATTGCCGATGACATTCTCGATGTCGAAGGCAATGCAGACACCGTTGGTAAGGCTGTGCGCAAGGATATGCAGGCTGGAAAAGCGACATTTGTTTCGCTTCTTGGGCTTGACGCGGCAAAGAGCCGCGCAAGAGAGCTCGTGCAAGATGCGTGCGATGCACTTATTGTTTATGGTGCTAAGGCAAATGTTCTGCAAGAAGCGGCGCATTTCATTATCAGCCGCGACAAGTAGAAAGACTGGGATATGTCGAACCGCCCTGAAACGCCAACACTTGATCAGGTAAAAACCCCCGCAGATATGAAGGGGCTATCTGATGCAGCGCTCTGTCGTCTTGCTGATGAGCTGCGGGCTGAGACGATCTCGGCCGTGTCAGAAACGGGCGGGCACCTGGGCGCAGGGCTGGGTGTTGTTGAGTTGACGGTCGCGCTGCATGCGGTTTTTGAGGCGCCAAAGGACAAGATCATTTGGGACGTGTCCCATCAATGCTACCCGCATAAAATTTTGACAGGACGGCGTGATCGGATCCGAACATTGCGGACAAAGGATGGATTGTCCGGTTTTACAAAGCGATCAGAAAGCCCCTATGACCCATTTGGTGCCGCACATTCGAGCACATCGATTTCGGCCGCGTTAGGCTTTGCCGTTGCACGTGATTTGGGTGGTGTGACCGAAGAAGGCGTTGGTGACGCGATTGCCGTCATTGGCGATGGGTCGCTCTCTGCTGGTATGGCCTATGAGGCAATGAACAACGCGGGGCATCTCAAAAAGCGTCTTATCGTGATCTTGAATGATAATGAGATGTCGATTGCCCCGCCTGTTGGGGCGATGTCGTCTTATCTGTCGCGTTTATACGCGGGAGAACCATTTCAAGAGCTGAAAGCCGCGGCCAAGGGGGCGGTGTCGCTTTTGCCAGAACCGTTTCGCGAGGGCGCGCGCCGGGCCAAGGATATGGTCAAGCATATGACGGTTGGTGGCACCTTGTTCGAAGAACTGGGGTTCTCATATCTTGGGCCGATTGATGGGCACGATATGGAACAGCTGCTTTCTGTTCTGCGCACGGTTAAAGAGCGGGCAACTGGGCCGATTATTATTCATACGATCACCCAAAAGGGTAAGGGGTTCGCACCGGCTGAGGCAGCGCAGGACAAGGGGCACGCAACAGCAAAGTTTGACGTCGTCACAGGCAAGCAGAAAAAGCAGCCTAGCAATGCGCCGAGCTATACATCTGTTTTTGCTGAAAGCCTGCTCAAGCATGCAGCCGATGACCCAAAAATTTGTGCGATCACAGCAGCGATGCCAGATGGCACAGGGCTTGCCAAATTTATGGAGCGCTATGCGAGCCGTTGTTTTGACGTCGGCATTGCAGAGCAACATGCTGTGACATTTGCAGCTGGGCTTGCGGCGGGCGGGATGCGCCCGTTTTGCGCGCTTTATTCGACGTTTCTACAGCGCGGGTATGATCAGGTTGTGCATGATGTCGCGCTCCAGCGCTTGCCTGTGCGGTTTGCAATAGACCGCGCTGGGCTTGTTGGTGCAGATGGGGCGACCCACGCGGGGGCTTTTGACATCGCATTTCTCGCAAACCTGCCAGATTTTGTTGTAATGGCTGCCGCGGACGAGGCCGAGCTGGTGCGCATGGTTGCCACCGCAGCTGCCTATGATGACGGGCCGATTGCGTTTCGCTTCCCGCGTGGTGAGGGGGTGGGTGTTGAAATCCCTGAAACGGCTGAGCCGCTTACGATAGGAAAAGGCCGGATCGTTGAAGAAGGCACGGGCGTGGCACTTTTATCCTTTGGCACACGCCTGCAAGAGGTCACATTGGCAAGCGAAAGCTTGCGCGCCCGTGGGATCACCCCAACCGTGGCGGATGCACGATTTGCAAAGCCGCTGGACCGCGAGATGATCCGTGATCTTGCCGCACGTCATGAGGCGTTGATCACCATTGAAGAGGGCGCTGTTGGCGGCTTTGGTTCTCATGTCGCACAGCTTTTATCGGATGAAGGCGTGTTTGATCGCGGGCTCAAATTCCGGTCAATGACATTGCCTGATACGTTTATCGATCACGCAAACCCGCGGGATATGTATGCGGCCGCAAACCTAAATGCAGAGCATATCATTGCAAAAACATTGCAGGTTCTAGGCGCTGTCCCAATGCAAGGTGTTGGCTCAGCTTCATAAATATAAATCAGAGGATGAGATGCTCAAAACGATCTGGATGTCTGACCCGCATTATGTGGATGAAGGTCATGTGCTTGGGCATGATCCCCATATCAGAACGCAGGCGGCGATTGATTATGTCATGACGCATCACAGCGATGCGCAGCACTGCATTATCTCAGGTGATATGGTGAATGATCCCACGCCAGAGAATTATACAGCCATCGCAAGCTATTTCAAAAAGCTACCGATGCCCGTTTTCCCGATGGTTGGGAACCACGATGATCGCGCGCTTTTGCGCGCGTCTTTTGCGCTGCCAGACACCTGCATGGATGATTTTATCCAATATAAAATCCCGACCAAGGCTGGAGTGGTGATTTGTCTCGATACGTTGGATCCGGGTGTATCCTCGGGCGCATTTTGTGCAGAACGTATGGCGTGGTTAGAGGGTGCGTTAAAGGCTGTGGCGGATACGCGGGTTTACCTCTTTATGCATCACCCACCTTTGTCTTTGGGTCTGCCCTTGCAAGATGCGGAAAAGATGGTGGATGGTGACGCGTTCTTAGATTTGGTTTCTGGGTATAGCTGCGTGAAACATATGTTCATCGGTCATGTGCACCGCGCTGTCTCTGGTACTGTGCGGGGCATCCCATATGCGACAATGCGGTCGCTCTTGTTTCAGGCCCCTGCGATCCAAGCTGATTGGACGGATGAAATTTTCATGCCAGCGAAAGCCGCGCCGCATCTTGGTGTTTTAGAGATGGATGGCGCGGATGTAAGGCTTCAATACGCGCAGTTTTGTGCCTTTGAAACTGGGTTTGCGCCTGAATAAAGCGCTTTTACCCTGTGGTGCGGTCACCATTCTGGTTTGCGGGCGCATGCCAAAGCGCGCCAAAGAGCGCGATTGCAGCAATCCAGCAGATGGCGGTTGCAAGCAGGCTCCACCATTGAAACAGACCAAACGCAACCCAATACCACCCCAGCATAATGCCACCACCAATGCCTGCCACAAGGAACGCAATGTAGCTGACCCAGCGCATACCGCGCATGAGCCCCATGGCGAGCAATGCATATAGCCCGGCCCAAATCAGATAGCCTGTAGGTGCCCCTAAAATAGGGGCTGCGGCATGTAGGGCAGCCGCAAGCCACAGAAGGAGTGCAGCACTATGGTATGGGTTTGTTGTTGGCATCAGTCATGTGTCCTTTTACTGGTCATTCGCACATGGAAATCCTGCAACACCCCAGATGAGAATATCATTGACGTGTTCTTGCAGACTATAGGGTGCAGGCTCGCGCCCACCGCCTGGGCTCCAGGCCCAATGTAGGATCAGATCGTGGTTGAGATGCTCTGCGATCTCATCCATCGTGCGTCCGCCATTGCGATCTGGGTCGCGCAGTTGGTTGCAAATCTCTTCGCTGGATTGCCCAAACCAATGGGCCTCTACCGGGGCGAGCTGCCAATTCATCGCAACCTGTGGCGCCATATGCGGCAGGTCATTGCCTGTCCCCTCACGGTAAGCATGGCATGTGCTGCACAGCATGGTTTCAGCGCCAATGCGGCTTTCGCCTGCGTGAATATTCATCCCGTGTGGGCGGGTCTTTCCATAGCTTGGGCCTGACCACATCGGTTGTTCAGATGGGCCAACATGACAATTGGCACAGCGCGGATGCGAGGCAACCTCGTAAACCCTGTCCCACGCGCTGAGCCCCTCAGCGGTGCTCACGGACCCTTCGGCGGGCGTGGAGAGTGTGATCTCTTCTGCCCAAGAGGTCGTCGCGATCACGATAGCCATAAGACAAATGAATATCCGCATAATCTGGCCCCCTTTAGACAAAATCGATGTGTTTGTTGAATGGCATCTCACGGATACGCTGCCCGGTCGCGGCAAAGATCGCATTGGCTAATGCGGCCGCGGCTGGCGGCACGGGCGGCTCACCAATCCCGCGAATGCTTTCAGCATTTTCGAGACCCTTCACAATGATCTCTGGTGCCTGATGCATGCGCATACCTTCATGTGCATGGAAATTGGTTTGTTCTGCAATGCCGTCCGCGTATGTGATTTCGCAATTCATCGCATGGCCAAGACCCCATATCACGCCGCCTTGCACGAGGTTCTCAAAGTTCACGGGGTCAATGACCTGACCGACATCAGCTGCCACATAGACCTTGTCAATTTTGATCCCAGCCTCGGTCATCGTGACGTCAACCACCTCTGCGGTTGGGACACCGAAGGATTCAACCAAAGCAAGCCCGCGTCCGCGATTTGGGCCAAGATCAGCGCCCCAGTTCGCCATGTCGCCCACTGCCTCGAGCACTTTGCGATGCACGTCGTTGTTACAAAGACGCAAGCGTTCCGCGAGCGGGTCAGCACCTGCGGCGTGGATCAGCTCATCAAGAAAGCTTTCGGCAAAGAAACCTGCCGTTGATGCGCCAACAGACCGCCAAGAACTAACAGGTGCCAGATGTGGCACGCGGTAGGCGCGCACGCGCAGGTCTGGAATGTCATAGGGCATATTCCAAGCCCCGGCGGCAATCTGAGCATCCGGCCCAGCAGCAGGGTAGCCCATACGCGCCATCTGCGATTCCATCGGTGAAACGGTGGCAATATCAAGCGCCCAACTGATGACCTTGCCATCGCTGACAGTGCCCTCAGAACGCGACATGCCAATCTGACGACTAAAGTCGTGCATGAAATCTTCTTCGCGGCTAAACGTCAACTTTACAGGGGTGCCGCGCATTTGCGCTGCGATTTCGGTGGCGAGTTTGATGTTTTCAAACTCGAGCCTGTGGCCAAAACTGCCGCCCATAAATTGGTTATGGTAGACAACCTGATCAACCTCACAGCCGGCGATTTCGGCGACCTGCATCAGGACAAACCCTTGCACCTGATGGCCGGCCCAGATTTCAGGGCCTTGGTCATCAACGCGGACAATGGCGCCTATGGGTTCGAGCGGCTGGTGCGCCACATAGGGTGCGCGATATTCGGCTGTGACCAGCTCAGCCCCGTCATGCGCCGCGTCAACATCACCATCGGTGCGCCATGTTTGGTCGAGACGGTCCTCGACAAAGCTGGCGGCGACCTCATCCCAATGTTCTTGCTGTTCAGCGGG
>CAKMZE010000001.1:9807-46529 GCA_929200295.1 uncultured Alphaproteobacteria bacterium
GGGATAGGGGGCGGGCCCCCAGTCACAGTCAATCGCGTTAACGGCTTGGATGGCGCGCCAGGTGTTATCGGCGATCACCGCAACGCCGTCTTTGACGGGGACGATTTGTTGCACACCGCGCATGGTTTCTGCGGTGGATGCATCATAACTGTTTAGCGTGCCACGGCGAGGGTTTACCCGCACAGCGGCATGCACCATGCCATCAATCTGTTGATCAATGCCGTAGGTGAGTGTCCCTGTAGATTTCGCAACGATGTCTGTGCGCTGCATTGGCTTACCGATTAGGCGCCACGTGCTTGGGTCGCGAAGCGTCACCTCGGTCACGGGGGCAATATTTGCGGCATCCGCGGCGAGCTGTGTGTAAGCGATCTGTGTCCCATCGGGCAGCTCAACCGCGCCATTGGCGGTTTTCAGATTGGCAACGTCAACGCCTGCCTTTGCGGCGGCGGCTTGCTTAAGCGTTTCGCGTGCGACAGCGCCAGCGGTGCGGAGCTTGTCAAACGAGTCTGGCATTGAGGATGATCCACCCGTGCCTTGCATGCCCAGGACTTTTACAACGCCACCGGCGATGCGCCGGGCGACCTGCGCGCCTGTGCTTTCGTCAAATGACATGAAAGGCACCATTTCTGCGGCAAGCGCTGTGTTGTAATAGGCGGCACTTGGCACACCAAAAGACAGTGTCACCTGATCTAGCTCAACATCCAGCTCTTCTGCGATGAGAGCGGCTTGCGAGGATTGTACGCCTTGCCCCTTATCTGCATGCGGCACAATCAGAGTGATCGCATCGCCCGTGATTTTGACAAAGGGGTTAAACGTCGCCTCACCATCCTGAAGATCGCTGAGAAGCGGGTTATCATGCGGGCGGCTGACGATGTAGCTGCCAAAGGCCACGCCACCAATAACGGCAGTAGACCCGATCAGAAAGGAGCGGCGTGTGATGGTGCGCAGGCGTCCCATGCTTATGTCTCCTTTAACGTTGCGGCGGCGGTTTTGATCGCGGCACGAATACGCGGGTAGGTGCCGCAGCGGCAAAGATTGCCGCTCATCACCATGTCGATATCGGTGTCGCTAGGGTCAGGGTTGTTATCGAGAAGCGATGCGGCTTGCATGATCTGCCCAGATTGGCAGTAGCCACATTGCGCGACCTGATGATTGACCCAAGCCTGCTGCACAGCATGCATCGCATCTGGTGTGCCTAACCCCTCGACTGTGACAACATCAGCGCCATCGGCTGATCCGGCAGAAACCTGACAGCTGCGCACGGCCACCCCATCCATGTGAACAGTGCAAGCACCGCATTGCGCGATACCACAGCCATATTTGACGCCTGTTATGCCAAGCTCATCACGCAATACCCATAGCAGGGGCATGTCGTCTTCGACATCGACTGTATGAGATTGGCCGTTTACGGTAAGCTGCATGGAGATGCTCCTAATATACCGATGGACATTTTCGATAAATATGTCCAAATTACTCACCAAGGTCAAGACGAAGATATGTGAATGTGATGCAAGACGCCCGTGATCAATCTATACTTGCGGCAGCGATGCGGCAATTTTCGCGCTATGGCGTTGGTAAAACCACAATGCATGACATTGCCAAAGAGGCCGGCGTCGCGCGACAGACGCTTTATAATTTGTATCCCGGTAAAAACGAGATTTTGCGCGGTGCGGTGCGCATGTCTATTGCGCAGACGTTTTCCTTGACCGAGGCCGCATGGGAAACTGAAACAACATTAGACGGAAAGATCGAGCAGTTTTTTCTGCACGGCCCGCTGCATTGGTATGATGTGATCCAATCAACCCCGGATGTGGCCGAGCTGATTGATGGGATGAACGCTGTGGCTGCGGATGAATTGGCGCAAGCCCGGGCGAAATGGGGCGCGAAGTTTTCGAATTTGATCACGGCGCATACGTCATACAAGGGCGATCATGACGCGCTTGGCGCCTATATTTATGCGATGGCTTTGAATGCGAAATATGGCGCCCCAGACCGGGAAACCGTTATGTCGCGGCTTGCTCTTTTGAAAGCATCGGTGCTGGCTTTGACCGCATCAGAAATTAAGGATTGATTAAGGATTGACGCATATTTCGCATTAAGATGGTGAATTATGCGGGAATTGTATGTATCTTTGCTAGATTTGTATTTGCGCGAGGTGCACTGTATATTCCACTTTAACTGCACAGACGAAAACGAATCTGTGATTTCTGGGAGGAATAACATGAAATCTCTACGTAACACGGCACTCGGCCTTGCGCTTGGTGTTGTAGGTGCTTCTGCTGCATCAGCAGAATCGCTGACAATTGCGATCGTGAACAACGGTCACATGATCAACATGCAATCAGTTGCAGAAGCTTACACCGCAGAGACAGGTGTTGAGCTGAACTGGGTTGCACTGGAAGAAGGCGTTCTGCGCGAGCAGGTTACTTCTGACACAGCAACTGGTGGTGGTCAGTACGACATCATCAACATCGGCATGCAAGAAGCTCCAATCTGGGGTGCTGCTGGTTGGATCGAGCCACTTGAGTTCGGTGCTGATTACGACGTCAACGACATTCTGCCAGCGATGCGCGCAGGTCTGAGCCATGAGGGCACGCTTTATGCAGCGCCTTTCTATGGTGAGTCATCAATGGTTATGTACCGCAAGGATCTTACAGATGCTGCTGGTGTCACAATCAAAGACAACGACAGCTGGGCACGCGTTATGCAAGCTGCTGCTGCAATGCACGACCCTGACAACGGCGTATACGGTGCATGTCTCCGTGGTAAGCCAGGCTGGGGTGACAACATGGCGTTCATCACAACTGTTGTGAACTCTTTCGGTGGCGCATGGTTTGACGCAGACGGCCGTCCTCAGTTGGACAGCCCAATGTGGAACCAGGCTGTTAACTTCTACGTTGACCTGCTTGGCAACTACGGCCCTCCAGGCTCAGAAGGCAACTCATTCAACGAGATCCTCGCGCTTTACAACGAAGACAAGTGTGGTCTTTGGATTGATGCGACAATTGCTGCGTCATTCCTTGAGAATGACAATGTTGCATACGCTCAGTCACCAAATGCTGGTGTTGCTGCTGGTGCAAACTGGTTGTGGGCATGGGCAATGGCCGTACCTGCAGGTTCACCTAACTCAGAAGCCGCTATGGACTTCATCGAGTGGGCGACATCTAAAGAGTACGTTCAGGCTGTAGGTAACCACCCTGATTTCGGTTGGGGTTCTGTTCCAACTGGTCAGCGTGCATCTACATACGCAATCCCTGAGTTCAAAGCTGCTGCTGGCTTCGCTGCCGCTGAAATGGCTGCAATCGATTCTGCTGCACCAGCTGCATCAGACATCAAGCCATACGTAGGCGTTCAGTTCGCTGCGATCCCAGAATTCCCAGAGGTCGGCTCAGCCGTTGCTCAGGAAATGGCTGCGGCACTTTCAGGTGCAAAATCTGTTGAAGACGCATTGGCCGCTGCACAAGCAGCTGCAGATGCAATCATGTCAGAAGCTGGTTACTACTAATCGGTCTTACGACATAAAATTTCCCGGCAGGTCATCAGGCCTGCCGGGTCTTTTCCCGAGATAATTAATATGATCATGTGATCATTACCGTCTTGGGTCGCTGCCCATTCGCCACGTTTACGAAGATCACCGCCTTGCAAGAGGGTTCGAAAGTTATGTCAAAAAGAACGCTACCTCGCCTGCTTCAAACACCAGCTGTCATTTTGCTGCTGATTTGGATGCTGGTCCCTCTGAGCATGACGCTGTACTTTTCATTCATTCGCTATGTGCTTAATAACTTGCGCCGCCCTGAATGGACCACGCCTAGCTTTAGCAATTGGCGCGGCTTTGGGAATTACGAATACGTTTTGTACAAGGCCAAGGACTTTTGGTTCGCGGTAAATAACAGTCTCTTTATTGTTTGTAGCATTATTATCCTCACGGTTATTCTTGGCCTCGCCATCGCGATGCTGGTAAACCGGACGTTCCCAGGACGCGGCATTGTTCGGGTGCTTTTGATTTCTCCGTTCTTTGTCATGCCTGCGGTGAACGCGGTTTTGTGGATCAATATGATCTTAGATCCTGTGCTTGGCCTGAATGGTATCGCAGTTGTTGGGATCAACGAGCTTATCGCCGGGCTGCGCGATTTCCCGGTTCTTGGGGCGTTCTTTTCGCTCTGGCCAGAGCTAACGCCGATCTCATTCCGGGCCACGCAGACGTCCGCTTATGCCGTGATCATTATGGTCACCTGGCAGTGGACACCATTTGCGGTGCTGATCTTTATGACCTCTCTTCAGTCCGAAGATGAGCAGCAAAAAGAGGCGGCTATTCTTGATGGCGCTGGCGCATGGTCGCAATTTCGCAATCTGACATTGCCGCATTTGGCGCGCCCGATCTCAATCGTTGTGATGATCCAAGCGATCCTGCATCTGTCGCTATATGCTGAGATTGAGATCGTCAGCCGTGGTAACGGCAACAAAAACTTGCCCTATCTGATTGGGGAATTCACCACGAATAATATTGGCGCAGCAAGTGCCGCCGGTATCTTTGCAGTTATCCTTGCTAACATCGTCGCAATCTTTTTGCTGCGCATGGTTGGCAAGAGCTTGATGGATTAGGACCAAACACATGGCGGCAGTGACCGAACAATCAAGATTTGGCCAGGTGATATGGCCTGTCATCGCGTGGATCGTGGCGTTGATCTTTTTCTTTCCGATTTTTTGGATGGTTTTTACCAGCTTCAAAACGGATGCAGATGCTGTGAAGCCTGAACATCTGTTCTTCTTTACGCCGACGCTCGAGAATTACACCAATATGACGGAAAACTATGACTATTGGCGCTTTGCGATCAATTCGGTAATCACATCCACCTTTGCGACGGCGTTTTCATTGTTCGTTGGGGTGCCCGCAGCCTATGCGATGTCATTTACCCCCAGCCGCCATACCAAGGATATCTTGCTCTGGATGCTCTCGACCAAGATGCTGCCAGCGGCGGCGGTTCTCTACCCAATGACGTTCTTGACCAAGAATTTTCTGAACATCTACGATACGCATTTCCTTGTGATTTTGGTGCTGTGCTTGGTGAACCTACCAATCGTGATTTGGATGCTCTTTACATACTTCAAAGAGATCCCAAAAGAGATCATCGAAGCGGGCAAGATGGACGGTGTCAGCACATGGGGTGAGATTAAGGATATCCTGATCCCATTGGCGTGGGGTGGGGTCGCGTCTACCGCGCTCTTGTGCTTTATCTTCTGCTGGAACGAGGCGTATTGGACCGTGCGTCTGACAACGACAGATGCCGCGACTTTGTCAAAGCTGATCGAAGGCAACCGTGCGCCTGAGGGCCTGTTCTTTGGTCGCTTGTCTGCGGTGTCGACCGCTGCGGTTGGACCGATTGTTGTCTTGGGGTGGTTCTGTCAAAAGCAGCTTGTTCAGGGTCTTACATTCGGAGCGGTCAAGTGACACTGAACGCGGCACCAACAGATTTGACGGGCAAAACTGTCTTAGTCACCGGTGCCGCTGGGGGTATTGGCCAAAGTGCTGTGGCGCATTTCGCAGCCCTTGGGGCTACTGTTTATGCCACGGATATTGCCGCCGATTTTTCAGGACCTGCAACATATCAACAGTTTGATTTGCTGGATGATGATGGGCTAAGTGCCTGTGTTGACTGGATCAGCGAAATCGCACCTGATATCCTGTTTAATAACGCCGCCATCTTTGACATGGGAAGCATATTAGACGGCGGCGATCTAGCGCAGATGGACCGGTTGTTTGGGGTGAATGTGCGCGGGTTCTACGCTGTGATGCAGGCTACGGCAAAAGCAATGGTCGCCAAAGCATCGCCCGGCTCAATCATTAATCTTGCTTCACAAGCTGGCCACCGTGGTGAGGCGCTTGTTGCGCATTACTGTGCAACCAAGGCGGCCGTTATCAGCTACACGCAATCGGCGGCGCTCGCTTTGGCGCCACATAATATCCGGGTTAACGCCATCAGCCCCGGTGTGATCGACACACCGATGTGGGAAACGGTTGATGCGCTTTTTGCCAAGTTTGAAAACAAAGCCCCCGGCCAGAAAAAACGCGAAGTTGGCCGCGCAGTTCCGCTTGGCGCTATGGGTACGCCAGATGATGTGGCGCGGGCTGCGGTGTTTCTTGCCTCTGATCAATCCGCCTACATGACGGCGCAAACCATCGGTGTCGATGGTGGAAATGTGCTGAGGTAACCCATGTCAATTATCGCCCCAGAAATTGAAATGGTTGACCGTAGCACACGGTCTATTCGTTATCTCGAGCACGGCTGGCCCACAGATCTTTGTCGCTGGCACGCACATGAAGAATACGAGCTGCATTTGATCGTGGAAACACGCGGTAAGGCGTTTGTTGGCGATTACATCGGTGATTTCAAAGCGGGAGATCTGTTTATGACGGGGCCCAATCTGCCGCACAATTGGGTGACAGACCATGTGTGGACGACGCCTGTGGATGTGCGTGATATGCTTGTGCAATTCAGCCATGAAAGCGTTGAAAAGCTCGCCCATGGGTTCCCTGAGTTTTCACAGGTTCTAGGGCTTTTGAACCTCGCGCAATCGGGCATTGTGTTTGAGGGGTTTAACCCAACATTCGCACGCGGGCATATGGAAGCGATCCGTGATAACAAGGGCGCAGAGCGTATCCTTGCCTTTATCCGGTTTCTCGTGCGCTTAAACGAGCACGCTGAAAAGAAGGTTCTATCAGCGGCCAAACTGGTTCAGCTCAAGGGTGGCAATAAGCAAGCCCGGATCGCAGATGTCGTGGACTATGTGGTTAAGAATTTCAAAGAAGATATCTCGGTGACGCAGGCCTCAGAAATGGCTGGCATGACCCAAGTGACATTTGGCCGGAATTTCCAGGCTGTAACAGGCCACGGTTTTGTAGAGTTTCTTAATCGTATTCGGATAGGGCAGGCCTGTGGAATGTTATATGCGTCTGACGATCAAATTACATATATCTCGCAAGAAGCGGGTTTTAAAAATCTGGCAAATTTCAACCGCCATTTTCTGAAAATCAAGGGCATGACCCCCTCTGAATATCGCGAAACAGCCCGCAAAGATCTTGCGCCTACGCTTGAGGCAGCGTCATGAATACACAACATTCCTCTCCGATTGATAGTACCAAATATGATCGTGCATCCTGCACTATTGGTGTGGTTCATCTTGGCTTTGGTGCGTTTCATCGGGCGCATCAGGCGGTTTATCTTGATGATTACATGCAGGCCTCTGGTGATCTGAATTGGGGGATTGCTGCGGTTAATTTGCGTGGGTCAGAGGCTGCGCAATTTGCAGCTGCGGCAGCCGATACAGAGCGCCATGATGGATATTTCCTCAAATCCTATTCGGCAGATGGCCAGGTGGCCTTGCGCCGTGTGCGCAGCCATGTGCAATTTTCGGATTGGAGCGCGGATCAAACCGCGGCTGAGGCGCTTTTGGCGCGCCCGGGTATTGAACTGGTGACAATCACGGTGACCGAAAGCGGCTATTACACAGATGCAAATGGCGCGTTGAACACAGATGATCCGATTATCAAAGCCGAATTGAATAACAGCCAAAAGCAAAGCGTCTACAGCTATCTGCGCGCAGCGCTGCAAATGCGGTTTGCACAAACCGCCGCGCCGCTGACAATTGCGTGCTGTGATAATATCCGCCAGAACGGCAAAATGTTGCATCGCAATCTGCGTGCGTATCTTATGGCCTGCGGTGATCAAGCGCTTGTTGAGTGGATGGATGCGCATGTCGCCTTTCCTTGCTCGATGGTTGATCGCATCACACCGCGCAGCCCAGACAGCCTAGGCCCCGCAATCGCGTCATTGGTGGGCAAAGATGTGACGTCCCCGATCATGGCCGAGGATTTTATCCAATGGGTGCTCGAGGATAAATCAAAGGGTGCGATGCCCGACCTTGCGCAGGTGGGCGTGATCGTGACCCCTGATGTGGATCCCTATGAAGAAACCAAAATTCGGGTGCTCAATGGTGGGCATACGGCGCTCGCTTATATGGCGGCATTAAAGGGGATTGAAACCTTTGACGCAGCGATGCGTGACCCGGCGCTTAAAGATCATTTCCAGCGTTTTGAGGCCGAAGAAGTGCTGCCCGCAATCGCAATCGATTTGCCATTTTCAAAGCAAGACTATGTAGCCCAGATCACAGCACGCTTTGGCAATGAGGCGATTGGCGATACGGTCGCGCGGATTTGCGCGGATGGCATGGCCAAGTTTCCGATCTTTATTCGCCCCACGCTCGCGGGCTGTCTTGAGCAGGGCATTATGCCTGTCCATGCGATCCGCAGCATCGCGAGCTGGCACGTCTTTGCACAGCATGTGCAAGCGGGCAAAATCCCGTTTGATTACGTTGAACCCGGTTGGGCAGATTTATCTGCGATGCTGGGAACAGATGCGTTTTTAACAAGCACACAGCTTTGGGGTGATCTACCCAAAGCATATCCTAAATTCGTCGACACCTTGCGACAGACAATTACTGAATTGGAGGCAAAATGGCCGGTTTAACTCTACGCGATGTGCGTAAAAGCTATGGCGCAACGCAGGTTATGCATGGCGTTGATCTTGATATTGAAGATGGCGAATTCGTCGTGTTCGTTGGCCCGTCGGGTTGCGGTAAATCGACCCTCTTGCGGATGATCGCGGGGTTAGAGGAAATCTCTGACGGTGATGTGATGATCGGGGATGAACGGGTCAATGAGGTTGCCGCTTCAAAGCGCGGCGTGGCGATGGTGTTCCAGACCTATGCGCTTTACCCGCATATGACAGTTTATAAAAACATGGCTTTCGGCCTGAAACAGGCCAAGACAGATCCGGCAGAAATTGACCGCCGCGTAAAAGCCGCGGCTGAGATTTTGCAGATCACGGATTATCTTGATCGGAGCCCGCGTAATCTTTCTGGTGGTCAGCGCCAGCGGGTGGCGATTGGCCGTGCGATTGTGCGTGATCCAAAGGTGTTTTTGTTCGATGAGCCGCTGTCAAACCTAGACGCAGCACTGCGCGTGCAGACACGTCTTGAGATTGCGCGCCTGCACGAGCGGCTAGAGACAACAATGATCTACGTGACCCACGATCAGGTCGAAGCGATGACGCTTGCCGATAAAATCGTGGTGCTGCGCGATGGCCGGATTGAGCAGGTGGGCTCGCCTATCACGCTTTATGATAAGCCGGAAAATGCCTTTGTTGCGCAGTTTATTGGTAGCCCAAAGATGAATTTCTTTAAGCCATCCGATCTGACGGAAGCGGCCGGCACGCACCTAGGGCGCGCGCTCAGCGCGGATGAAAATGTGGGCTTGCGGCCTGAACATCTGGTCCCGGCAACGGGTGCAAAAGCCGTGGTAGAAGGCAGCCTTGAGCTGGTTGAAAACCTCGGGGAATATGCGCTTGTGCATATGATCACAGCCTCTGGCGTTGAATTTATCGCCAAAACGGAAAAGCCACCAAAGCAAGCCAAAGGCGAGAGCATCGGCTTTTCGATCAAACCAGCGCTCGCACATTACTTTGACGCAGAAAGCGGCCTGCGCCGCTGATCCTTTTACGCATTGCTAGAATTTACCCCCATTGGGGGTAAATTAAAGGTGTTGGGCTTACAGCACGTAGCGGCTTACATCGGTTGAGCGGCTCAGTTCGCCCAGATGTGTTTCGACGAAATCTGCATCGACGCGGATCTCCTCACCGCTTTGGTCGGGGGCGTTAAAGGACAGATCCTCAAAAACCCGTTCCATCACGGTGTATAGCCTGCGCGCACCGATGTTCTCAACGGCCTCGTTCACCTCTGCGGCGATCTTGGCCAATGCTGAAATACCATCATCTGTAAAGGTCACTGTCACCTCTTCGGTCTGCATAAGGGCCGTGTACTGCCGGGTCAGCGCATTGTCTGTCTCTGTGAGAATACGCACAAAATCAGCCTCTGTGAGCGCGCGTAATTCAACGCGGATTGGCAGACGCCCCTGAAGCTCTGGCAATAGGTCCGAAGGCTTGGCCACATGAAACGCGCCAGACGCGATAAACAGGATATGATCGGTTTTCACCGGCCCATGTTTCGTCGAAACAGTCGTGCCCTCAATCAATGGCAAAAGATCGCGTTGCACCCCCTCGCGTGACACATCAGCACCGCGCGCATCTGCGCGCGCACAGACTTTGTCAATCTCATCGAGAAACACGATCCCTGCGGTCTCAACAGCCTCCATCGCGGCCTTTGTCACGTTTTCATCGTCCAGCAGCTTATCCGCCTCATCGGCGACCAGCACGTCATAGCTTTCGGATACAGTCATCCGTTTTGTGACGGTCCGGTTCATACCCATTTTACCGAAAAGATCACCAATATTCATGATCCCGCCCATAGCGCCGCCGGGCTGCCCGGGGATTTCAAATCCGCTCATCGGGCTCGAGGTATCTGCCAGCTCAAGCTCAATCTCGGTATCATCCAGCTCACCTGATTTGAGCTTTTTGCGGAACATGTCGCGCGTGGCATCGCGTGCATCCTCACCGGCAATCGCAGTAATTACGCGCTCTTCGGCTGCGGCACGCGCGCGTGCTTTCACAGCCTCGCGCATGTGGGCACGGGTATCAAGGATCGCCGTATCCAAGAGATCACGAATAATCTGTTCCACATCGCGGCCCACATAGCCCACTTCGGTAAACTTCGTTGCCTCGACCTTGATAAATGGGGCCTTCGCCAGTTTTGCCAAACGGCGCGAGATTTCCGTCTTACCCACACCCGTTGGCCCGATCATCAGGATGTTCTTTGGATAGACCTCATTGCGCAGATCATCGCTCAGCTGATTGCGCCGCCAACGGTTACGCAAGGCCACAGCAACTGCGCGCTTTGCGTCCTTTTGACCGATGATAAAACGATCAAGCTCGGACACGATCTCACGGGGGGTTAGGTCAGTCATTTCAGGTCTTTCAAACAGAGGGGGGCAAGCGGTCAAGCGGGATGAAACCGGGCAAAAGGCGCAACAAACGCGCGCGGATTTTCTCCCAATACGCGCCGAGGAGCAAAAGAACGATACCAAGGATGAGCACAGTCATCGCCGCACCTTCCCCGTCAAACACGCTGCCCGCAAGCGCCACAATATAGCCGATTGCGGCGATAAGAAACGACCGCCTGTCGATAATGATCGCCACAGCCGCAAAGCAGAGCAAAAAGCCAGAGAGCATCAAATACGCGCCAGATGACCCTTCAGCCAAGAGCGACAAAGCAACCGTATTCACCAATGCCGGGGCCGCAACCACATGCAGCCAAAACCCATTTGCAGAACGGCGCGTCACACGGTGGGGATCAGACATATCAAACATCATCGCCACGGCAAAAACCGCAACACCGACAAGCAGCGTGATCCATGCAAAGGGCCCACCTGCTGAAAATAAGAACAGCTCAGAAATGCTTTGTGGTGAACCCTGATCAACAGCTGCAATCAGAATAGCGGTGGCAAAAACCCCAACTGCGATCATCGCCATGGCAAATGGCACGCGAAACCGGAACCAATATAGAAAGACGACAATCGTGCTTAGAATAAACGGCAGCGGCAGGCTGTCAAAGTTGTTCTGCGCGACCATAAAGGGCTCGGTGAAATAGAGCGAAAAAGCCAATGCCGCATTTCCGGCAAAAAGCACAGAGAGACAAATTGCCGGGGCAACCATCCTGCGGCGGCGGATAAAATACTCTGATAGGGCCCAGATAATAAGCGCCGCGGAAAGCCCATAGGTGATCGCGCCTTGTTGCGGGTTTGTGATGCGGCTAGCGGCAGAAAACGCCGTCACACTGATCCATCCTCCGGCGAGGATCAGCAGACCAATCACGATGAATATCTCGTTAAACCCTTTAAAAAGCTCAAACGGTTCATCACCAGGTGCCAGATCTGTTCTCGCCCCCTGCCTGCTATCGGCAAGTGCGGTCAGCGACACAGCCTGCGCCTCGTCCAAAATGCCAGCGCTCACAGCGGCCCTTATGTCATCGCGATCTATCATGCGTTATCCTGTTAGGTAGTTATTACTTATGACCTTTGCGCGTTGTTTCCAAGAGCGACCAGAGTTTCACGCTCTGACACAGATGATCACAAAACTGTGGGGCCCATAGCCGCGCAAATCCCCGCAGGATACAGTTGAACCCAAGAAACAAATGTGGAGATACCCAATGCAACGACGCAAATTTTTAACAACGGCCCTCGCCATAACAGCCTTGCCTGCCTTTGCTGGTGGTCATGGACGGCTTTTTAGCTTTGAGGGGATCAATGGCCATACGGTGACCGGCACAGCCGAGATTGTGGGCACAACGATCCATCTGCTTGATGATTTCGTCTTTGACGGCGCGCCTGATCCAAAAATCGCCCTTGGCAAGGATGGCGCATATGACCCTGAAACCCTCTCGGGCGAATTGGTCGCTTATGAGGGTGCGTCTAGCTACGAATTGCCCGCAGGCATTAACCCCGATGATTATAATGAGGTCTGGGTTTGGTGCGAGCGTTTTAACGTGGGGCTCGGCACGGCTTCTGAGGCCTGAAGCGACCTCAGGCTTTGAGGGTTTCGACCGTCAAATTACCATTTGTATAAACACAGATATCGGACGCAATCGCCATGGCTTTGCGTGCGATATCTTCGGCGCTCAAATCGCTGTCCATAAGCGCGCGACCCGCCGCAAGCGCATAGTTCCCGCCCGATCCAATCGCCGTTACATCATGCTCAGGCTCGAGCACATCGCCAGCACCCGTGATCACAAACAGCTCTTTCCCATCGCTCACGATCAGCATCGCCTCAAGCTTTTGCAGATATTTATCCGTGCGCCAGTCTTTGGCCAGCTCAACACTCGCCCGCGCCAGTTGACCGGGGCTCGCTTCAAGCTTTTTCTCAAGCCGTTCAAGCAAGGTAAAGGCATCCGCTGTTGAGCCGGCAAACCCAGCGATCACATCTGCCCCACCGGGTGAAAGACGCCGGACCTTTCGTGCCGTGCCCTTAATCACAGTTTGACCCAAGCTTACTTGCCCATCGCCAGCAATCACAACGCCACCACCTTTGCGTACACCGATGATCGTGGTGCCGTGCCAGCCGGGAAATGTTTCATCTGCCATAGGGTGATCCTTTCACTTTACGCATATATGGCGATTACGCACACATGTGACAAGCCACAGCACTTTATGGCGCCAAGATATATCATTCTTAGGTTTTGAAATATCCCGGGGGTCTGGGGGCTGGCCCCCAGGGGTGTCGTGTCTGGGGGCTGGCCCCCAGTCGGTTGCATCCATACCACAACAATCAAAAAAGGCGCTCCCATCAGAAGCGCCTTTTGAAATCCGTATCATTCAAAGATCAGATTGAATCGTTGATCCAGCCTTCAATGGCCGCCTTTGGCGCGGCACCTGTTTTATTGGATACAACTTCACCGTCTTTAAAAAGAAACAGCGCAGGAATACCGCGCACGCCCATTTGCCCAGGCGCGTTTGGGTTTTCGTCAACATTCACTTTGACGATTTTGACCTTGCCTTCCATCTCGGATGACAGCTCTTCCAGTGATGGGCCGATCTGCTTGCAAGGGCCGCACCATTCTGCCCAGAAATCCACCACCACGGGGATGTCTGATTGGCGAACTTCGCTGTCAAATGTGTCATCGGTAACGGCAACTGTGGCCATATCGGCTCTCCTATAAATCTGATGTGATGGGAACCTAAGAACTCGGGCCAGAATGGTCAAGGCACGCTCACGCGACGTTCACGCGCGCGAGAGCATCAGCCGCCAGTGGTATCGGTATTTGCATCAATTCGGCGGTTTCCGTCCATAAAATGGCAAGCTCAATCCGATGGTTCGGAAAGATTTGCATCAAGCCCGCATGATAAGCCCCCATTTGGCGCAGAATACCCTCGGGCGTTTCTGCCGGATGGGCCGGGGTCAGACGGTTTGTCTTATAATCGACCGCCAGCACATGGGTGTCAGAGACCAGCAACCGGTCAATCGTGCCATGAAGACGCGCGCCACCCTCCAGCGTGGCCGTAACCCCAACCTCAGCAAGGGCGTCTGGTGCAAAAAGATGCTGTAAAGCCGGGGTCTCAAGCAACGCGCAGACTTGCGAAACAAGCCCTGCATCATGGGTCTCAGTATCGGATGCGATCAGTTCAGCACCAAGGGCCGCGCGGGCCGCCTGCGGCACCAATGGAAGGTGTTCAAGCAATAAATGCACCATGCGACCACGTGCCAATGCGTCCTCTTGGGCATCGCCGCCCGGATCGCCTGGGATAATCTTTGCGCCACCCAAATCTGATGGCGACAGTGTTTTGCGCTTTTCTGGCACAGCCACCGCCGCAAACTGTGGCGGCGCGGGCAATGGTTGCACTTGCTTATCGGCCGTAACAATACCGCCTTTATCCCACACCCCGTGGCTGACCCGCCGGGCCGTGAGATCGCTGACACTTACATCTTCATCGCCTGCATGGCGCATGCCATCGGCAATAATGTTGTACCAGCTCTCATCTCCGCTACCGATATTGCCTGCGGCCCCCACAATCAGCCATTTTTCGGCCCGCGTCATCGCCACATAGAGCAGGCGCATCCGTTCTTCGGCCTGTTTATCGCGAATTTGATCGCGTAGATCGCTAAGGGCTGGCGGGCTCTCATCCACGGGCATTTTCCACAGTACATGGTCACCTGATGGGAAAAGCTCGGCCTTGGCCTGGTTTTCGCGCTTCGCGGTGTCAGGCAAAAACACAATTGGCGCCTCAAGCCCCTTGGCACCGTGTACCGTCATCACTCTGATCTGATCGCCTTGACTGTCCATCTGGCGCTTGATCTCAATGTCGTCCGTTTCCATCCACGATAAAAACCCGGTGATGCTCGGCACTGCGGTGCTTTCGTAGCTCAGGGCCTGCGACAGCAAGGCATCGATCCCATCCTCGGCCTCGGCACCCATCCGGGCGAGTAGCTTGCGGCGCCCATCATGGCGGGTCAAAATCCGCGCGATCAGGTCATAGGGGCGCAAAAAATCGGCCTGTTTGCGCAAATCATACAAGACATCCAGCGTATCCTGATGGCCCTCTGCATCACGTAGCGCGGCCCAAAGATACCCCTTTTCAGGCCGATGATGCGCAAGACTAAAGAGCGCTTGCTCATCCCACCCAAAGAGTGGTGATTTGAGCGCAGCGGCCAAGGACAAATCATCCTCGGGCAAGGCAAGAAAAGACAAAAGCGCGGTCAAATCCTTGACCGCCAGCTCAGCCCCGAGACGCAAGCGGTCCGCACCTGCCACTTGCAGATTTGCCGCTTTGCAGGCGCGAATGATCTCTGAAAACAGATCAGATCGGCGTTGCACAAGGATCAGGATATCGCCTTCGGTAATCTTGCGTCGCCCATAGGTGCCTGTTTCACCGATCTCAACAGGCAGGGTGTCATGCGCCATCATATGGGTGATCTGCGCTGCGATACGATTGGCCATTTGCACCGTCACATGGCTGTCCGCGATATGATCAACGGGCTGGGTCCAATCCAATGGCTCCTCTTCGGCCTCGTCTGCAATCACGGGCCAAAGATCGACGCGCCCGGGCATCTGGTCCTTAAACGCCGAATGAAACACGCGCACATCGAGACCCGCACCCTGGTCGCCTGCAAATGTGCTATCGACCACTCGCAAAATCGCTTGGGATGAGCGGAATGAATAATCCAGTGAGCGGTCAAACAATTGATAGCCCGCGTTCTGCAACCCTTGGGCAAAGTGATGCTTCATCTGGTCAAAGGCCTGTGGATCAGCCCCCTGAAACGAATAGATTGATTGCTTTTTATCCCCCACCACAAAGATCGTGCGCTGGCGATCCGGGTCAACCCCTTCGCCTGCGGTGAACTCTTCGGTCAGTTGTTTGATCACGGTCCATTGATCTGGCGATGTATCTTGTGCCTCATCCACAAGCACGTGATCGATCCCACCATCCAGCCGGAACAGCACCCATTGTGCCAAAGCTCGGTCAGTCAAAAGCCGCCGGGTCTTACGGATCAGATCATCAAAATCAAGCGCGCCAACAGCCAATTTGCGCGCCTCATAGGCAGGCACATACACCTGCGCAAAATCATAAAGCGCGCGGGTTTTCTCAAGCGTGTGCAGGGCTAGGCGATCCGCGCGCGCCTCTTGCACGGTTTCCATCATCACAGCCAGCTCATCGCAAATATCTGGGTGTGCGGCGCGCAAATCCTTTGTCGGAAAGCTATCGATTTTAGCGCTATATGGCGATTTGGCTAATTTTCCTGTGAGAAACACATCCTCTAGGATTGCGAGATCTGCGATGTCACCCGTGATATTGGCCAGCTTTACGGCGGCTTTTTGATCGGTGGATTTCCCAGTTTTGCATATCGTGGTCACCTGCCGAATAAGGGCCAAACCCGCTTCATCCAAAATCGTGTCGCGCAAGAGATCAAGCGTGATATTCTGGGTCAACTCAAGCAACCCGCGCAGGGTGTCATCTGACACAGGATGCGCAAACGCATCACGCCGTGATGCGATCTCTGCGGTAAACCGGTCAAGCTCCAGCCCTTTAAAATGCCGCATCATTGCGTGCACTGGGGCGGGCGATGTGACGAGCAGTTGATCGATCACTTCAGCACGCAGTAAGGCGGCTTGGTGATCTTCCATCTCGCGGAACTGTGGGCTGACGCCAGCCTCAAGCGGGAACCGTCGTAACACCCCTGCGCAAAACGAGTGGATGGTTTGAATTTTCAAACCACCGGGCGTTTCGATCGCACGGGCAAATAATGTCCGCGCCGAAGCGAGCTCATCGCGCGCGATCTCGCCAGAAAACCCGAGCTTTTGCAGATCGGCACGCAGATCCTGATCGGGCATCATCGCCCACGCGCCAAGCCGCTTGAACAAGCGGTTTTGCATCTCGGCTGCGGCAGCCTTGGTATATGTCAGGCAAAGGATATTTTGCGGGTCAACCTTTTCCAGCAAGAGCCGCGCCACACGGTCTGTCAAAACCCGGGTTTTCCCGGACCCCGCATTCGCAGAAAGCCAGGTTGAGGCGAGCGGATCCGCCGCATCAACCTGTGCCTGAGAGGCTTTATCGCGGATCATGTCAGCACCTCTGACTTTGCAGGATCGCCAAGCTTCCACTCACCGAACCGTGCTAGATGATCATAGTCGCTTTGATCTATCCGCGATTGTAATGCGCGGCGTGCGGTGTAGCCGTTTTCTGGCTTCTGCCAATATTGCAGATGCTGCTCAAGCTCGACCCAGATTTGTGCGGTTGTCAGTGTGGCAAGCGGGGCTGCGACATCTCTCATGCCCGTATTCACAGCGACAAATTCTGCGAGCTCTACGTTGCGTATTCCAAGGCTTTCGAATGCGCCTTTTTCGACCATCACGGCCTCGACCAAGAGCTGTTTGTCGAACTTTTTTTGCACAGCGACAGAGGGCACGAGCCCGGTCTTATAGTCATAAATCAATGCGGCCCCAGCGTCCGTCAGATCAAACCGGTCCGCTTTGCAGGTGACCGTCACATCGACCGATGGCATATGCATTTCACCCCAAGCCTCGGTCGCGCCAAGATCGCCTTTGGTTTGCCGTGCAGCCTCGCCCGCGAGAAAAGGATCAATGATATTGTCAAACTGTGCCAACCAAAGCGCGCGCATCGTTGGCCATGGACATTGTGTTGTAAACTCTTGCTCTGCGATATCGCGCAGTTTTTGATGAGCCGCAGCCGTCGTTGGATCGCATTTTTCAGCGACAAAACGTTCCAGAACCGTGTGCAAAATCACACCGCGTAATGATGCCTCGGCCTGCGGCGTCAAAAGATCAAGCGGCTTGAGGCGTAACACTTCGCGGGCGTAAATCGCATAAGGGTCACGGATCAGCGTTTTGATCTGTGTGACAGAAAGCTTGCGCGGGCGTGCCGCAATAGGCGGCTGTGGTGATGGGCGGGGTGATGGGGCAACGGCCTGTTGTGGGCGCGACAGCGCCTCAGCCGTTGCAAGCCAATCGCCCCCGCGTGCGCGCATGGCATTCACAGCCTCAGTACCGCCTTGCTGCGGCAAGCCGTTGAGCAGGTTCAACAATCGATTGACCCAGCGCGATGGTACGGTTTCAGCATCTGCGCTACGTTTTGACCGGGTGATCCAAACGGCGCGCCCGGCAACCGCCTGTTGAAAATCATGCGCTGAAAGCCCGATGCGTCGCTCAGGCAAAAGCAGGCCCGCCTTTGCCCGCATCGCCCGATTAAGCCAAGGGTCAGGTGCGGGGGCCTCGGGCCAAACACCCTCGTTCATGCCGCCAAGGATTGTCAGGTCTGCGCCCTGCACGCGCGCCTCGAGCGTGCCCCAGATCAATACTTGTGGGTGTCCTTTATCGCGCTCGCGGACAACGCCTTGGGACAGGACATTGCTAAAGAGCGCTGCAAAATCATGTGGCGCGAGGGTGCCTGCGGCATCGGCGTCTCTTTGCAGTGTTTCGCAAACTCGTTTCGCTTCGCGCCCTGCGGTTTCGTCCCATAACGTGCCTGTATTGCCTTCCCCCGCATCACGCCCTGCGGCAAATGCCTCGGCCAATTTCAGAACATGCGCAAGCTGATCTTGCAAACCAGCCTCGGATATTGGGCTGGCGCGATCTAGCATTGCGCCAACCCATAAAGCCCAGTCGTGCTTTGTCTCATCTTGTGTCGCGGCCCAGTTGGCCAGCGTTTCAGCAGTTGGAAAGGGGATGCTCTTGCGGCGCACATAAAGCTCGAGCAGCCGGGTGTTCAGCAAATGCGGCCCGCGATTTTCTGATCCTGTGTAGCTTAGCGGATGTTTTAAGATCACCAAGAGCGCCTCACTGGTCAAAGGGCGCGTCACGAGATCTAAGATATGTCGCAAGAACCGCCCCGGCGGCGAAAGCGTGAGCGGCGTACCAGCACTGTCATCTGGGGTGATATCCCATCGATCCAATGCCGAGGCCACCTGGCGCGTGAGCATACGGTCGGGCGTGATGAGGGCGGCTGTGATCCCATCATCCACGGCTTGTCTTAGACGCAGCGCAATGGCCTCTGCTTCGGCGCGCGGTGATGGCGCTTCGAGCAATGTGATTGCCTCGGTCGCGGTTTTCAGATCCCCCAAACCCGGCCCATCACGCAGCCATTGATCGGTGACAGGGGCAGGGCGCAGTGCCAATGACACTAACGCATTGCGTTCGGGTGACATCGGCTGTGTATCTGTCCACGGCTGAATATCCTGTGGCGAGATGCCTGCAAGATCCATGAATTTACGGAACCGAAATTGTGGGTGATCCTCGCCGCCTTTTGCACCATCCATTGCGTCCCAGACGGGTTGCGGCAGATCAAAATCATAGCCGGGTAAGATCACCGCCCCTTGCGGCATCTTTGCGACCGCGTTCATGAACAAAGCTGTCGCGCCACGCGATCCGGTGGAGCCTGCCACGATAATGGGGTCTGCCGGCGGGGTGGCTGACCAGGCGGCATCTAAGGCTTCAATCACCTGTCTTTGGCGGGCTTCTTTGTCAGGGGCGGTTTCACCACGGTCAAAATACGGTGCGATGATCGACAAAAACCGTAACGCACGGTCCCAGTGGCCTGACTGGTCACTGATATCGAGCGCCTGCAAGACTGATGGTGGCACACCCTCGCCTTGCATTTCATCCATCAGGTTGGCGAGACTATCTGACAGATCATAAAGCGCCGCACGTGGCGCAAGATCAGGCTCTTGCGTTAATAAAGCGGCGACAAATTTTGACAGCTCCAAGCGGCGGCGCAAAGGGCTAATGGGGGCAGCAAGGTGCTGTGCCATAGGTTCAAGCGCAAGATCAGTCACCAGTTGCACGCGCGGCAGCAGCCGCGCTGGACCCTGATCAAACACATCGCGTAGGCGGCGCTGCATCCGCGCAGTGTTTACAAACACGCGCGCCTTAGCGAGCTGTTGTGGCCCGACATCTGCACTGCGATCAACGAGACCCTGCACCAATGCGGTCGCAAAATCCACGCCGGGTGGTAGGCCGAAAACACGTGGGTTGCTGGTTGGGTCAAACATGCGTGGCTTTTACCATCTCTTCTGCGAGGGGGATACTCTGTGGTTGTCCGACATCACACCACTTGCCGGTATAGACCGTTCCAAACATTGTGCCCTTGGCGATTATGCGATCCCAAGCAAGGTTCATTGAATAGGCTTTTTGCTCTGGCAGGGTATCCGTGCGGATCATTTGCACACCTGTATAGACCGCTTGCGCGCCACGGGTAATCCGGCCCTGCGCGTCAAGATCAAAATCACCCTGCCCCTGATGCCCGATCGCCTGCGCATGGGGGATAAGCAAAGCAAGGCACTCCATCTCATCGCGCCACTGTGCCAAAAGATGCGCAATGGGGTTGGGGCCTGCCCAAACCGCATCGGCATTCATGGTCAGCACGGGGTTTGTTGCCAGTAAATCGCGCGCATGCCGCAAGCCACCGCCTGTCTCAAGCAGGTCGTCTTCTTGCGAAAACGTGATGTCCTGCCCTTTGAGATGTGCGCGGATCATCTCAGCTTTGTAATGCAGGTTGATGACCCTTTGGCTGACGCCTGTGGTGTCCGTAAGAGCCAGCGCATGATCAATCAATGCGCGCCCGGCGACACGGACCAAGGGTTTGGGTCGCTCTTGGGTCAGATGGCGCATACGGGTGCCTTTGCCCGCTGCAAAGATCAAAATTGCTGTCATAGATATGTCGCCACTGTTGAATTTTGCGGGGCTGGCAGGTGCTTTGTGACCACAGCGCGCAGCTCGCTTAGCGCAGGATGTGCGAGATCGGTCATGATATGCTGCCAAACACGTGGTAGGAAGGCTGCGTATTTTGTCTTTTTCTCTTGTTGAATCAGACGCGCAAAAACACCCAGAATACGCAGGTTGCGCTGCGCTGAAAGGCAGGCGCATTGTGCTGTGAATTGCGTATGATCCTGCCCTGTGCCAGTTGTAAAACGGGTGATCATCTCATCGACAATGTCAGGGGCGACATCGCGGCGTGGGTCGCGCAACAATGACATCAGATCATAGCCAGCAGGGGCGATCACGGCGTCTTGATAGTCCAGCAGACCGACACGTGCGAGCCCGGTTTTCTGAGCCCGCCAAATCAGGTTTTCTGCATGAAAATCCCGCAATGCCACATGCTGTGCGTTAGGGGTGAAGCGTGTCAGCGCTGCATGCATTGCCTGAGTGAGCGCCGTTTGATCTGCGTCATCCGCATAATACTGCGCTGTAATCGCAATCATCTCTGCCCCGACTTCAGGGGTGAGTTGTTTGAGCCCTTGTGGCGGGGGGATGTGATGCAACGCCACCAAGACATCAACCGCTGCTGTATAAAGCATGCGGGTATCTTGTGCATGATTGCGTAGCCAATGTGCAAAATGTGCAGGCCCTAGATCTTCAATCACCAAGACACCCAAAGCGGGCTCTGCATGCAATATATCTGGGGCGGCGAGATGTGCCGCGCGCAGAAACCCCGTCAGATCGATAAAGGCCCGCGTTGCCTCACGCGGCTCTGAGCGTGCGTCCATCAAAATCGCTGTCGCGCCATTCGGCCCCATCAGCCGCGTGTAGTGCCGAGCCGAGGCATCCGCCGCAATCGTCGCGTGTGACCAATCTGCCCAAGCGGTGCGCGCTAATAGTTTGGAAGCTTGCATCATATGCAAGCCCTCAAACGATCTGCCCACGCAAGGGGAGGCGTAATCATCATCAGATGCCCGCCGTCCTGCGCCTCGAGATGTATATTCAGCGCTGTCTGCGGCACCTCATCGCCTAGTCTATCGGGCCATTCGATCAGACAAATGGCCTGTGAAAAAGCATCCTCAAGCCCTAATTCAAAGGCCTCGTCAGGATGCGTGAGGCGGTATAAATCCGCGTGCCAAATCTCAACCTGATCTTTGCCTTGGTAGGTCTGCACAAGCGTAAAGGTCGGTGAGGGGACATCTTCGGCTTGTGCGAGCCGCGCGCGGATGATCGCCCTTGCGGTCACGGATTTCCCAGCGCCGATCTCACCATGCAGCAAAAGCGTGTCACCTGCGCGCAAGCACAATGCAAATTGTGCCGCCCAGGCGGTGGTGTCTTCTTCGTTTGTGAATAGTTTTGTGAACGGTGCAGCAGTCATGCACCCAGACTATGCCCTAGGCGATCACCTGCAAGCCCTTATCTCTTGCCAGCGTGCAGGCTTGGGTCATTTCGTGTTAAAATCTGGATATGTGGCCGCGTCGGGGGTGCGATTTCAAACGTCACCATGGTCATACCGCCGGGAATGGGTTTGGCGATACATGTGACTTGGCGTCCATCATCCAAAACAGCCGCATTCGTCCACATGTCGCGCTCGCCTAATGTCCCGATGAAATCGCGCAGATCTGACCAGATTGCAGATGCTGCGCATTTTTGTGTCCAAATGCGTAGCTCCTGCCGGATATCATTGCGCTCAATGAGGTTATCAATGGGGAGATCCCACAGCTCTGCATAGGATTTGTTAGACATGACAAGCGTGCCATTTGCCGAAAAAACCGCAATCGCATCAGGCAATGTATCCAGCACACTTTGACCCGTTTCAATGTCAGTACGGAACCTGCGAGTGAGCGCCACTTCTGAGCTGATATCCTCAAAGAAAAATGCAAATGCTCCGTCTGAATGGGGTTTGCCGCTTACCCGATATGTCAGCCCATCAGGTAGATTCCAATGCTCGCTATAACTGCCCTTGCGCGCGGCATTCTCGAGCGCTTTGAATTGTTCACGCCAGTTGCTGTAATTTTTGGGTTCTGGCAGCAGGCGCAATTCGCGCAAATGATCCAAGAACATATCGACAGTGGGGCGCGCGCTCAAAAACTCTGGACTGGCATGTGTCAACTCGATCAAAGCGGGATTAAAGATCGCAAGCTGGCGTTTGTGATCAAAAATAGCGAGACCGATTGAAAGGTGCGCAAATGTTTTACTGAGCGTTTGCAATAGCTTATTACGTGACTGCTCTGCCAATACCGCATTGTCAGCGCTGGTCGCAAAATGCAGCGTCGTATCACCATCCCGCAGCGACGTGATATCATACCAGCTGTCTGTCTTTTGCTCTGGCATTTTGAGCGAGACGCGCCGCTGCAACGGCTTTGTCTCGGGGACGCCGTGATGCAAATCTTCAAACAACGGTTTGTCTGGCCAGGATGCAAAGGGTTTGTCGGCCTGCTTTAACATCCAATCTGATGTTGCAAGATACGCGTGATTTGCCCAAAGCAGCTTGCCTTCTGGGTCCTGCTGCCAAATCTGCTGTGGCGTATATTCTGCCACAGTGCGCAAAAATGTCAGCTCTTTGACCATCGCGCTTTGCACGGCGTGATCGCTGAATGTGGTGTTTGCCTCACCTTGTGAGCCATGCAGTGCGATGCGCCTGCGGCCCTTGATTTCGGTCAGTTCGATCCACATTTGGCTATCATCGGCGGGCAGGACCCGCATTGATTTACCCTGTTCAAGCGTAGGAAACCTGTCGCGGAAGATAAAGAACACCGCCTGACGCGCGGTCATTTTGCGTGGGGCCGCCGAAATCAACAGGCGCGCATCAGATGTCGCATCAATCAATTCATCACCGTCTAGTAAAAAGGTCGGTGCGAAATTGGCTTGCTTACGGCGTATAAGATACCGCTCAGATACTTGGCTGAAGCCCCAGACACAAACGGCAACAGCGCTTGCGCCGGCGATTGCGAGTATCAGAATTGCGAAAATTTCAAAGGTGCTTAGAGCTAACATAAGTGACACATTCTATATAGCCTACGAAAGCCGACTATCTGAATAGAACGTTAACAGTACGTAAACTTTGCGGTACTGTTCTCAAGTAAACCGCTGATTTTCTTCTAAAGCATCAAAGGTTCTGTGCGCACTATAGCGGCCTTGGGTATCTTGCCAGCTTACAGTAACGATTGCGCTGCTAGTTTTACCAAAATGTCGTCCGTTGGCAAAATGGAGCTTTGCCCCTGATCGCTCAAGCAGGGTTTTAGCGATAAAGAGCCCCAGCCCCATGCCGTGATATCCCGGCCTACGATGCTGCTCTGAAAACGGCCTGTTATGGACAAAGGGATCGCCAATGCGCCCAAGAATATGCACAGGAAACCCAGGCCCATCATCGGCGATCTGCACTGTGACCGTGTCTTTGGTCCAAGTGATATCAACCTCGACCCGGTCACGGGCGAAATCTACAGCGTTTTGAATGAGATTGCGCAAACCATGTACGATCTCGGGGCTGCGCATGATAATCGGCTGTGGCACGATATCGTCGCCCTCTGGGGCAACATCGAACAGAACTGATTTGCCACGATTTAAATGTGGTTCTGCTGCCTCGTGGACAACGGTTTCAATCGGCGCGCGCTTGAGGTGCTGATCGTTTTTTCCCGCGCTCCCCATTGAGCGCAAGATATCACGGCATCTGTCGGTCTCTTGTCGGATCAAAGCCACATCCTCAAGAGCATCTGGTTTATCCACAAGATCCTGCATCAATTCACTGCTCACAAGCTTGATCGTCGCCAGAGGTGTGCCAAGCTCATGCGCTGTTGCGGCAACAACGCCGCCTAAGTCACTTAGCTTTTGTGCCCGTGACAGGGCCAACTGGGTCGCAAGCAACGCATCGCTCATTACATGCATTTCAACGGTCACTTGCCGCGCATAAATCGCCAAAAAGACCATGCCAATATTAAGTGCGAGCCAAAACCCAAACTGAAACAGCATAGGCAAGTCAAGCGCCACACCAGATGCTGTCACAAGCGGAATATAGACCTGCGCGAGGATCGTATTGAGAATAATCGCCAAACCGCCCAAAATCACAGTGCTGCGCACATGCAAGACCGTTGCAGCAATCGTAACCGGCGCAAGTATGAGCATCGCAAAGGGGTTATTCAGCCCGCCCGTCAGATAAAGTAGCACCGCCAACTGAGATATATCGAAGAGTAAAATGAAAAACGCTTCGCGCTCTGATAGCCTGCGGTTTCTGGGGTAGAGAAAGCCGAATATGATATTCGCAAGAACCGAACATCCGATCACAAGCGCGATCCAGCCTGTTTCCAGTGCGATGTGATAGATTTGAACCGCGACAATAATCGCAACGCTTTGCCCTGCAATCGCATACCAGCGCAAAACGACAAGCGTTTGCAATCGTACCCAATTGCTACGTTGCTGGTCTTTGAATAGCTCAGAACTTGCGTCTTGGTTTGTATCAGTCACTGCGGTCTCACAAAGATGTCATCTACCTGCGGCAGTTCGTGTTATTGTTATCCGGGCCATATTAAGGGATCAACGGCACAATTATAAGGAGCAACACTATGTCACAGACATTTGCACGTGCCGCTATCGCTGTTGTTGTCGTGGGGGTGGGCGCGACATTTGCTGTCACACATCTCGCCAAACGTGATGCCTTTGGTATTTGCGAAGATACAAATGTTGCAGGCGGTGACATTGGTGGCCCCTTCACCCTGATCGATAAGAGCGGGACAAGCGTGACAGATGCAGATGTCATCACAGAACCGACGTTGATTTACTTTGGCTATACGTTTTGCCCTGATTTCTGCCCAATGGATATGGCACGCAATGCGCTCGCCGTGGATTTACTTGCTGAGCAGGGTGTTAGTGCCACGCCAGTGTTTATCAGCATTGACCCCGCGCGCGACACACCCGAGGTGGTTGGGGAATTTGCCGCAAATTTTCATGATAAAGCGATTGGCTTAACTGGCTCAGAAGAACAGGTCGCGGCCGCATCCCGCGCATACCGCACGTTCTATAAAAAACAAGATGATGACCCCGAATATTATTTGGTCCAGCACACCACCTTTAGCTATTTGACACTGCCAGACCATGGATTTGTAACCTTCTTTCGACAGGATGCACCCGCCGAAGATGTGGCAAAATCTGTAGCGTGTTTTGCTGCGGCAGTTTGAACAATTTGAAAAACACATATTTGGCGCTAGTATTTGAGTGAGTAACCTCAAAGGACGCAACATGACGTCAGCGGCACTTGATCTTGGCCCGGATCCAACCCTCTTGTTGGTTGATGATGACGAGGCCTTTTTAAAACGCCTTGCAAAAGCAATGGAAAAGCGTGGTTTCCAAGTTGAGACGGCCGAAAGCGTGGCCGCGGGCAAAGCCATCGCCACAGCGCGACCGGCCGCTTACGCGGTTGTGGATTTGCGGCTCAAGGATGGAAACGGGCTTGATGTGGTTGAAACCCTGCGCGCGCGCAGGCCCGAAAGCCGGATCGTTGTTTTGACAGGCTACGGTGCTATCGCGACAGCGGTGGCCGCTGTTAAAATCGGGGCAACCGATTATTTGGCCAAGCCTGCGGATGCAACAGATGTGACCAATGCATTGCTCGCCCATGAGGGCGAATTACCCCCGCCGCCCGAAAACCCGATGAGCGCAGACCGTGTGCGCTGGGAACATATCCAGCGTGTCTATGAGATGTGCGATCGGAATGTGTCAGAGACCGCACGCAGGCTCAGCATGCACAGACGCACCTTGCAACGGATCCTCGCTAAACGCAGCCCGCGCTAGGCTTGCGCCAATATCCATTTGCGGAATGTGGTGACTTTGGCCGCTGGCACACCGGGAAGCGTGACAACATAATACCCTAGGCCGGGGTGCTTTTCTATTTGCAAAGCAATCAGTTTACCTTGGGCAATATCATCCGCGACCAAGGCCAATGACATCACTGTCGCGCCGCCACCTGCGCGCACAGCTGAGAGGACCATGTTTAATGTCGGTAGCTCTTTGACCTGACAACATGCAAACTCTGTCACATTCTCTTCGGCCCATTTCCGATGCGCCTGATGCACCCGTTCAAACAACCAAAGTGCCTTTGTCAGTTCAGAAACACAGGCTGTCTGCGGGTCATCAAATAATGTGGGTGCAGCAACAACTGCATAATCTGCGGGCACTAGAAATGCCGCGTCAACCCCGGGCCAATCGCCTAGGCCATAGCGAATAGCGAGATCAAACCCATCGCGCCGCAAATCGACAACAGCATTATCTGGGGTAATGGACACGGTGATCTCTGGATGTGTTTCCCAAAAGCTGGGTAGCTTGGGCATAAGCCAGTTTTCAGCAAAGCTAGGCGTCATACTGAGCTTAAGCGGGCTGCTTGCTGCATCATTCGCAACTTGCTGCACCCCTGAAATAATATGCCCAAACCCTTCGGCCAGTGCGGCTGCTAGGGTTTCTCCGTTTTCGGTCAGCTGCATGGTTTTTCCAACCCGCACCATCAGTGATTGCCCCAATTGGGTTTCAATGGCGCGCACGTGCTGTGCAATGGCGGCGTGTGTCACATTCAGCGCACGCGCTGCCGCACTAAAAGAGCCCGTCCGCGCACAAGCATCAAACGCCCGCAAAGCCGCAAGCGAGGGGATGTCACGCCATTCCATATGAAAGCTCAACTAACATATGGGAATTCTTACTGATTGGATTTCAGAAATCAACCTATGTAAATAAAGGATATCGATATTCATTCACTCAGAAAGGTCATAGCCATGCTTTCAATATTCGCAGATATGTTTAAGACAGCTTCCCGGTCAAACTGGGATGCTCCTATCCACTGGAAATTAGACGAAACCCGTAAATCAGCATCGCAACAGCAACGCGAAGCAGACGAATGGCGCCGCCGGGCGCTGCGTGATGTTGGGATGCTGCGGTAAATTCTGCAAAACACCCATAGGCGAGAATAAAGCATCAGGCCCGGTGACCCTACCGGGCCTGATGTTGTTTCATGAACCCAAAGATCAATTTAATGCAACCGGTTGCAAAATTGAATGCAACAGCTAGAGTAATGTCAGAAATAACCAAAGAAGCGGTCCGAATCATCGCAATATATCCGCGCGATACGTGATGTTTGGCCGGTTTTTGGATCTGCTGTAGGGAGGCAGATTTCACATCTTCATGCATGCTGCATCGGCGCAATCCGCGCTGGGCAGGATGTGATGAGCGAACGGCCTCAGTCGAGGTCCCGGCATTGATCAATCGTGCGCCGGGCACGATATTTGGGAGGAATAAAATGAAAAAGATTCTTTTGGCCGCTGGCCTAACAACGCTGATGGGCACGACTGCTATTGCAGAGATGCAAATCGGTGTGTCTGTTGCGCGTTTTGACGACAACGGTCTGACAGTGATGCGGAACGGCATGACTGCATTTGACGAAGCAAATGACGACGTCGCACTGCAGGTCGAAGATGCGACCGATGATGTGGCCAAGCAGCTTGACCAGATCAACAACTTCATCGCGTCAGGCGTTGATGCGATCATCGTGAACGCGGTTGACACAAACGCAACCGAAGCGATGTCAAATGCCGCAGCATCTGCTGGTGTGCCATTGGTTTACGTCAACCGTCAGCCAATCAACATGGACACATTGCCAGACGGTCAGGCATTCGTTGCATCAAACGAGATCGAGTCTGGTACATTGGCTGCGTTCCAGATGTGCCGCCTGCTGCGCGCTGAGGGTAAATCTGGCGGTGCGACTGCATATGTTCTCGTGGGTCAGCTCTCTAACCAAGCGGCTGTTCAGCGGACCAAAGACTTCCATGACGTGATCGGCATGGACATGTGTAACTTTATCACCATCATCGACGAGCAGACAGCGAACTGGTCACGTGACGAAGCCAACGACCTGATGACAAACTGGATCTCTTCTGGTGAGGAATTCGACGCGGTCTTTGGTAACAACGACGAGATGGCATTGGGTGCTATTCAAGCGATGAAAGCCGCTGGCATCTCAATGGATGATGTTGTGGTTGGTGGTGTTGACGCGACATCTGACGCGCTGCTCTCTATGGCATCTGGCGAGATGGACGTCACAGTGTTCCAGGATCTTGCAGGTCAGGGCGCGGGCTCAATCCAGACAGCGATGGCACTGGCAAATGGCGAAAGCGTCGACAAGACAGTCTTTATCCCATTCAAGCTGGTCACACCTGATAACCTGGCTGATTTCCAGTAAATCACCCGGTTTTACGGATAAATGCAATGTATGGGGCAGCCAATGTGCTGCCCCATATGCCTCATACAGCGACGGGTACTTTTAGGGGAGCTGACACATGTCAGAGAACAGCGACGGGACAGGCGGCCTGACCTTCGATAAATCTAAACGGCAATGGCCAAATGAGCTAAACGTCTTTGGTGCGCTTATTCTTATTATCATTATCTTTGAAGTGCTCGGCCAAACCCTGCCCTATATGAACGGTCAAAGCTTGTTGTTTGATACAAGAGACCGGTTCGATTCTATTTTCAACGAACAACGCCTGCGGATCATTATTGTGCAGGTCGCCATTATCGGGATCATCGCCCTTGGCGTGACCCAGGTTATTATCACGGCTGGTATCGATCTGTCCTCGGGGTCTGTTGTCGGTGCGACCGCTATGATCGCGATGAGCTTTGCGCAGGTTGCCGAAGTGAACGGCAATCCAAACCCAAAGGCGATCTTTGGTGAATGGGCGCTGGATCTCCCGTGGATCATACCTGTTATCGTTGGCCTTGGGGTCGGCTTGATCGCAGGTTTTATTAATGGGTTGCTGGTCGCCTTTGCGCGGATCCCCCCATTTATTGCGACACTTGGCATGATGCTTTTTGCGCGCGGTGTGGCACAGTGGTGGTCACGCGGAAACCCTGTGTCTTTCCCGACCGAAGGCTACGCCGAAATCGGCGCTGGCATGATGCCAGTGATCATCTTTTTATCATTGGCGGTGCTGTTCCACTTTGTGATGAATTACACCGTCTACGGCAAACACACCTATGCCATCGGCTCAAACGAGCAGGCCGCCCGCATGTCTGGTATCAACGTGCCGCGTCATTTGGTTCTGGTTTATGTCATAGCTGGCATGCTGGCGGGTCTGGCTGCCGTGATCCTCACGTCAAAGAACCTGACTGCACAATCCGGCATGGGTCTTACCTATGAGCTCGAGGCGATCGCGATGGCAGTGATTGGCGGCGTCTCGCTTTTCGGGGGGCGTGGATCGATTATCGGCACGGTGATCGGTGCGCTGATCATCGGTGTGATTACCTCTGGCTTTACCTTCCTTAAGCTGGGTGCATTTTACCAAGAAATGGTGCTCGGTATGATCATCGTCAGTGCGGTCGCATTGGACCAATGGCAACAACAACGTGCAGCTGCGCGTGCATAAAAGGACTGATCAGATGTCGGATTATATCCTAGAGACCAAAGGTCTCACCAAATATTACGGTGGTGTGCACGCGCTTGAAAGCGCTGACTTTCAGCTAGAGCACGGCGAGCATGTGGCGATCATGGGCGATAACGGGGCGGGCAAATCCACCTTTGTGCGTCAAATCACTGGGGTCGAACAACGCACCCGTGGCGAGGTCATTTTTGATGGCGCGCCTGTGAGCTTTGCAGGCCCGCTTGATGCACGCGAAGCAGGGATCGAAACCGTGTTCCAAACATTGGCGCTCGCGGATGATCTAAATGTCCCTGATAACCTGTTCCTTGGGCGCGAAAAAACGAAATGGAATTTCTTAGGCCCGTTTCGCCGTCTTGATTACAAGGCAATGCGCGATGATACCCTCGCGGGTCTTGTGAAAACCGGCGTGAAAATCCCTAACATCAAAAACACCATTGCCAATATGTCCGGTGGCCAGCGCCAATGTGTTGCGATTGCGCGCACAGCGACCTTTGCCAGTAAGCTCACCATTATGGACGAACCAACAGCCGCTTTGGGAGTGCAGGAAACAGCGCAGGTCGAAAACATTATTCGCACGCTCAAGGACCAAGGCGAAAGCCTCATCCTTGTGTCACATAACATGCGGCAGGTGTTCGATCTTGTGGACCGTATCATCGTGTTTCGCCGAGGTCGTATTGTTGCAAACCTGCGCAAAGACGACACCGATGGCCAAGACGTTGTTGCCTATATCACAGGTGCAAAAACAGGCGCTGAATACGAAGGCGCAGCATGAAGCTGTTCGATCTCGCCGATCCATTCTTTGAACCGCTATGGATCCGTGTGGCGGTTGTCGCTGTGACAACGCTCTGGGGTTTGTTTGAACTGACAAGCGGTGCGCTTTTTTGGGCGATGTTCTTTTTGGGGCTTGCCGCGGTCTGTACATGGCGGTTTATGACGATTGATTACGCCGCCTTGCGCGACGCCAATCAAAAGGGTGAGAATACCGAGTAGGAGGGTCAGATGGCAGCCACGCTAAAAGATGTCGCCGCATTGGCCGGTGTCTCACGCTCTGCTGTCTCGCGTACTTATACAAAGGGCGCATCGGTCTCTGCTAAAACCCGCGAAAAGGTACAGCGTGCGGCAGATAACCTTGGTTATAGACCCAATGCATTGGCATCCTCGCTCACCACAGGCCGCACGAAAATGATCGGCTTGGTGTCAAATAACTTTCACAACCCGATCTTTTTGCAGGTGTTCGACCTGTTTACAAAATCGCTGCAAGAACGCGGCTTGCGCCCCTTGTTGGTGAATCTCACTGATGAAACAGATCCGCAAAATTCAGTACAAATGCTGCGGCAATATTCTGTGGACGGGGTGATTGTCGCCTCCTCGACCTTGCCAGAAAGTTTTGCCGAGGCGTTTCGCACCGCGGGCATGCCCGTGGTGCATTCCTTTGGGCGCCATGTGGTAAAGCCCAAGGTCAATATCCTTGGCATTGATAATATTCAGGCCGGGCGGCTTGCGGCAGAAACATTGGTCGCACGTGGATACCGCTCTGTCGCGTTCCTAGGGGGCCCAAAGGCCGCGACCTCAACACAAGACCGTATGAGCGGTTTTTTAACCGCGTTAAAAGATCATCCAGACGTCACGGTCACAACATCCTTTGCCAGACAATATGCATTTGACGCAGGACGATCAGAAATGCTGCGCTTAATCAATGAGGGCCCATTGGCAGAGGCGTATTTTTGCGGCGATGATGTGCTCTCTATTGGGGCGCTCTCAGCGCTGACATCACAAGGCATCAAGACACCTGATGATGTAGGTATCATCGGCCTCAATGATATGGAAATGGCGGGCTGGGACAACATCAACCTCACAACAATCCACAATCCGATTGCCCAGATCATTTCATCGTCCGTAGACAGTGTTGCGGATCTGGTCGCGGATCACACCCTTTCACCACAGGCGCAACTCTTCGCCTGCCATATCGTTGAACGCGGCACACTTCGCCCCATTCTTAGGTTTTGAAATATCCCGGGGGTCTGGGGGCTGGCCCCCAGTGGTGGTCTTATCTAGGGGCCACACATCAGATCATCCACTGTAGGGTGGGCAATTTGCCCACCTTTTTAGCGAAACATCTCAGGCCGCGCATCCAGCCATTTGCCATCCGCTTTGCCGCTTTCCGCCACCGCAAAAACAGCCGCCATTGAGCGCAAACCATCCTCAGCTTTGGGATACAGATTTGCCGCAGGGTCCATCACACGGCCCTGTTTGCGGGCCAAGATCGCTTCTGCCAAATCCGTATAGATATTGGCAAAAGCCAATGGCATGCCCTCGGCATGGCCAATCGTCACCCGGGTTGCGCGATCCGCTTCGGGCGATAGGTTTGCCTCACCACGCTCAATCACCTGTAACCGTTCATTCAGTGGCATATAATAAAGCTGGTTTGGCTGCTCTTGCGACCAGCGCAGCCCACCTGTTTCACCAAACACTTGTATCCCCAAACCATGCTGGCGCCCAATTGCGATTGAGCTGGTCCAAAGCCGGCCCACAGCGCCGCCATCCATGCGGAAATTCACCATCGCATCATCTTCAAGCGTGCGCACGTCGATACACGACACCGTATCGGCTGAAAGCTGCGTCACCTCTTGCCCGGTTACAAAGCTGGCCATATGCAGCGCATGTATACCGCAATCGGCAAATTGTGCCGACACCCCTGCCTGCGCAGGATCATAGCGCCAGCGCACACGCGGATTATCCGCGTCCGTTGCATCCGCATGATGCCCGTGGGCAAATTCAGCATTCACAAGCCGGACTTTTCCAATATCGCCGCGTGCGACCATTGCTTTCATATGACGCACCAAAGAATAGCCGGAATAGCCATAGTTCACCGCACAGATATTGCCTGTCTTCTTGGCAATTTCCACGATCACAGCGCCCTCTTCGACGGTCATGGTCATTGGCTTTTCGCACAAGATATTAAACCCATTTTCCAAAAACGCTTTGGTGATTTCAAAATGCGTGGCGTTTGGCGTGGCAACGGTCACCAGATCAACCCGGTCGGCGCGCTTTTTCTCTGCTTCAAGCATATCCTGCCAGCTGCCATAGGCGCGCTCCCCAAGACCAAGCCTTTGACCGTACTCAATCCCCTCGTCTGGTCTGTGATCTAACGCACCTGCGGAGAACTCAAACAGCCCATCGAGCCCGGCGCCTAAACGATGTGCAGGACCAATTTGACTGCCCTCACCACCACCAATCATACCCCATTTCAGCTTTGTCATCTCTCTTATGCTCCCTCAAACCCAATGGATTGCAGATAGGTGCGGTTTAAAATCGCATCATCAATTGGCGATGTATCGCCCTCTGGGTCACAGTCCTGTTCGACTGTGCACCAGCCATCAAAGCCCGCATCCACAAGGATTTGCCGTACCTGCGGAAAATCAACATCCCCATCGCCAAGATTACAAAAGATCCCCTGACCACAGGCTTTGTAAAAATCCGTGCGGTTGGCGACGACGTCAACTTTTACCTTTGGGTCGATATCTTTGAAATGCATATAGCTGATCCGGTCGATATGGCGCTTCATAAAGGCGACAGGATCAAAGCCAGCATAAGAATGATGGCCTGTATCAAAACAGATCTTTAAAATCTTTTCATCCACCTCATCTAAGAGACGCTCTAGTTCAGGTTCAAAATCCATAAAGCCAGCAGCATGAGCATGAATACCGACGGTTAGCCCGTAGTCTTCGGCGCCCATTTTTGCGATATGGGCAATCCGGTCGCGAAATGCAGCCCATTCGCCAGTATCCATTTGTTCGGCCTCACTCGCACGACCCGCAGTTGGCGCGCGACGCGGCGAAATACTGTCGATCAAAACCAAATGCTGTGCCCCATGTGCTTTTAGCGCTTTACAGGTCCGCACCGCGCCATCCAAAACATCATGCCATGCATCTGGGTCATGAAACGGGCGAAACACCACACCACCGATCAGCTCTTGCTGAAACTCATCCAGCGCCTCGCCCAAGATATGTGGGTCTTCGGGCATGTAGCCCACAGGGCCTAGCTCAATCCCGGTATATCCAGCTGCTGCATTTTCTTGCAGCACTTTGCGCCACGCGGGGTTGCGTGGGTCATCCGCGAACTCGACCCCCCAAGAACAGGGCGCATTTCCGATTTTAATCATGTTTCGTACATCCTTTTAGTAATCGGCGGTATTGACCCAGGCACCTTTTGCACTGGAATCAAGCACAGCAGCAACAACGCGGTTCACCTCAAGCCCCTCTTTAAAGCTTGGCCAGATATCGCGTTTTTCGGCGATTGCCGTTAAAAAATCTTTCGCCTCGATGATGATCTGATCCTGATAACCCGTGCCATGCCCCGGCCCCTGACAAAACGGCAGATAGTCTGGATGCGCGGGCCCTGCGAGTATCTTGCGAAACCCGCGTTCGGTCTCTGGGCCTTCGGCGGTATAAAGCCAAAGCGCGTTTTGGTCTTCTTGATCAAAACGGATATGGCCCTTTGTGCCGTGGATCTCGTAGGCATAGCCCATCTTGCGCCCCATGGCGACGCGGCTAAAGAACATATGACCCTGTACGCCACTTTCAAAACGGCACATCATCTGGGCTTGGTCATCATTGGTCACAGGCGCACCCGCACGGGTTTTATGCACTGTTTCCACTGAGGCGCTGAGGCTTTCAATTGGCCCCATTAGCGCATGTGCTGCATTGATCATATGCGGCGCTAAATCTCCCATTGTCCCGTTGGATTGCCCCTGCGCGCGCCACCCGCCGATGCTGGGATCAGCAAAGAAATCTTCGGTCATTTCACCACGAAACCAGATCACATCACCAATCCGGTTTTCTGCAAGAAGCTGGCGCGCATATTGTGAGGCAGGCGTGCGAATGTAGTTAAACCCAACCATATTTGGCTGACCCGAGGCGACCGCCGCCTCATACATCGCGACGGAATCGGCGAGCGAGGCGCCAAGCGGTTTTTCACATAGCACAGGCTTGCCCTTGGCAAAGGCTGCCAGTGCGATATCCCGGTGGGTCGATTGCGGTGAGGCGATGACAACTGCCTCGACCTTTGGATCATCGACAAGCGCACGCCAATCATCTGTGCCACGGGCAAATCCATAGGTTGCGCGGTATTTTTCAGCCGTTTCAGGCGATGAGGCCGCGATCATTTCTAGCCGTGGCCGCAGGGCCGTATCAAAAACAGAGGCCACAGCGGCAAAGGCAACCGAATGCGCCTTGCCCATATAGCCGCCACCAATAATCCCAATGCCGATCTGTGATGTTGAACTGGTCATCTGGCCCTCCCAAAAAACCGATTGCAACCGGTTGCAAATGGGTTATCCTTGATCACGGCTTGGGGTCAATAACCAATCGCGGTTTAACGGAATTTCAAAGCAATGGAGCGTCGGCATGGGACAAGCCAGTGAAACGATTACTCTCACAGTTGCGCAGGCAATTGTCCGGTATCTTTCTGCGCAATATATTGAGATCGATGGCGTCAGCACCCGGATCTGCGGGGGCGGCTTTGGTATTTTTGGCCATGGCAATGTGACCTGTCTGGGCGAGGCGCTTTATGATCACCGTGATGCGCTACCGCTCTATCGTGGTCAGAACGAACAAGGCATGGGCTTTGCCGCCGCCGCCTATGCCAAGGCACATTTGCGCAAACGCTTTATGTTTTGCACTGCGTCTGCGGGGCCGGGTACGGCAAACCTTTTGACGGCATCGGCTTTGGCCCATGCCAACCGCCTGCCGATGCTGATGCTCTGTGGTGATACGTTTCTCACGCGCCTGCCTGATCCTGTGTTGCAACAGCTTGAGCATTTTGGCGACCCGACATTTGGTGTGAACGATGCGTTCAAAGCCGTCACACGCTATTGGGACCGGATCACACATCCCGCACAAATCATTCAGTCGCTGCCAGCGGCCTTGGCGACTTTGCTCGACCCTGCTGACTGCGGTCCTGCGTTTCTTGGCCTGCCGCAAGACGTGCAAGGCTGGACTTATGATTACCCGCTATCATTTTTCGCGGAACGCACACACCGCATCCGCCGCCAAGCCCCGGATGAGGCCGAGCTGAGCGATGCAATCTCGCTGCTCAAAACCGCAAAGCGCCCGATGATTATCGCGGGTGGCGGCGTGCAATATTCAGGCGCTGTCGCAGAGCTCACAGCCTTTGCAGAGGCAACGGGCATCCCCGTTGTGGAAACCATCGCAGGTCGTGCCAATATGCGCGCCAATCATCCGCTGAATATTGGTCCCATTGGGGTCACGGGATCAAACTCGGCTAATGCAATTGCAGAGAAAGCAGATGTGATTTTGGCGGTTGGCACACGTTTGCAGGATTTCACCACTGGGTCATGGACCGCCTTTGCCTTGGATGCGCAGATCATTGGTGTCAACGTTGGGCGCCATGATGCGGCCAAGCATATGTCGATGACAGTTGTTGGTGATGCCAAGCTTGCGCTCTTAGCGCTTGCCAGTGATTACAAAGCGCCCGCCGCGTGGACGGAAAAGGCGCAAGATGAACGCCGTAAATGGGATGCCTATGTTGCCGATAATACCCGTGTTGGGAATGGCCCGGCCTCTTATGCGCAGGCAATCGGCG
>CAKMZE010000001.1:46539-53029 GCA_929200295.1 uncultured Alphaproteobacteria bacterium
GTTGCGGCGGCAGGCGGGCTACCCGCTGAGGTAACTGCCAATTGGCGGACGCTCGACATCGGCACCGTCGATGTGGAATTTGGCTTTTCCTGCATGGGATATGAAATCGCAGGCGGTTGGGGCGCGCGGATTGCGCAATCTGAAAAAGAGCCTGACCAAGACACGATCGTTTTCACGGGCGATGGATCATATCTGTTGATGAACTCAGATATCTATTCTTCTGTCTTAACCCAGAAAAAGCTGATTATTCTGGTGCTTGATAATGGCGGTTTCGCCGTCATTAATAAGCTACAAAACAACACAGGCAACGAGAGCTTTAACAACCTCATCGCCGACACCCCGACAGCCACGCATCAAGTGGGCGTCGATTTTGAAAGCCATGCGCAATCCATGGGCGCGCTTGCTGAAACGGTGGCATCCCCGGCAGAGCTCGAAGCGGCCTTTGCCCGCGCCAAAGCTGCTGATCGTACCTATGTGATTTGCATGAAGGTGGACGCCTATGAGGGCTGGACCCAAGAAGGCCACACATGGTGGGAGATCGGCACGCCGCATATTTCTGCGCATGACAAGATCGCAGCCGCGCATCATGATGTTGAAGCCACACGCGCGCGCCAGCGAAAGGGCGTGTAATGACGCTGCTTGAGGGCATTCGCGCCAATAATTTTATTATCTTTGGCCGGGTTGGAATGGATCTCTATCCAGACCCGCCGGGCACAGCGACCGAGGATGCCACCACCATGACCGCTGATATGGGCGGCTCATCCGCGAATATCGCGGCGGGTATTGTGAAACTTGGTGGTCAGGCATCATTGGTCACGCGTGTATCTGACGATAGTGTTGGGCGGTTTTGCCTTAATAAGCTTGCGCATTACGGCGTTGATAGCACTTATGTCAGCTCTGTTGGGGGTGAGTACCGCAATTCTCTGGCCGTGTATGAAAGCCGCGTCGCGGGTCATCAATCGGTGATTTACCGCAATGGCGCCGCAGATTTCCAGATGGATCAAAGCGATGTTACGGCTGTTGATTACAGCCGGTTTGGCGCTTTGATCACAGCGGGCACCGTTTTTGCCGCTGAACCATCGCGCAGTGCCACCTTTGACGCCTTCGCCCTTGCGAAAAAGGCGGGTTTGCCGGTGATCTTTGACGTTGATTATCGCCCCTATTCCTGGCCTTCACCTGGGGTGGCGGCTGATGTGCTGTCACGGGCAGCAGCGGCATGTGATATGATTGTCGGCAATGATGAAGAGTTCGGCTTTATGGCAGGTGACATGTCCAAAGGCTTGGACAAAGCACGCGCACTTGCCGCGACAACCGCCAAAATCGTTATCTACAAAATGGGCGAAAAGGGCGCTGTCACATTTGCAGATGGCGCCGAGATCCGCACGGGCATTTTTCCTGTTGAGGCGCTGAAACCCACAGGGGCAGGTGACAGCTTTATGGCTGGTCTGATGACTGGGCTTGCCGCTGATATGCCGCTCAAAGACGCGATCTTGCGCGGCTCTGCCTGCGCCTCTGTCACTGTTTCAAAACCAGGCTGCGCCCCGGCCATGCCTGATACACAAACGCTCACTGCATTCTTGGACCAGCACCCCGGTCCCTCATCCGTCTAAAGGAACGCCACATGCATATTCCACCCTTTGACAATCAGAATAAACCCATCGTTGATGTGGATGACCCTACGGTGCCGCTCAACTATTTCAACATCGTCAAGCTGAAAAAGGGCGAGGCATTTACCTATGCCGTGCCCGGCTATGAGACCTGTATCGTCCCTGCAACCGGGACGGTGGATGTCGATATCGAAGGGTTCAAAGTTGCATCCCTAGGCCACCGGGTCGAGGACGTTTGGGACGGTGAGCCAGAAGGTGTCTATGTGCCAACCGCCGCCAAGGCTGAAATGGTCTGCATGTCAGACGAGGCCGAGGTATTCATCTGTGGCGCGCGTTATGACAAGGTGCTTGATGCCTTTGCCGTGCGGGCGGATGAGTTAGACAAAGTGCAATATGGATCAGACGAGACCAAGACGCACCGTAAGATCAAACATATCCTTGGCACAAAATATCATGACAAGGTTGGTCGTCTCTTGGTGTCAGAGCTTTTCACAGTGGGTGAGGGCGGCTGGTCCGGTTTCCCATCGCATAAGCATGATACAGACCGTTTGCCCGATGAAACCCGTCATGATGAAACCTATAACTTCCGCTTTAAGCCGAATTACGGGTCTGGCGTACAGATGCTTCAACGCGAAGACGGCAAAGCAGGTGATGCCTATCATATCGTTGATGGCTCAACGATATGTCTCGACAGTGGCTATCACCCTTGCGCTGTGCTGCCGGGCTATCAGATGTATTACTTCACCATTCTAGGCGGGCTCAGCCAGCGATCATTGGTGCAATACTTCCAACCATCCCATGCGGCCCAGCTTGAGACGATCCCCGGCATCAAAGACATGATCGCTAAGTTCAAATAAGCAGCCATCACGAAAGACATGCCATGCCATTAGCCACGCTTTCTGATGTGTTACAGCCTGCATTAAAGAACGGCTATGCTGTTGCTGGTCTTGTGACATTGGGGTGGGAGGACATGCGTGCCTTTGTTGCCGCGGCCGAGGCCGAAGACTGCCCGGTGATCCTGCAGGCCGGGCCAAGCTGCCGCGCCCATACGCCATTGCCGATTTTGGGCAAAATGTTTCGCCATTTGGCAGAGACTGCAAGTGTCCCCGTCGTGGCGCATCTTGATCACGGCTATACCTTTGACGAATGCCAAGAGGCGCTGGACAGTGGCTTTACCTCTTTGATGTATGATGGCTCGCGCAAGGCTTTGCGCGACAATATCGCAGAAACCCGCAAGGTTGCAGCACTTGCCCATGGGGCAGGGATTTCATGCGAAGGTGAGATCGGCTTTGTCGGTTATGATAATGGCGAGGCATCCGCTGGCACCGACCCAGAAGAGGCCGCCATTTTTGCGCAAGAAACAGGTGTGGACGCGATGGCGATCTCGGTCGGGAATGTGCATTTGCAGCAAAACCAACAAGGCGGGTTGGATGAAGATCGCATTATGGCCATTCAGGCGCTGACCCCTGTGCCATTGGTCATTCATGGTGGTTCAGGTGTGCCCACAGCCCAGCGCCAGCGGCTCGCGCGGACGACGCATATTTGTAAATATAACATCGGGACAGAGCTACGCATGGCCTTTGGCGCGGCGTTGCGTGATGCTGTGACACGCGATCCTGATCGGTTTGACCGGGTCACGATCCTCAAAGAAACCCATGATCCCGTTATTGCCGCCGCACGGCGTGTCCTGCATGGTCTAAAAGGAGATTTACATGCTTAATATCGGCCTCTTAGGCGCTGGGCGCATCGGTCAGGTGCATGGTGCAACATTGCTAAGCGTGCAAAACGCACGCGCCGCCGCTGTATCAGATTTCATGCCATCCGCGGCTGAGGCGCTCGCCCAAAAGCTAGATGCCAAGGTGATGACCACAGATGAGATCATCGCATCACCTGAGGTCGACGCGGTTGTTATCGGCACACCAACAACAACGCATTACGATATCATCCATGCCGCCGCCGCTGCCGGCAAAGCGATCTTTTGCGAAAAGCCCGTGGATCTGTCTGTCGCACGTATCCGTGAATGTCTTGATGCGGTGGCCAAGGCGGGCGTGCCCTTTATGACCGCTTTTAACCGTCGCTTTGACCCAAGCTTTGCGCATCTTCAGCGTCAGATCGCAGATCAGGTTATTGGTAATGTTGAGCTTGTCACGATCCTCTCACGCGATCCCGCGCCGCCGCCTATTGGTTACATCAAAACCTCGGGCGGTATTTTCCGCGATATGATGATCCACGATCTGGATATGGCGCGGTTTCTTTTGGGTGAGGACCCGGTTGAGATCAGTGCCGCTGGTTCATGTCTTGTCGACCCTGAGATCGGTGAGGCGGGTGATTTTGACACGGCTGCGGTGACACTTAAAACGGCCTCGGGCAAAATCTGTCAGATTTCAAATTCGCGTCGCGCCACATATGGCTATGATCAACGGATCGAGGTGCATGGGCAAAAGGGCATGTTGCGCGCTGATAATGTACCGCTTCACCACGTTGAGCTGACAACAGGTGCAGGCTTTACCACCGCGCCGACACAGCCGTTTTTCCTTGAACGTTATGCGGCGGCGTATCGCGCCGAGATGGAACATTTTGTGGCTTCTATAAACAGCGGTGTAGACATGAACCCCACGGGGCTTGATGGGCTTAAGGCGCAGATCCTTGCGGATGCCGCGGATGCGTCTGCGCGTGATGGGCAAAGCCGCCAGATCTCTTATGATCACGCAGGCCGCTGATGCCAAATCGGCGCGTATCGCAATTTACAAGCTGACAAATCCTGAAGAGCGCATACACTCTGCATCAAGAGGAGATGCGAGACATGTCAACACCGCTCAGTGCCGCGCAACACGATGCGCAAACTTATATCACCACGCATAAGGCCAGCATCTCAGATTGGACGGCGCAGCTCTTTGATTTGGCAGAACCCGCCTGGCGGGAATATCGGTCCGCTGAATGGTATATAGCAAAGCTCCGCGCCGAAGGATTTACAGTTGAAGAAGGCAGCGCAGGCATGCCAACGGCATTTTGCGCCGATTGGCAAAACGGCGATGGCCCGATCATTGGCACGTATGCTGAATATGATGCGGTGCCGGGCAATTGCCAGGCTCCTGTGCCTTATCGCGCGCCTAGGGATAATCTGAGCGTTCATGCAAGCGGTCATACTGATCCGCATTCTGCCTTAGGCATTTCCGGGCTTGCCGGGCTTTTGGCGACAAAAGCCGCGATGGAAAAGCATGGGATCAAAGGCGGGTTGCGTTTTACTGGTGAGCCCGCAGAAAAGGTGCGTGGGTCCAAGCCGATCCATGCGGCTGCGGGCTATTACGATGGGCTCGCGGCGATCCTGTCGTTCCATCCGTTTTATATGCTGCCCCTATGCAATACCGTGCGTTGGGACACGCATTGTGGCGCTGCCTATGCGATGATCTACCGTTTTATCTGTGATACCCCCGAGGATTGGAGCATCGCTGACGGCGCGCCTATCCCACAAAACCATTCTGCCGCGCGTGCACCGGGGGCCAATGATGCGCTGAATATGATGTATCTTGCGTCGAAATCCCTACGCGAGGCGATGTTGCCGCATCAAGGCGGTTGGTCGGTCTCTGAGGCGATCTTGACCGCAGGGCAAGCGACAGCGGATAACCTGCCCGCAGGGCTTGCCGATATTCAATATATGATCCGTACGCCAACACTTGCTATGGCCGAACAAGTCACACGGGTTCTTGACCGCAATGCAAAAACCGCCGCCGAAATGACGGGCTGCCGGTTTGAGCGTCATTGGGTCTGCAAATCGCGGCCCGGATTGGCCAATCACGCGATTGCTGGGACGGTTTGGGATGTCATGCAAACGGTTGGTGCGCCCGTTTGGGATCAAAGTGCCACACAGGTTGCGCAACAGATACAAACCGCGCTGGGCCTGCCGCCCATGCAAGACCCGTTTATCCCCGAACTTTCCACATTGCTTGCCCCACAAGAGGCCGAGGCGCTCTTGCGCCAAGACCTCGCACCGTCGCAAACCCATGCCACATCGGATGATTACACCGATATGACTTGGCATGCGCCCACCGCCCGGTTCTATGTGGCCAGACCCGCGCTTAAGGCACACAAAGGCAAGGTATACCCTGCGTGGGTCATGAATGCCTTAGGCGGCATTCCCGAAACGATTGACCCGATGGTGCAGACAGCGGCGCAAATCCTTGCGCTGTCTGCGCTGCGTTTGCTTGAGGATAAAACCGCACGCGACGATGCGATGTCAGAATTTGAAACGCGCCGTGCGCAGGACCCAATTCCACCTTTATGCGACTACACCCCCCCTATCCACTTTCGCTGGCCTGAATATATCACGACACCGCGTGGCCGTGATTGGTGGATCCCCTCAACCCCTCATGAGGCTTAATATGACAGATTTTACCTTACAGGCCCGCAAGCCAAATGGTGGTACAACCCGGATTGATCACTGGGGCTTTGCCAATGAAACGGACAGATTGACGGATGTGCTTTTGGGCTCGCCTGCGCATCTTAGACACCTGTCCACCAGCTCGCTCTCGCGGGCGCATTTGCGTACGGCGCCATGCAACGTGCAGGTCGCGCAGGCGCAACATGCCGAGCTAGTCAGCGCCTATGAACATTTCGATGTCACCGTCCATATGCACACGCCTGAACCTGCGCTTCCGATGCAGGTCTATGCGCGCGACAGCAGCGTGATGACCCCATATGGCGCGATCATAACCGCAATGGCAAATTGGTGGCGCAGAGGTGAGAATTATGCTGCGATCCGCACCTATGAACAGCTCGGTATCCCGATCTATGATATGGTCACAGCTGGCACCTTTGAGGGCGGGGATTTTAACGTCATCGAAGAGGGCTGCGTGCTCATTGGTTGCGGCGGCGCGCGGACCCAA
>CAKMZE010000001.1:53039-63660 GCA_929200295.1 uncultured Alphaproteobacteria bacterium
CAAGAGGAAGGCGCGCAGCAGGTCAAGGCCTGGTTTGACGCCGAAGGTTGGGAAACACGGCTTGCGTTTATTGATGAATACTACGTGCATATTGATCTGATGGTCGTCCCAATTGCAGCAAAGCTAACTGCGGTTTGTCTGGACTGTACGGACCCAGAGATCGTGCTTTGGCTCAAAGCAAAAGGACACGAGATCATCGATGTCCCGTTTCGTGAAACCATGGCCTTGGGCTGTAATTTCATGTCGCTTGGCGCTGACCGGGTGATCACACCCACAGCTTGCCCCACGTTGATCAAAGCCTTGCGCGCACGTGGCTTTGAAGTAGTTGATCTGGATATGTCAGAGATCAGCAAAACAGGTGGTGGGATACATTGTATGGCGCAGGCCTTACGCCGCGTTGCATAGGACCTATTAGCACCCGCAGCTTGCACATAGCGCGGTTTCTGCCGATACTCATTTTATGCGAGCCGATGAAACCTTGTTAGATGCGGTTTTTGCAAAGCGGGATGACATCATTCAGCTGACCCAAGAGCTTATCCAAATTCCGACGCTCAACCCGCCGGGTGAGAATTACCGCGCGATTTGTGACTACCTCGATCAACGCCTGACAAAGTCAGGCTTCACCACGCAGCTGATCCGTGCCGAGGGCACGCCCGGTGATAGTGACCGCTATCCACGCTGGAATATCATCGCCCGCCGTGAGGGCGCGCATGCAGGCGATTGCGTCCATTTTAACGCGCATACAGATGTTGTTGCCGTTGGCAGTGGTTGGACCGTTGATCCCTTTGCCGGGGATCTGATTGATGGCAAGATTTACGGACGCGGCGCATGCGATATGAAAGGCGGTCTCGCTTCTGCAATCATCGCGGCTGAAACCTTTATCCAGCTGCACCCTGCATTTCACGGGGCCATTGAAATCTCGGGCACGGCGGATGAGGAATCGGGGGGTTATGGCGGCGTCGCTTACCTCGCTGAACAGGGGTTTTTTGATCCGACGCGCGTTCAACATGTGATCATTCCAGAGCCGCTTAACAAAGACCGCGTGTGCCTTGGCCACCGCGGCGGCTGGTGGGCCGAGATCGAAACATACGGTGAGATCGCCCATGGTGCGATGCCGTTTCTGGGTGATTGCGCGGTGCGGCATATGGGGGCTGTGCTGGAGAAGTTTGAAAGCGATCTCTTTCCGGCGATGGCCGCGCGCCGCACCGATATGCCCGTTGTGCCAGAGGGCGCGCGGCAATCCACGATGAACATCAACGCGATCCATGGCGGACAACCCGAGCAAGACGATGACTATACTGGCCTGCCAGCCCATTGCGTGCCTGATAGTTGTCGGATCACCATCGACCGCCGGTTTCTGGTCGAAGAGCCGCTCGAACAAGTGCGGACAGAGGTGACAGAATTGCTTGATACGCTGACCCAAACGCGCCCCAATTTCACCTATGATCTGCGCGAGATTAACAGTGTGTTGCCCTCAATGACCGCGCGTGATGCCCCTATTGCAGCGACAGTTGCCGCGCAGATTGAGAATGTGATGGGCCGTGAGGCTGCATTTGTCGCATCACCGGGCACCTATGATCAAAAGCATATTGACCGGATCGGGCGGCTCAAAAACTGTATCGCATACGGGCCGGGTATTCTTGATCTGGCGCATAAGCCAGATGAATATATCGGCGTTGATGATATGTTAGAAAGCGCTGTTGTGATGGCGCAGAGCCTTGCAGCATTGCTATTAACCCCTAAAAATACGTAGATAGTCATAAAGCGTCTGATTGGAGAACCCCAATGAACAACCAGTTTATCAAATGCCTTGCCCCGCTGGCCCTCGCCGCTTGGGCCGGGATGGCTGCGGCTCAGGACAACAATATCAACGTGGCTATTCAGCTTGAGCCGCCGAATTTGGACCCAACGGGCGGTGCCGCGCAGGCGATTGACTCTGTGCTTTATTCCAATGTGTTCGAAGGGCTCACCCGGTTTTTGGCAAACGGGGCGGTTACAGCGGGTCTCGCCAAAGACTGGGATATTTCCGATGACGGGCTGACCTATACCTTTCATCTGCGCGATGGTGTCAGCTTTCATGATGGCACGGCAATGGACGCAGACGATGTAAAATTCAGCCTCGACCGCGCCCGCGCCGAAGATAGCACAAACGCGCAAAAGGGGCTTTTTGCGGATATCGCAGATGTGTCAGTTGTTGACCCGACCACTGTTGTTGTCACCCTCTCACGGCCAAACGGGAATTTCCTGTTTAACATGGCCTGGGGTGATGCGGTGATCGTCGCACCAGAGAGCATCGGTGATATCGCATCAAACCCAATTGGCACTGGTGCATTCAAGTTCAGTGATTGGGTACAAGGCGACCGGATCGAACTGGTGCGCAACCCAGATTACTGGGGTGATAAAGCGCTGCTTGATGCCGCAACCTTCCGTTTTATCAGTGACCCAACAGCCGCTTTTGCGGCCGTAATGGCCGAGGATGTCGATGCATTCGTGGGCTTTCCAGCACCTGAAAACCTCGCGCAGTTTTCAAGCGACACGCGGTTCCAAGTGCTCGTCGGCAATACCGAAGGCGAGACGATCCTTGCGATGAACAATGGGTTGGCTCCTTTTGATAATGTGTTGGTCAGACAGGCTGTGGCGCTCGCAATTAACCGCCAAGAGATCATTGATGGTGCGATGTTTGGGCTGGGCACGCCAATTGGCACCCATTTTGCCCCGCACAATCCGGCTTATAAGGATCTGCTTGCGCTCTCGCCGCACGACCCTGAACGCGCCAAGGCGCTGCTTGCTGAGGCGGGGTATCCTGATGGCTTTACAACCACGCTCAAGCTCCCGCCGCCCTCATATGCGCGCCGGGGCGGTGAGATCATCGCCGCGCAATTGCGCGATGTTGGCATCACAGCCGAAATTACAAACCTCGAATGGGCGCAATGGCTCGAAGAGGTGTTTCGCGGCAAGGATTATGGCCTCACAATCGTGAGCCACACAGAGCCCATGGATATTGGGATTTACGCAAACCCTGATTACTATTTCCAATACGGCGATCCTGAGTTCGCGGCGATTATGGACAGGCTTAACGCAGAGACGGACCCGACAAAGCGGCAGTTACTGCTGCAAGATGCGCAAACCAAAATCGCCGAGGATTATGTAAACGGCTATTTGTTTGAGCTTGCCGTTGCGACGGTCGCAAAACGCGAACTGAATGGCCTGTGGCTTAATCAACCCACCGCAGCGGTAGATCTGACTGCTGTGCACTGGGCGCGCTAATCACATGCGCTGTGGTGCTGGCATGTCGTATCTTTGTCAGTACCACTCTGCATCTGTTCGCGCAGGTTTCTGCCGTTTGCCGCTATGATCCGGTATAGTCTGCATAGGGCACTGTCGTTGATCCTGAGCCTGCTGGTCGCCAGCGTCGTGATCTTCACGGTGATTGAGGTGATCCCCGGCGACACCGCCGCCTTTATGCTGGGGGTGAATGCGCGCCCGGATACAATAGCGGCGCTGAGGGCCGAGCTTGGGCTCGATCAGGGGGGATTTGCGCGCTACCTGACCTGGGTCACGGGCATGCTACAGGGTGACTTTGGCCAGTCTTATACCTATCGCACCCCTGTGGCAGAGCTGATCGCAGACCGGATTTGGGTCTCGCTTCCGCTTGCTCTTTATGCGTTGTTTTTGGCGGTCGTCATTGCCTTTCCTGCGGGTCTCTATGCCGCGAGCCGCCGCGGTCGCTTGGGTGATATAAGCGTCATGGGGGCCACGCAAATTGGTGTCGCGATCCCAAATTTTTGGTTTGCGATGCTTATGGTACTGGTCTTTGCAATCCATCTGCGCTGGGTGTCTGCGGGCGGCTTTCCGGGGTGGGATCAGGGATTGGGCGCTGGGATCAAGGCGCTCACGCTGCCTGCGATTTCGCTCGCTCTTCCACAGGCCGCGATATTAACGCGGGTTCTGCGATCATCCCTTTTGGATATGCTGGGCGAGGATTTTATGCGCACGGCCCGTGCAAAGGGGTTAAGCCGACGTCAGTCGCTTTGGCGCCATGCGCTTCGCAATGCGTTGATCCCAGTACTGACAATCATTGGGTTGCAATTTGCATTCCTCATCGCTGGTGGCATCGTGATTGAGCAAGTGTTCTTTTTGCCCGGTCTTGGCCGCTTGATCTTTCAAGCGATTAGCGCGCGTGATTTGATCGTTGTGGAAAGTGTCGTGATGCTGCTTGTCTTTCTTATTATCGTGGTCAACTTTATCATCGATATTGCCTATGCCGCGATTGATCCAAGGCTAAGGGCGCGCGCATGAAGAAAACGCTTTGGATCGGTCTGGGGCTGACGCTGCTCTTCTTGCTTGCTGCTGCGGTGTCTTTGCTCTGGACACCCTTTGATATCGAGAGCCTCGATATTCGCAATAAATTGCGCCCGCCTGATGCGCAAAATTGGCTGGGCACCGACCACTTTGGCCGCGATATCCTGAGCATGGTGATGAGCGGCGCACGCACATCTATCGCTGTCGCACTCGTCGCGGTTGGGATCGGTATGGGGTTAGGTGTGCCGCTTGGGTTATGGGCTGCGGCCCGTCGCGGGGCGTGGCTGGATGAGATGATCATGCGCGGGAATGATCTGATTTTTGCCTTTCCATCCTTGGTGATCGCGATTTTGATCACAGCGGTTTTTGGGGCCTCAGCGGTGAATGCCATTATCGCGATCGGGATTTTTAATATTCCGGTTTTTGCGCGGCTCTCGCGCAGTGCAGCACTGAGCCTCTGGCAGCGTGATTTTATTCTTGCTGCCCGGACCTGCGGGAAATCAGCGTTTCGCATTTCTTATGAACATATCCTGCCCAATATGATCAACCTGCTGATTGTGCAGGGGACAATCCAGTTTAGCCTTGGCATTTTGGCCGAGGCCGCGCTGTCTTATATCGGGCTTGGCGCGCAGCCACCTGTGGCAAGCTGGGGGCGGATGCTAGCGGATGCGCAAACGCTTGTGAGCATCGCGCCGCATGTGGCGCTGGCCCCTGGCATGGCGATTGTGCTTATGGTGCTTGGGCTGAATTTGCTGGGTGATGGCCTGCGCGATTGGTTAGACCCAAAGCTGCGGGTGACACGCGCATGAGCTTGCTTGCGGTTGATAACCTGTCCTTGCAGATCAATGACACTGATATCTTACATGATGTCAGCTTTGCAGTGCAGCCCCGTGAAATCGTTGCGCTCACGGGTGAAAGCGGGTCGGGCAAATCGATCACCGCGCTCTCTGTGATGGGGCTTTTGCCGCAGGGGACTGTTGTCTCAGGTCAGGTGCAGTTTGATGGGCAATCACTGCTGGATCTGCCCGAACCCGCATTTTGCCGTCTGCGCGGCAATGATATCGCGATGGTATTCCAAGAGCCGATGACAGCGCTCAACCCAGTGCAAACCATCGGCGCACAAGTTGCCGAGGCGATCCGCATTCACCAACGGATCACACGCCGCGCCGCGTGGACCCATGCCGCGAAAACATTGGACAGGGTGGGGCTGCCCAATGCGCAATTCCCGCTGAATACATACCCGCATCAGCTATCTGGTGGGCAGCGCCAGCGCGTTGTTATCGCCATTGCCATCGCGATGCGCCCCAAGCTTTTGATCGCGGATGAGCCGACAACCGCGCTTGATGTGACAACCCAAGCGACGGTTTTGGCGCTGCTCAAAGATCTGGTTGCTGACTTTGATATGGGGCTATTGATCATCACCCATGATCTCGCCGTTGTTCGTCAGTTTGCCGATCAGATCGTTGTGATGCAAAAGGGACAGGTGGTTGAGGCAGGCCCGACCGAGGTTGTCTTTGATCAGATGCGCCATCCTTACACGCGGTCGCTTTTTGCGGCGTCTCAGCATCAGGTCGATCTGCCAGCACCGCCCAAACCCGCACCGTTATTATCCGTAAAAGATGTCACGCGCATTTATAAGCGGCCAGCGCAAACGCTCTTTGGCAAAGCCACAGCGTTCACTGCTGTTCAAGACGTGAGTTTCGAGTTGCACAAAGGAGAACGCGTCGGGCTTGTAGGCGAGTCGGGTTGTGGAAAATCGACACTCACCCGGGCGATTTTGGGTCTTGATGCGACCCAGAGCGGTGAGATCACGTTGGGTGGTCTTCCGGTGTTTTCCGGCAATGCGCCCCAGCATAGCGTACAGCGTAAGATGCAGGTTGTGTTTCAGGATCCTTATGGGTCATTTAACCCCCGGCATAAGGTGGCACGGCTGATAGCAGAGCCTTTGTACCTTTCGGATAACCCACCACAGGGGGCCGTGCGCGCGGAACTCATCGCGCAGACACTGCAAGATGTTGGGCTGACACCCGAGGACGCAGAGAAATATATCCATGAATTTTCAGGTGGACAAAGACAGCGGATCGCGATTGCCCGCGCGCTGATCTCAGAGCCAGAGCTGATTATATTTGATGAGGCCGTGTCGGCGCTTGATGTCTCGGTCCGGGCGCAAATCCTTGATCTTCTGGCTGATCTTTGCCGCAAACGCCCGCTCGCCTATCTTTTTATCAGTCATGATTTATCTGTTGTGCGCTCTGTCACAGATCGGGTGCTGGTTATGCAAGCAGGCAAGATCATGGAACAGGGCCAGACCGAGACCGTATTCCAAGACCCAAAGCACCCTTATACAAAAGCATTGCTCGACGCCGCACCACGGCTGGACAGCCCCGTATAGAACGCGCAACATGAAACCGAACCCTAGACCGAGAGCAAAAGCATGAGACTTGATCAAAAAACAGCTGTCGTTACGGGTGCTGCATCAGGCTTTGGCGCAGGCATCGCGCGTAAATTTGCGGCCGAAGGTGCGCATGTCTATGTGGTGGATATTGATGCAAAGGCTGCACAGGCCGTCACGGATGAAATCGGTGGCACAGCCGTTATCTGTGACATTACGAACGCTGAAAATGTCACAGCGCTGCACGATCAGGTACTGGCAGCCGGACCTTTGGATATTCTGGTGAATAACGCAGGGGCGACGCATCTGCCGCAACCGCTTGAAACCGTCTCAGCCGAGGATTTTACACGGATAAATGCGGTGAATATGACGTCTGTTTATCTCATGGCCAAAGCCTTTGTGCCCGGGTTCAGATCACGCGGGCAAGGCGCGATCCTCAATGTGGCGTCAACAGGGGGTGTCTCACCGCGGCCTAATTTAACATGGTACAACGCGACCAAGGGCTGGATGATCACCGCGACCAAAGCCATGGCGGTTGAGCTCGCCCCATCGGGTGTGCGTGTAAATGCGATCAACCCCGTCGCAGGCGAAACACCATTGCTCAAATCATTTATGGGAGAGGACACGCCTGAAATCCGGGCAAAGTTTCTCTCTACGATCCCCTTGGGCCGGTTTTCCACGCCCGAGGATATGGGCAATGCCGCCTGTTTTCTCTGTTCAGATGAGGCCGCGATGATCACAGGTGTCGCGCTCGAAGTAGACGGAGGACGGTGCATATGATGAGACCGGGACCACAGAACCTGATCACAGATGTTGCGGGCCTCAAGGTTGGCAATGCCGATGATGCGACCCTCAAATCCGGGGTCACTGTGCTGACGGCTGATGCGCCCTTTATCGCGTCTGCCCATGTGATGGGCGGCGCACCGGGGTCACGCGAAACGGATCTGCTCGCGCCAGATAAAACCGTCAGCGCTGTGGATGCGCTCGTGCTTTCTGGCGGCTCTGCCTTTGGGTTAGATGCCTGTAGTGGTGTGATGGATGCGCTACGCAAGGCCGGGCGCGGCTTTGCCGTTGGCCCCGTTCAAGTGCCAATCGTGCCCGGGGCGATTTTGTTTGATCTGCTGAACGGTGGCGATAAATCATGGACGCATAACCCCTATGGCGCCTTGGGTGCTGCGGCCTATAATGCCGCTGATACGGCATTTGCGCTCGGGTCTGTAGGGGCTGGCACCGGTGCGCTCGCTGCGATGCAAAAGGGTGGGCTTGGCTCTGCTTCATGTGTGTTAGACACAGGTCATACTGTCGGCGCGCTTGTTGCCGCCAACCCAATTGGCAGCGTGACAACCCCCGGTGATCAGCATTTCTGGGCCGGCCCGTTTGAGCTAAACCGCGAATTTGGCGGGCTTGGCCCCGATCCGCAAACCGGGCTTTGTGACCTGCCACATAGCCGCAAGGCCGAGGCCATGCAGCTTATGCCAACGGATCGCAGCAATACAACGATTGCAATCGTTGCCACGGATGCGCCCCTCACAAAACCGCAATGCCACCGTATGGCGGTTGCAGCCCATGATGGGATCGCACGCGCCATCGTGCCTGCACATACCCCATATGATGGCGATCTGATTTTTTCTGCCGCTACAGGCGAAGGCGACCCGATTGATGAGGCTACATTATTGCTGATCGGCCATGCGGCGGCGGTGTGTCTCACACGGGCGATTGCGCGCGCTATCTTTCATGCTACACCTCAAAGCGGAGATATTCTGTCCTGCTACGCAAGCGCATAGTTATCCTGTCTTAATACCCATGCGCTAAACGTGCCAAGACCCCTAAAAACGAGACCCCCCATGTCAATATCAATAGAGCCCACCCTCCCCATTGCTGGGCAAAAGCCGGGCACATCCGGCCTGCGTAAAAAAACCCGTGTGTTTATGAAACCCGCGTATTTAGAAAACTTTGTGCAGGCGATCTTTGATGGGATTGGCGGTGTAAAAGGCAAAACGCTTGTGCTTGGTGGCGATGGGCGGTTTTACAATGATGTTGCCGTTCAAACGATCCTGCGCATGGCTGCGGCGAATGAGGCGGCGCATATCATTGTGGGTCAAAACGGTTTGCTCTCTACCCCTGCGGCCTCGCATCTTATCCGCCAGCATCAAACAGATGGCGGGATCATCCTGTCGGCAAGCCATAACCCCGGTGGTATTGAAGAAGACTTTGGCATCAAATTCAACGCGGCCAATGGCGGCCCCGCACCCGAAGCCATCACCGATGCGATTTATGCGCAAACGCAAAGCATCAGCCGCTATAAAATCTGGCAAGGCGGTGCGCTGGATATGAGCCAAATTGGGGATACAGACATCGGTGATATGCGCATAAGCATTGTTGACCCGGTCACAGATTACGCCGATCTGATGGAGACATTGTTCGATTTTCCCGCGATCCGCGTGCTGTTCTCCGAAGGATTTCGGATGCGCTTTGACGCGATGTGCGCGATCACGGGCCCTTATGCGGCTGAAATCTTTGAAAACCGCCTCGGTGCGGCCAAAGGCACGGTTGAGAATGAAACCCCACTACCTGATTTTGGCGGGATGCACCCTGATCCTAACCCAACTTGGGCGCATGCGCTGATGGATGAATTGTTCTTGGATGATGGGCCTGATTTTGGCGCTGCCTCTGATGGGGATGGGGATCGCAATATGGTGCTCGGTCACCAAGCCTATGTGAGCCCCTCAGATAGTCTTGCTGTGATTGCTGCAAACGCGACCTGTGCACCGGGCTATAAGGCGGGCCTTTCAGGGGTTGCGCGGTCAATGCCAACATCGGCAGCGGTGGATCATGTCGCCCAGGCGCTGGGCATCAACAGCTATGAGGTGCCCACAGGCTGGAAGTTTTTCGGCAATCTCATGGACGATAACCGCGCAGCGCTTTGTGGCGAGGAAAGCTTTGGCACCGGGTCAAATCATATCCGCGAAAAAGACGGGCTTTGGGCGGTCCTGATGTGGCTCAATATCATTGCCGCCACTGGCCAAAGCGTCAAAGACATCCTAAGCGCCCATTGGCAAACTTATGGGCGCAATTATTATTCGCGCCATGATTATGAGGCTGTTGATACAGACGCAGCAGAGACCGCTTATCAAGCATTGCGTGATAGGCTTGATGGTTTGGCGGGTCAGAATATCGCGGGGCTCACTGTGAAATCAGCGGATGAATTTCGCTATGATGACCCTGTGGATGGGTCTGTTTCAACAGGGCAGGGGCTTCGTGTGATCTGTACAAATGATGCGCGTATCGTGCTGCGTATGTCAGGCACAGGCACCACGGGTGCGACACTCCGGCTTTATCTTGAGCAGCGCGAAATGGATCCAGACAAACTATCGCAAGACCCACAAATCGCACTTGCCCCCCTTATTGCCGCTGCAGAAACCCTCATCGGATTTCACGCGCAGCTTGGGCGCGTAAAACCTGATGTCATTACCTAAAATACTGCAATCCTTCTTAGGTTTTGAAATATCCCGGGGGTTTGGGGGCTGGCCCCCAAGTATACACGCGTTTGGGGGCTGGCCCCCAAGTGTAGCCGCGTTTGGGGGACTAGCCCGCAAGTGCATCCAAACGTTTCAATAATGATGACGTATCCCAGCGCCCACCTCCGAGATTTTGCACATCCTTATAAAACTGATCAACAAGCGCTGTTATAGGCAGGCTTGCGCCGTTCTCATCAGCGGCATCAAGACAAATACCGAGATCTTTGCGCATCCAATCCACCGCAAACCCGTGATCATAATGATCATCGAGCATGGTCTCAAACCGGTTTGACATTTGCCAGCTTCCCGCAGCGCCTTGGCTGATCACCTCAACAACAGCCGCCCCATCGAGCCCGGCTTTTTGTGCAAAGTGCAACGCCTCTGACAGGCCCTGTACTAGCCCTGCAAT
>CAKMZE010000001.1:63670-75717 GCA_929200295.1 uncultured Alphaproteobacteria bacterium
CTTCTGCGCGGTCATAATCCGTTTGCGCGCCGCCGCACATAATCGAAAGCTGACCATTTTCAGCACCCGCTTGTCCGCCAGATACTGGCGCATCCACAAACCCGATCGACTGCGCGCCAGCAATCGCAGACAGCTCTTGTGTCACTTTTGTTGAAACGGTTGTGTGATCGACAAATAATGCGCCTGCCGCCATTGAGGCAAAGGCCCCAGTCTCACCCAAGCAAACCGCCCGCAGATCATCATCATTACCCACACAGGCCAAGACGATCTCGGCGCTTTGCGCGGCTTCAGCCGGGGTATTTGCCTTGGCGCCACCGTAACGCGCGCGCCATGCATCCGCCTTGGATGATGTGCGATTATAAACCGTCACATCATGTCCTGCTGTTTGTAAATGCCCCGCCATAGGGCCGCCCATCACCCCAAGCCCCAGAAATGCAATCTTTGCCATATGCTTTATACCCTTTGCCGATGCCGTTACGGCAACAATGGGCATTTCATAGGGCTCTGCAAGTCTGGTTTGTAAAAACTAGCCAGCCGCACGGGCTTCTTTTTGCGAAATGCGCAATAGCTCAGTGAGCTTATCCACATACATCGGGGCTGCGAGACCAAAACCCTGGAGATAATCACAGCCCAGCTCTTGTAAGATTTCAATATGCGCCAATGTTTCGACGCCTTCTGCAACAACAGCAATATTCTGCAAGCGCCCGATATGCAGGATGGATTCAACAAGCTGGCGCTGCTGGTCAGAGCTATCAATCGGCTGGATCAACTGGCGATCAATTTTCAACCGTGTTGGTTTGAGATGCAACAATCCAACGATTGATGCATGCCCTGTGCCAAAATCATCGATTTCAATCTCAACACCCTTTGCGCGGATCAAAGACAGGTTTTCGGCAAGCTGTGTATTTTGCGTGTCGAGGAACACCGATTCAAGCAGCTCAAATGCGAACTGACCCGGCGATTGGTCGATCAAATCCAGATCTGCGATCAACTGACTATCTGTCAATCGCTGCGCAGACACATTGACCGAGACGCGCGGTGTATCCAGTCCTTCGTCAGCCCAATTCTGCATATGCTCAATCGCAGTCAAAAGCATAAGGCGGTCGATGCGGTTGACCACACCGACCTCTTCCGCCGTAGGAAGGAATTGATCTGGGAACCTAATCTCACCACTGGGATGGCGCCACCGCACCAGCGCCTCGACCCCGGATAGCTGCAACGTTTGGGCATTAAATTGTGGCTGGTATAGGCAGAAAAACTCATCTCGTTCGAGGGCGGCGAGTAGCTCGTCACCCAATTGCTTCTTGGATTGTACAGCCACTGAAAGATCAGTTTTATAAAAGCGACAGCGCCCGCGCCCTTCGTTTTTGGCGAGGTACAATGCCAGATCAGCATTGGCAAAAAGCGTGCTGCCGACCTCATTGCTCATGCGGTTTGTCGCAATACCAACACTCATCCCAAACCGGCATTCGGCACCATCAAAAACATATGGGGCTTCTGAGGCGGTGATGATCCGCATCGCAAGGTTTTCGAGATCTGCATTAGGTGGGGAAGAGTAAATCAGGATCACAAATTCATCACCACCAACCCGCGCGACAAGCGAATCCTTGGGCGCATTATCGGATAGGATTTTTGCAGCATGGGTCAAAATCTGATCACCCGCCGCATGCCCCAGCGTGTCATTAATCTGTTTGAACCGATCAAGATCGATGTGCAGCACGGCAGGGCGCGCATCATCAGGCAGGTTTTTGCAAACCTCATCCAGCTTGCGGCGGTTGGCCAACCCGGTGAGCGCATCATGAGACGCGTTATACTCCATCTCAGCCCGCGCGGCTTCCAAAGCTTTGTTCTGGCGATTTGCAAGCTCGTTCGCAGCCTCAAGCCTTGCAGCGGCTTCAATGTCTTGGGTGATATCCCAGCATACGCCCATCAGTTTTCGACGGCCATTGTTATGCTTGTAATGGGCTGCGCGTGATCGAATATGCCGGACCGTGCCATCCGTAAGAATAATGCGATAATCTAGCTCAAAATCGTCACCGTTTTTTAAACTACGTTGGCTTTCTTCAATTGATCTGGCGCGGTCTTCTGGGTGAATTTGTTCTTCCCAAATATTGGTTTTGCGATGCATTCTCTCTGGATCAAGATCAAAGATTTCATACATCTTTCGATCCCAGTTGGTTTCCTGGGTTTCGATATCAAATTCCCATGCACCAATCCCTGCAACGCTCACGGCAAGCTCAAGGCTTTTTGACAGGCTGCTAAACTCTTCTGCGCGCTGCTTGATATCGGTTACGTCGGTGTCATTGCCGATGACACGTAATGGTTGGCCCTCAGGCCCGCGTTTCACGATGCGTCCCCGGCTTAAAACCCAGATCCAATGCCCATCCTCATGACGTTCTCTGTATTCATAAGCAATTTGGTCTGTTTCTCCAGCATCACTCGCCGCGACCTTCTGGCGGACCCAATCGCGGTCATCGGGGTGCATATTGGTAAACCAGTCTTCGCCAACTGGGATCTCAGAAGTTTCTGGGTCTAGGCCACGGATATGATACCACGCATCCGAACAATAGCTCGTCCCGTTCTCGATATTATGATCCCACAGCCCTTGGCCTGCGCTTTCGAGCGAGATTTTCCAACGCTGTTCGAGCGCGGACAGATCTTCGAGCCGGGCCGCGTCCTTTTTGTTTTTACTGATATCAAGCTCGGTGCCAAGAAGATAAAGCGGCGTTTTATCCACGCGATGGTAGATAATACGGGCGGTACAATGGATCCAAACCCAATGCCCGCGCACATGCTGTTCACGGTAGGAGAAGGCGATGGTTTCTTTTTGCGCCGCAAGAATTGTCTTACGTGTTTCGTTTACAATTTTGATGTCTTCTGGGTGGACGTGTCTCCGCCAGTTTTCTTCAGTATTGCGGCTGAAATCCCCTGATTTAAGGCCGCGAATAGATCGCCATTCATCTGAAAGGTGTCGGGTAGATGTCACAAGGTCAAGATGCCATGCCCCATTGGGAAGTTGATCAACTAAGGTTTGCCAATGATCTGAATCATGCGCGGCACCGTTTGCTTCGACAACTGTGCACAAAAAAATGGTCGCTTTTCCGTCGCCATAATTGATCTTTGCTAAGGTCATATCAACCCCGGGGGTTTTCATCGCAAAGCGTTGAGAGACACTAAGATCAAGCGTGCCGCGTTCTAGTTGGGTTTTCAAAGAGTGCTGAATGTTTTCATGCACCATCTGCCAAAATGGTTGACCTTTATTGGCCCCAAGCCCCTGCATCGCGGTGTTGGCATGAAAAATTTGCCCATCAAAATAGATCAGAGCAGCTGGTGCATCAATGCAGTCAACTGTTCGGATAAGATCCAGATCGAGCGAAAGATCTCTTTCAGGCTTCACTGCTGGGGGTCCTTTGGGCTTAACATACACCGTAACATCACTTTGGAACGTAAATTTTCCGCCAACTTTCGTTGATACATAGCAAGTTTGACACATCATTTCCATTACTGAGATGCGGCATTCTGCGCCTTGTTATAATCATGCGATTTATTTAGCAGTACGGCAATGCAATTAAGGAGAGAGTGTATGCGTTTTTGGATTATGCTTGTAGCACTATTCATGCCTATGGCTGCCTTTGCACATGATTATAAGATTGGCGATATGATGGTCATGCATCCTGTCGCATTTGAAACCACACCATCCGCCATGTCTGGCGCGGGGTATTTCACTGTTACAAATACAGGCGATCAAGCTGACAGATTGTTATCGGTTGAGGCTGATTTCCCACGCGTCATGATCCATGACACAAAGGTCACAGATGGCGTTGCCACGATGTTTCATATTGATGCGGTAACGATTGCCCCCGGCGAAACGGTTGCGCTTACCCCCGGTGCAAAGCACGTTATGTTCATGGGGTTGAACGGTGATCCGTTTGAAATAGATGAGAAAATCCCAGCGACCCTCGTTTTTGAAAACGCAGGGCGTCTTGCCATTGAATTTAACGTTGAGCCACGGCCGGATGCGCATGCAATGGATCACAGTAACCATTAAGTGTGTTGAAATTCACGCCAACAAGATATCTTATTACGATATATGCATGACGAGTTCGCCCTGTAGCAGTTAATGTGCGCATAAAATATAATAACAGACCATAGCGGACCCAAAGGAAGCCTATAATGAAACGCGTTTCAATCGCTGTCTTATTTTCACTTTTTGCAGGCCCTGTATTTGCAGATGGGCATGCGCCGACACGCGGTGACATTGCCGCAGGCCAGCAACAATTTAACCGGCAGTGTGTGGCTTGCCATCTGGTGCGGGATCCGTCGGGTAATGTTCTAGCGGGACGCAATGCGCGAACCGGTCCGAATCTCTACGATGTCACGGGCCGCACGCCTGGCAGTGTTGACGGGTTTCGCTATAGCGACTCGCTCAAAGAGCTTGGCGCGACAGGGGCTGCTTGGAATGAGGATGGGTTTATAAAATTTGTGCAAGACCCGTCTCGGTATCTCAAAGACACGTTAGGTGATCGCCGGGCAAGAGCACGGATGTCTTATCAGGTGCGTAATGAACGGCATGCGTATGACATCTATGCGTTCCTTCATTCACTTGCAGAATAAATCTTTGCTCTCTTGTTGTTTCATAGAATTGATGAGACGATGAATCATGAGCATATCACCAAAAATCTGCACCCCAGATGTGCCACCACCAGAGAGTTTTCGTGACGCTAAGGCCGCGGTTGCGCGTCTCAAAGAGCACTATGCAATCGCATCGGGTTTTCTGACCGAGAAATTTTCAACCGCGCTCACCACCGACCCGGATGGGGAATTTTACCGCGCGTTTTATCCGCAGATCAGCCTGACAACGACCAGTTTTGCCCAGACAGATAGCCGCCTGTCCTTTGGCCATGTGGCCGAGCCGGGCACCTATGCGACAACCGTCACCCGGCCTGATTTGTTTCAAGAGTATCTCGAGCAGCAAATCGCATTGTTGATAAAATCCCACGATCTACCCGTCACGATCAAAGCCTCTGACACAGTTATGCCGGTGCATTTTGCTGTCGCAAATGATGCATCTGTTTCCGTTCCCCAAGACGGCAGCATGGATTTTACGCTGCGCGATGTTTTTGATGTGCCTGATCTGGCTACGACACACGATAACATCGTCAATGGGCAGGGCTTTACCTACCCAGATGGCGCAAAGCCATTGGCCCCATTCACAGCGCAGCGGATTGATTACTCTCTTGCACGTCTGTCGCATTATACCGCCACATCGGCCGCACATTTTCAAAACCATATTCTCTTTACGAACTACCAGTTCTACGTTGAAGAGTTCGAAAGCTATGCGCGCACCATGTTGGGCGATCCCAACAGCGGCTACACAAGCTTTGTCAGCACCGGAAATCATGAAATCACAGATCCCGATGCGGTAATCCCCGCACCGCTGAAAATGCCGCAAATGCCGACCTATCATCTCAAACGCGCAGATGGCGGTGGGATCACATTGGTCAATATCGGTGTTGGGCCATCCAATGCGAAAACAGCGACAGATCACATCGCGGTTTTGCGCCCACATGCTTGGCTCATGGTGGGGCATTGTGCGGGTCTGCGTAATACGCAGCGACTGGGTGATTTTGTCCTTGCCCATGCCTACCTGCGCGAGGATCACGTTCTTGATGATGATCTTCCCGTTTGGGTGCCGATCCCTGCATTGGCTGAAATTCAAATCGCGCTAGAAACTGCGGTGGCTGATGAAACGCAGCTCAAAGGGTATGAGTTGAAGCGGATCATGCGCACCGGGACAGTTGCGACAATCGACAATCGCAATTGGGAGCTGCGCGATCATTCCGGCCCCGTACAGCGTCTGTCACAATCGCGCGCCGTGGCATTGGATATGGAAAGCGCCACGATCGCTGCAAACGGTTTTCGCTTTCGCGTGCCTTATGGCACGTTGCTTTGTGTGTCGGATAAGCCGCTTCATGGAGAGCTGAAGCTGCCCGGTATGGCGTCAGATTTTTACAAAACCCAGGTCTCACGCCATTTGCGGATCGGGATAAAGGCGATGGAAATCCTGCGCGAAATGCCGTTAGAGCGCATCCATAGCCGTAAACTTCGTAGCTTTGAGGAAACGGCTTTTCTTTAATTTGCAAAAAAATATGCAAAATGATGTGTTTTTTGCTCAAATGCCGCCACTAATTGTTGTGGATATCCACTATATGCCGTTTAATGAGCGGGTAAGAGGCCCCACGTGTTGGGCGAATAATGAGGGAGATCAGAAAATGGCATCTAAGCCTATGACGAAAGCGCAGCTGGTTGCTGCACTCGCAGACGAAACTGGGATGGACAAGAAAGCTGCCTCTGGCGCTCTTGATGGTATCGTTGCAATCATTACAAACGAAGTTTCCGGCGGTGGCGCTGTGACACTGCCTGGCGTTGGCAAAATTTATTGCCGTGAGCGTCCAGAGCGGATGGTCCGCAACCCTGCAACGGGTGAGCAGATCAAGAAAGAAGCTGACAAGGTTGTCAAAATGACAATCGCGAAAGCGCTCAAAGACAGCGTCAACGACTGATTAATTTGTCTTAGACTTTGCAAAAGGCCGCCCCAGATTTGGGCGGCCTTTTCATTTGGGCTTGTATATAAGCACATGATAAGCGCAGTGTCTTGATATGGATATCAAAGCGATTTTTATGGGGCTGGCGTTTGCCTTTATGTGGTCATCCGCCTTTACCTCTGCGCGGGTAATCGTTGATTTTGCGCCACCTCTCACCGCCCTTGCGCTGCGATTTTTGATCTCTGGTTTGATCGGGGTATTGCTTGCGCGCGCATTAGGGCAGAGCTGGCATTTAACATCGCGGCAATGGGGCGCTGTGCTCATTTTTGGGCTGTGCCAAAACGCGCTTTATCTCGGGCTCAATTTTATTGCGATGCAGCAGGTTGAGGCGTCATTGGCCGCCATTATCGCCTCGGCGATGCCGCTGCTTGTCGCATTGGCGGGATGGGTGGTGTTTGGTCACCGCGTGAGCCACTGGGGCATCATCGGTCTTATCGCTGGGATCGCGGGCGTCGCGTTGATCATGGGCACGCGCATACAAGGCGGCGCGGATATCCTGAGCGTGCTCTATTGCGTGATCGCGGTGATCTCTTTGACCGTGGCGACGCTTGCGGTCATGGGCGCATCATCGGGGGGCAATGTGCTGATGATTGTTGGCTTGCAGATGCTCGTTGGTGCTGTGATCCTTGCGGTGCCAGCGATCATCTTTGAGACTTGGGATGTCACATGGCATTGGCATTTGGGCGTTGCCTTTACCTATACGCTGCTCGTCCCGGGGCTATTGGCCACATGGGTCTGGTTTGAGCTGGTCCGCCGTATAGGTGCGGTCAAAGCATCAACCTTTCACTTTCTCAATCCGTTTTTCGGTGTCGCAGTTGCGGCTGTGATCTTACACGAGCAGATCGGTATTTTGGATATCCTCGGCGTGGCTATTATCGCCGCAGGCATTTTCATCGTACAAAAATCGAAACAGCCTGCTTAACCTGCTGATTTACCCAATTGGCCCACGTACACCGCCTGTTTGGCCGCGATCCAGAAGCAGGTGATCAAGGAGCACAAGCGCCATCATCGCCTCGCCCACAGGCACCGCACGAATACCGACACAAGGATCATGGCGGCCTTTGGTGATCACCTCGGTCTCAGTCCCGTCAAGGCGAATGGACTTACGGGGAGACAAGATCGATGAGGTCGGCTTTACCGCAAAGCGCACGACGATGTCTTGCCCTGTGCTGATCCCCCCCAAAACACCACCCGCATGGTTTGAGCTATAGACCGGCCCATCTGGCCCCATTGAAATCTCATCCGCATTATCACGGCCCGTGAGCGCGGCAGCAGCCATGCCCTCACCAATTTCGACGCCTTTGACAGCGTTGATCGACATCATCGCCGCAGCGAGATCGGTATCAAGCTTGCCATAAATCGGCGCACCGAGGCCAGCAGGCACATTGCGCGCCACAACCTCGATCACAGCACCAACCGAGTTATGATCATCCTTGCGCAGCCAAGCGAGGTAGTCTTCCCATTCTGCGGCAGCGGCGGCATCGGGGCAGAAAAAATCATTTTGATCAATTTCACCCCAGTTAATATGCGCAGGGTTGATCGACTTTGTGCCCATCTGGGTCATGTAGCCTTTGATCTGCACTTGGGGTGCAAGCTGCGCAAGCGCTGCGCGCGCCACACCGCCCGCGGCCACACGGGCTGCGGTCTCTCTTGCCGAAGACCGCCCGCCGCCGCGGTAATCGCGATGCCCATATTTTTGATGATAGGTAATGTCAGCGTGCCCAGGGCGGAATGTCATAGCGATATCGCCGTAATCCTTTGAGCGCTGGTCAGTGTTTTTGATCATCAGTTGGATCGGCGTGCCCGTTGTGCGATCTTCAAAAACGCCTGACAGGATTTCAACGGTGTCTGGCTCATTGCGCTGGGTCGTATTTTTGTTCAAGCCCGGGCGCCGCTTATCCATCCACTGCTGGATCATTGGCGCGGTCAGTGACACACCCGGTGGGCACCCATCAACAGTTGCACCTAATGCAGGCCCATGGCTTTCGCCCCAGGTGGTAAATCGGAAAAGATGGCCAAAGCTATTGATCGACATTCTGTACCTCTTGCGTTGCCTTCGGATAGGCTAATCTGCGTCCGCATGGAAGGGCTCGCAGTATAAAAGCCATCACGCAGAAACATCAGCCTTGCCCTTTATCCAGCAAAGAGCTAGCAAATACGCAACCTCGGGGGGCTCATTTTGGGCTGAGACGCATTACGCGGACCCGTTGAACCTGAACCGGTTAAGACCGGCGGAGGGAAGGTATGCAATACGCAAAACGTACCTTTTGTTCCGGTGGTCTTAGTAAAATGGAGACTGACCGATGCGATCTTTATGTCTTATGACAAGCCTTAGCTTGGGGCTCGCGACCACCGCCGCCCATGCAGACACACCTGTTTTAACGGTGCTCACATATGACAGCTTTACCAGTGATTGGGGCCCCGGCCCCGCTGTCGAAAGCGCGTTCGAAGAGGTCTGCGCCTGCGATCTAGAATTTGTTGGCGCAGGCGATGGGGCCGCACTTTTGGCGCGGCTTCAGCTCGAGGGGCCGCGCACGGATGCTGATATCATCCTCGGGCTTGATACCAATCTCACGGCTGCTGCCCATGCGACGGATCTCTTTGCACCGCATGGTGTGACAGCTGATCTTGATCTTCCTGTGACATGGGCTGATGAAACATTCCTGCCCTTTGACTGGGGATATTTCGCCTTTGTCGGAAATGCAGGCGAGGCCGCGCCAACATCGCTTGCTGATCTTGCGCAAAGCGATGTAAAAATCGTGATCCAAGATCCGCGGTCATCAACACCGGGCCTTGGGCTTTTGATGTGGGTTAAGGCTGCTTATGGTGATGATGCAGCGGGTATATGGGCTGATTTGTCGGATAACATCGTCACTGTTACACCCGGCTGGTCAGAGGCTTACGGTCTTTTTCTTGAGGGTGAGGCAGATGCAGTATTATCCTATACCACATCGCCCGCGTACCATCTGATCGCCGAAGAAGACGACAGCAAAACCGCATGGGCATTTTCTGAGGGCCATTACATGCAGGTCGAAGTGGCGGGTAAGTTGGCAAGCACTGACGTGCCCGATCTCGCAGATCAGTTTTTGGCGTTTATGGTTTCTGACGCCTTCCAAAGCATCATTCCAACAACCAATTGGATGTACCCTGCCGTGACGCCCGCAGCAGGTCTGCCCGCTGGGTTTGAAACGCTGATCACTCCAGAGACATCGATCTTACTCTCTGCGCAAGAGGCCGCATCTACGCGGGATGTCGCGCTGGCGGAATGGCGCGACGCGTTATCGCAATAATGCGCAATGCGCCAGCCGTCTGTGCTGGCGCATCTGTGCTGATCTTGTGCTTTGGCACATTAATCGCTGTGGAGGGTAGGGCCGGGGCAGAGAGCCAGGGGCTCTCTCATGCCGATTGGGCCGCGGTGCGCTTTACATTGACGCAAGCGGCCCTTTCTGCGGCACTGAGCGTTGCATTGGCAGTTCCCGTCGCGCGCGCTTTAGCGCGGCGGGTGTTCCCGGGGCGGACGTTCTTTATCACATTGCTTGGCGCGCCGTTTCTTTTGCCTGTGATTGTTGCCATTTTAGGTCTTTTGGCTGTGTTTGGGCGCAATGGTATTTTTAATACTGCATTTGCGGCGATGGGTTTTGAACCGTTCTCAATCTATGGGTTTCATGGCGTCGTCTTGGCACATGTTTTCTTTAATCTCCCGCTTGCGACGCGGCTTGTTCTACAAGGCTGGCAAGCGGTCCCGGCCGAGCATTTTCGCACAGCGGTTATGCTCAATGCCCCTATTGGCGCGATCATTGAATGGCCGATGCTGTGGCGCGTGCTGCCGAACGCGGCACTTGTGATATTCCTCTTGTGTTTGACCAGCTTTGCGGTCGCCCTCACCCTAGGCGGGGGGCCACGTGCAACAACGATTGAGCTGGCTATTTATCAGGCGGTGCGGTTTGATTTCGACCTAAGCCGCGCGGCATTACTGGCGGGCGTGCAATTTATCGTCTGCGCGTTTGCAGCCCTCACCGTGTGGCTGATCACACCCTTAAATGACTTTGGTGCTGGTCTTGATCGGCAGATTACCCGTTGGGACGGGTCAAAGCTTTGCGATAGCTTATGGATCAGCTTTGCGGCTGTATTTCTGCTTTTGCCAATGGTGATGGTGCTTTGGCGCGGGCTGCCAGAGCTTTTCACATTGCCTCAGGCCGTCTGGCATGCTGCGGGGCGTTCAGTCGTGATTGCAATCCTATCTGCTTTCCTCACGATCACGCTTGCTCTCACGCTTGCTCTGCGTCGCGGTGCGTTTGTGACGGTTATTGGCGTCTTGCCAATGGCGAGCTCATCATTGGTGCTTGGCACCGGGCTATTCTTAATCGTTTTCCCATGGGTCCGCCCATCAGATGTGGCGCTTTTGGTGACCATTCTCGTTAACGCAACACTCGCACTGCCGTTTGCTATACGCATCCTCGCCCCGGCTGTTGCAGCGGCCCAAGATGATTTTGGCCGTCTTTCTACACATTTAAACCTTATGGGATGGCGTGGCTTATGGCTTGTGATTTTGCCCCGTGTGCGCCGCCCATTGGGCTTTGCTTGTGGGCTTGCCGCGGCGCTTTCTATGGGTGATCTTGGGGTTATTGCATTATTCGCAGACGAAAATAGCGCGACACTCCCGTTGATGATGTACCGCCTTATGGGGTCTTATCAAAGCGATGCAACAGCGGGAGCGGGCGTTTTACTGGCGGCATTAAGCTTTGCGCTCTTTTGGATATGTGATCAGATTGGACGGGGCCATGCTGGAGCTTGATGATATTATTTTGCGCCAGGGTGACTTTACCCTGCACGCAGATTTCGCGATTGATCAAGGGCGGGCCACAACACTCATCGGCCCGTCCGGTGGGGGGAAATCAACGCTGCTTTCAGCGATTGCGGGTTTTAACGCTGTTTCAAAGGGTCAACTCTTTTGGGATGGTGTGCGACTAGATGTTTTACCCCCGGCCGAGCGCCCTTTGGCCATGCTGTTTCAAGATTACAATCTTTTCCCGCATTTAACGGTCGCACGAAATGTGGGGCTTGGGCTCACACCAAAGCTCAAGCTGACAGAGGCGCAACATGATCAAGTAGCGAAAGCCCTCGCCGATGTTGGGTTGTCAGGTTACGAGGCGCGCAAACCAAGCCAGCTGTCTGGAGGGCAGCAAAGCCGGGTCGCCTTAGCACGCGTTTTGATTTCAGATCGCCCCATTGTGCTCTTGGATGAACCCTTTGCCGCGCTTGGTCCCGCGCTCAAAGTTGAAATGCTTGATCTGGTCAAAGAGACGCTGATCACAAACAGACGCACCGTCCTCATGGTTACACATGACCCGCAGGATGCGACGTATCTTGCGGGTCAGACCGTGGTTGTCGCGGATGGGATTGCACATGCGCCAAAAGACACCCGCGCGCTCTTTTCAGCCC
>CAKMZE010000002.1:0-1325 GCA_929200295.1 uncultured Alphaproteobacteria bacterium
CATTCTTAGGTTTAGAAATATCCCGGGGGTCTGGGGGCTGGCCCCCAGGGGTGGTCGTGTCTGGGGGCTGGCCCCCAGGTATCACCTCGTCTAGGGCTTGGCCGCAGTCGTGTTTCGTTAGGAAAGCCGCGCAATCGCATCCAAAAGCCGTGCCCGCGCCGCAGGCACCGGGCGATCGCTCAAACTATCCAAAAGCTTATGCGCTATAAAATAACCTGTCGTCTCAAGCGCTTGGACAATATCCGCAGGCTCTGCCGCACCACTGCCCGCCAGAACCGGCGGTAATGGGAGCAGCCTATCTGCCCACTCCCCTGCAGCTTGCAGGCTCACAGCACGCCCGGTTTTCGGGGACACATAAGCGAGATCTGTCTGCACGCCACTGACCGCACAGGCCTGCAATGTCAGGCCAAACCCCATCTCATCAAGCAGGCTTTGCTCCCAGCGCAAATAGGCCAGCGGCCAAAGCTCTGTTTGGCCCAGAAGATCCAACAGATTGATCGTTTTCTGATAAAATCGCGTATGCGGTTCTCTCTCCGGCAACACCACACATAAGATCGCGCACACGGCATTCAGCCCCGCTAGGGCCAAACGGTTCGACATCGCAACAGCACTTCGACTGCGTAGCGGCTCAACACTGAACGCCCCTAAATGCTGATCAAGCCGCGCTTTCCAGCTCACCCTAAGCTGCGCACCGGGTTGCAGGATCGGTGCGATCTTGCGGCTCACACCACCACGCACAACACCCGCATGACGCCCATGCATTTCAGAAAAGACATCAATGATCACCGAGGTTTCACCATGCGGGCGCACGGCCAAAAGGGTAGCATCATCGGTCCAAGTAATCATATCCGCACTATTGCGCTATTTTCTCATGATGTCCAAATGCGCCAATTATCCGCATCAGATCATGCCAACCCCGGCTCATCCAAAAGATGGCGCCCAGCCTTATCCTCGACTTCAATCACCCACAAATCCGCGTCAAAACTGCGCTCTTTGGCGATGGATTGATCCACATCAGCCTCAGCCCCAGAGACCAGTTCATCCCAAATACGTTCACCTGTCATCAAATCAAACCGCCGCTGGTAGCCAACGGCCTGTCCATCAAGCGTATTAAGCTTGATCAAAATAGCACCTGCCGTTGCATCGCCTTTATGCACGACAAAGGCTGGGATATTTTCCAACCTCAGCCGTGTCAGGTAGGCCGAAACCCAGAGCTCAGCTGTCAGCCTCATGCATTCCCATCTTTGTAATCGAGACCCATCTCCGCATAACGCTCGCGGTCTTCCAGCCAGTTTGGCCGCACTTTCACCTGCACAAAAAGGTGC
>CAKMZE010000002.1:1335-20640 GCA_929200295.1 uncultured Alphaproteobacteria bacterium
AAGAAACTCTTCTAACTCAAGCCGAGCAGCCATGCTCACGGCCTTTGCGGTTTCGCCCTTTTTGCCGAGGACAATGCCCTTGTGCCCGTCGCGCGCCACATAGACCACTTGATCAATGCGCGCGGATCCATCTGCGCGTTCTTCCCAGTTTTCGGTTTCAACGGTCAGCTCATAGGGTAGCTCTTGATGCAGGCGCAACGTCAGCTTTTCGCGAGTGATCTCAGCGACAATCGCCCGCATCGGGCTATCTGCAATCTGATCTTCGGGATATAGCCACGGCCCCTCAGGCACAGCGCCCGAAAGCCACGCGCGCAAGGCATCGCATCCATGCCCACGCTCAGCCGAGATCATAAAGGTCTCTTCAAACGGATAGGCTTCATTCATCTCGGCAGTCAGGGCCAACAAAGCTTCGGTTTTAACCTTATCGATTTTATTAATCGCAAGAACCGTTTTTGCTTTACCCGTTTTATCGTTCAAAGCCGCAAGGATCGTTTTCACACCTTCGGTGATCCCACGATGCGCCTCGATCATCAGCACAACCACATCCGCATCGCCAGCACCGCTCCAAGCGGCGGCGACCATCGCGCGATCGAGCCTGCGACGCGGCTTAAAGAGCCCGGGCGTGTCCACGAAAACAAGCTGTGCCGCGCCCTCAATGGCTATCCCACGGATGCGCGCGCGCGTGGTTTGCACCTTATGGGTCACAATGCTGACTTTTGCACCGACCATGCGGTTCAATAGTGTCGATTTCCCAGCGTTGGGTTCACCGATAAGTGCGACAAACCCTGCGCGTTTCGCCTGTGTCATCTGCTCACCTTTTCTAGCAGTGCCGTTGCGGCTGCTTGCTCTGCATGTCGTTTTGATCCGGCTGTTGCTTGGGCGGTTTGCCCCGATGCAAGGCGCGCCTCAAGCGTAAAGACCGGCTGATGGTCTGGCCCAGAACGGGCAACCTCTACGTAAACAGGGGGCGGATCGCCTTGCGCTTGCGCCCATTCTTGCAACGCTGTTTTTGCATCGCGCGCGTCGTCTTTGACCCTAGCCACCTGTGGCGACCATAGCGCGGCCACAACGTCACGTGCGGTGTCAAACCCTGCGTCCAGAAACACAGCTGCGATCACGGCTTCCATTGCATCTGCAAGCAAGGCCTCTTTGCGGCGTCCACCTGATTTCATCTCAGAGCGGCCAAGCTTGAGCACAGAGCCGAGGTCCAGCTCGATGGCAACAGCTGCACATGTTTCGCGTCTGACAAGCGCATTATAGCGCGGCGCAAGCACACCCTCAGATGCGGCAGGATCGGCCTTTAACAGTGCGTCCGAGATCACAAGCCCGAGCACACGGTCGCCTAGAAACTCTAACCGCTGGTTATCATCCCGATGGATTGTGACGATTGAGGCATGGGTAACAGCCTGCACCAGCAAGGATGGGTCCGAAAACTGATGCCCCAAACGGTTGGAAAACGCAGCCAGTTCCGATGATAGCTTCATTCAATCGCCTTATAAAAGCGATCACTGCGCCATGTCCAAAATGCGAGCATCGAACGCCCAGCGCTAGAGAACATCACCCGATCCGCGCGCCCAACGATATCATCACGCGGTACAAACCCAACGCCACTAGCGCTTTGGGCAACACGACTATCAACTGAATTGTCGCGGTTATCGCCCATGAAAAAGAACCTATCTTCGGGGACGGTAAAGACACGGGTATTATCCGCAGCGCCATCCCCGATATTCAAGATCGCATAACGCACACCATTTGGCAGTGTCTCATACTGGCGCGTCTTGACACAATCCGCACCGTGTCCAATCGCGCCATTCGCGCAACGTGGCAATAGACCTTGCGGGCCTTGATACCGCATTTCTTCAACGAACTCGCCACCATCTTCGAGCTTCACAGGTGTATCATTGATCCAAAGCACGCCGTCTTTCATCTCAATGCGGTCACCAGGCAAACCCACAAGCCGTTTGATAAAATCACGCCCTGACACAGGATGGCGAAAGACCACAACATCACCGCGTTCAGGGTCAGAGCCAAAAAGCCTGTCTTGCGCACCTTTAAATACCCCGCAGAAATCATCTGCGGCGATATCAATGCCAATTTGTGGAATGCGAATGGATGGGCACGACGCATAAGAATACCCGTAAGCCATTTTATTGACGAACAAAAAATCGCCAATCAAAAGCGTTTGCTTCATCGACCCTGAAGGGATCCAAAAAGGCTGAAAGAATAAGGTGCGGAACAGTCCAGCAATCAAAAGCGCGTAGACAACTGTTTTTACTGTTTCTTTGACGCTCGTGATAAAGCCTGTGGCTTCGGCCATGTATCTGTCCTTTAAATCGCTTTTGTTCGTATCCGGCTACATGCAATCCCGACTAGACGCTGTCAACCGCTGACACAATGGGAAAAATATCGTGGTTAATTCCCTCAATTATCTATTTTGCGCGCTTCAATCACGACAAAAGCCTGCGCCCAAGGGTGATCATCAGTAAGCGTGACGTGGATAATGGCCTCATACCCTGGGGGTGTCATTTCCGCTAAACGGTCTGCTGCCCAGCCTGTGACCGCCATCACTGGCTGCCCGGATCGCAGGTTGCTAACTGTCATGTCTTTCCATGAGATCCCCATGGCAAGCCCAGTGCCCAGCGCCTTTGAACAGGCTTCTTTGGCAGCCCACCGTTTTGCGTATGTGCCTGCGATATCTTTGCGGCGCTCTGCCTTGGCACGCTCAGTATCCGTAAACACGCGGGTCTTGAAACGATCACCGAACCGATCCAACGTGCCTTGGATCCGCTCAATATTGGCGAGGTCTGTTCCAATTCCAAGGATCATTGATCTGTGCTTTCAATGAAAAACTTGCGCAAACGCTTAGGCCTGATCACTGGCACGCGCGTCATCCATAATGCGGCGCATTTCTGAAATGGCAGGGCCAAGACCCGTAAAAATAGCCTCGCCAATGATAAAATGTCCGATGTTCAGCTCAATCACCTCTGGCAAAGCAGCTATCGGGCGCACACTGTCATAGGTCAAGCCGTGACCTGCATGAACCTCCAACCCCAGACCATGCGCATAAGTCGCGGCAGATGTTAAGCGCGCTAGCTCTTGCGCAGCATCAGCAGCGCGCCCCTCTGCCACAGCGTCGCAATAGGTGCCGCAATGCAATTCGATTATATCTGCACCAATACGCGCCGCAGCTGCAATCTGCACGTCATCAGGGCCAATAAAGAGAGACACACGTGTTCCTGCGTCTTTGAAAGGGGCGATATAAAGCGCAAGATGATTGTCATCATTGGCAACATTTAGCCCGCCCTCAGTTGTGCGTTCTTCACGCCGCTCTGGCACAAGGCACACCGCATGAGGTTTCGTTTTCAAGGCGATGCTTTGCATCTCTTCGGTTGCGGCCATTTCGAAATTCAGCGGAATCGATATTGCCTCTGCAATCGCGGCCATATCTGCATCCGTGATATGACGCCGATCTTCCCGCAAATGCGCCGTGATCCCATCGGCCCCAGCATCTTGTGCCGCCAATGCGGCGCGTAGCGGATCAGGGTTATCGCCACCGCGGGCATTTCGTACAGTGGCCACATGATCAATATTGACGCCCAAGCGCTGCCTTTGTGTCATGGCTGATCTTTCCTTATGAAACGCATCCATACCTTGCATTATGTCGCGGTTCATTCAACACTGCTTTGCCCCAGCTTAGCCAATTTAGCTTCGAGTTTCTTTTTGCGGCGTTTTTGCTGCGCACTGAGCACTGGAACAACCAGACTGTAGCAAACCGTCGCAACGATCACACCCGAGACAGTGCCACCAATCAAATAAGGGTAGAACACCTCGTCATAAAAGACTTGCAAACTTTGCCAATCCGCCTGTTGCGTGGTGAAGACAGCCTTTATGTTATGCCAAATATCAGCGAACGCATTCCCGAACTGGCAGCCTAAACCGCACATGTCATTTTCTGGCGTGCCTCGCAAAACACTGCGATCAAATGGTTTGCCCAAGATCGCGTGCCCGCTTGAAAGTGCCGCAACCCCAATCGGGACATAAGTCAAAGGGTTGCCAAAAAAAGTCGCCATCAATGACGCTAGGATATTCCCACGCATGAGTTTTGCAAAAAGTACTGCAACAAGAAAATGAAAGCCGTAAAATGGGCTGAAGGCTGCAAAAACCCCCGCCCAAATCCCACGCGCGATCCTTTCTGGCGTATCAGGCAAGCGCCGGACCCGATGTTTGACGTATTGTGCTGCGCGTGACCATCCACCGCGCGGGTAGATAAAGTCAGCAGTCACTTGCCAAACTGGGCGTCTGTCTCGGCGCTTAAAAACCACTTAAATTCCTTTTGCCCACATGGGCGCTCTACGCATGATGCAATTGACTTGCGCTTGCCAGCCCAGGATCACGATGCCGTTCAATACTGGATACATGGCTTTCTGCCTCAAGTGCTGTCATCACCCGATGTAGGTGCTCTGCATCCCTAAAATCAATATCCATCATTAAACGATAATAATCAGGCTTCCGTTCGGTAAAATTAAGATCGGAAATATTTGCGTCTAATTCGCCGATGAGCGTGCAAATACGCCCCAAAACACCGGCATCATTGGTAATCGTCACATCTAGTGAGACGGTATTGATTGCCCTATGGGTGCCCTCTTGCCAGTGCAGGTCAATCCAACGCTCCGGGTGATCTTCGTAATCCACCAGTGCGTCGCAATCAATTGCATGCACGACAACCCCCCGCCCCCGGTAGGTGATGCCGATGATACGCTCTCCCGGCACGGGCTGGCAGCATTTTGCGCGTGCGTGGTTCTCATCATGGCTCAGACCAATAACTGCACGGCCTGCATCAACTTCCTCGCCTGCTGTTTCAACAAGGTCTGGGTAAATTGTGCGCACGACCTGCAAGGCCGTCATCTCAGCCGAGCCCAACCGCGCAAGCAGATCGCTACTGTCTTCCAGCGCGAGCGCTTTTGCCGCGGTGCGCAATGCCTTTTCGGTGGCCTTTTTGCCGATGTTTTCAAACGCCACGCGTGCCAATTCACGCCCCAAACTGATGAAACGCTCGCGATCCTTCTCGCGCAGAGATCGCCTGATCGCGGTTTTCGCGCGCCCGGTGACCGCGATATCAATCCAGGTTGCTTGCGGCGCTTGCCCTTCAGCTGTGATCACCTCAACCGATTGTCCGTTTTTCAAACGGTTCCACAAGGGCACTCTCAGACCATCGACTTTTGCGCCGACAATCGCGGACCCGATCCGCGTGTGGATCGCATAAGCAAAATCAATAGGTGTGGCACCACGCGGCAGTTTCACAACATCACCTTTGGGCGTGAAGCAAAACACTTGGTCTTGATACATCTCAAGCTTGACCGCCTCGAGAAACCCTTCGTGATCTTGATCATCATCGAGACGCTCGGTCAGCTTTGATATCCATTCAACAGGATCCACCGCAAAGCGGTTTTCGACCCGCTCACCATTGCGATAAGACCAATGGGCCGCGACCCCTGTTTCCGCCACCTCATGCATTTCACGCGTACGGATCTGCACCTCTACCCGCTTTGCGCTGCGGCCAGAAACTGTTGTGTGAATAGAGCGGTAGCCGTTTGATTTCGGCTGGCTGATGTAATCTTTGAAACGCCCCGGCACCGCATGCCAGCGCTGATGGATCGCGCCTAACACCCTGTAACACTCTGCCTCGGTCGCCGTAATAATCCGAAACCCATAGATATCCGAGAGCCGGCTAAACGACTGCTCTTTTTCCTGCATCTTACGCCAAATCGAATAGGGCTTTTTGGCGCGTCCAATCACATCTGCGACAATCCCTGCCTTTTCCAGCTCAACCCGCATATCGGATGTGATTTTATCAACAACATCACCGGTTTCGCGCTCAAGCGTTATAAAACGTCGAATGATCGAGCTACGTCCTTCAGGGTTCAACACCCGAAACGCGAGATCTTCGAGCTCTTCGCGCATCCATTGCATACCCATGCGCCCTGCAAGCGGGGCGAAAATCTCCATGGTCTCATGCGATTTCTGCGCCTGTTTTTCAGGGCGCATCGCTTTGATTGTGCGCATATTATGCAAACGGTCAGCAAGCTTCACAAGCGTCACACGTAGATCGCGGCTGGTTGCCATAAACAGCTTACGGAAATTCTCGGCCTGCTTTGTCTGGGTACTGGTCAGCTGTAAATTGGTGAGCTTTGTAACCCCATCAACGAGATCCGCAATCTCGCGCCCAAAACGTTTTTCGATTTCTTGAAACGACGCTTTGGTGTCTTCGATCGTATCATGCAACAAGGCTGTGATCAGCGTCGCATCATCCATCTGCTGATCTGCGAGGATCGTTGCCACAGCAACCGGATGCATAAAGTAAGGTTCGCCGGAATGGCGAAACTGACCCTCATGCATCGCCTCACCAAAGGCGTAGGCTGTACGTAGTTTATCTGTATCTGTCCGAGGGTTATAGGCAAGAACCTGCGCAACAAGATCGTCAGCAGTTGTCGTATGGTCCATTGCCTAGTGTCTCATATTAACGGGGGCCTTGGGCTTCCATCAATGCGCGCAAAAGCTTCTCTTCGGACATATCGTCCTCAACAGGCTTATCGGTCTCAGCACCCATCAGAAGCGACATGCTATCTTCTTCTGGCTCATCCACTTCGATTTGCGTTTGATTAGCTTCGATCATCCGCTCGTGCAAATCTTCTGCTGATTGGGTCTCTTCTGCAATCTCACGCAATGAAACAACGGGGTTTTTGTCGTTATCACGATCAACGCTAATCGGTGCACCTGATGCGATCTCACGCGCCCGATGCGCGGCTAACATCACTAAGTCGAACCGGTTTGGGACTTTATCAACACAATCTTCAACGGTGACGCGGGCCATGGCACATTCCTAAAGCTGCAAAGAGAGATTCTACAAGCCAGCGATTTAAGCACTTCGCTCGCAGAAGACAAGCTATTTCCGAAGGCTACCCTTGCAATTCTATATCTGCGGCGTCGATTGGCACGACACTGTCGCGATCATGTACTGAACATTGCTGCAATAACGCGGCCACAGACACCCCAAAAACCGGATGCACCCAATCCGGCGCGACATCCCGCAAGGGTTGCAACACAAAAGCCCGATCCTGCATGCGCGGATGCGGCAGGATCAGCTCATCCGGCGCACGCTCCATTTGCTCTGACAAAGCCAAGTTGCGCCAATCTGAATGCGTGTCGGCATCAGGCAGTACAAGATCGCCGCAAGCAATCAAATCAAGATCAAGGGTTCTTTGCCCCCATCGCACTGTTCGTTCGCGATCCGCCTCGGCCTCAATCTGATGTAGAATATTGAGAATCTCTAGTGGTGATAATGCTGTGCGGAAAACCGCTACTGCGTTGATAAACGCAGGCCCAGATCCGATAGGAAATGCAGGCGTCTGATACATTTTGCTGGTCCGCCCTGCTGCATCAAACATCCGTTCAATACGGTTAACTGCTTCTGAAACCGTAACAATCGGATTTCCCCATGGGGAAGCGGCATTCGACCCAAGCGCGATTATGGTTTCGCCGTGCTCCCCCAAATGGGGTATATCTTGCAGCACCCGTTATTTTCCTATACTAAACCCTTGTTACGCAGCGTTTTATATCACCAATTTATTCATAAACAATGCGTGGTAAACACATGGGAAGGATACTGAATGTTTTATCGTGACGAGCGCCTCGCGCTCTTCATTGACGGAGCGAACCTATATGCGGCTGCCAAATCGCTTGGGTTTGATATAGATTATAAGCTGCTCCGAACTGAGTTTATGCGCCGGGGAAGAATGTTGCGGGCATTTTACTATACCGCCTTGCTCGAGAACGATGAATATTCTCCTATTCGCCCGCTGGTAGATTGGCTGAACTACAACGGCTTCACCATGGTCACGAAACCGGCCAAGGAATATACTGACAGTATGGGCCGCCGCAAGGTAAAGGGCAACATGGATATCGAGCTCGCGGTCGATGCGATGGAGCTCGCGCAGCATGTCGATCACATTGTACTTTTCTCTGGTGATGGCGATTTCAGACCGCTGATTGCAGCGCTTCAGCGCAAGGGTGTCCGCGTTTCTGTTGTCTCAACCATTCGCAGCCAACCACCGATGATCGCAGATGAACTGCGTCGCCAATGCGACAATTTTATTGAGCTCGATGAACTGCGTGATGTTGTCGGACGCCCAACGCGCGAACCTCGCATCGAGGAAGAAGCGACACCCGCTGAAGACACCGACGAAAGCGCATCTTAAGAACACCCGTCAGGGCGCGGATCAGTTTTGTGCCCTGACCTCTCCTCTTGCGGCAATCAAGAATGTCGTGCGGCATAGCCGCTCATTTTGGTAACAACACGTTGATCTGCCGGTCTCAATTGCCTACCTCTGTGGCCAAGCAATTTCGGAGACCGCAATGCCCAAAGCCCCGCTGACCCTATATCTTGCTGCGCCACGCGGGTTTTGCGCAGGCGTGGACCGGGCGATCAAGATCGTCGAAATGGCGCTGGAAAAATGGGGCGCACCGGTTTTTGTACGCCACGAGATCGTCCATAATAAATTCGTCGTCGACGGGCTCAAGGCCAAGGGTGCAATCTTTGTCGAAGATCTCGACGCCTGCCCCGACGACCGTCCTGTCATCTTTTCCGCCCATGGCGTGCCAAAATCCGTGCCTGCCGCCGCGCAAAAGCGCAACATGGTCTACGTCGATGCCACCTGTCCCTTAGTGAGCAAAGTCCATATCGAAGCCCAGCGCCATGCAGATAACGGGCTGCAAATGGTCATGATCGGCCACGCAGGACACCCCGAAACCGAGGGCACCATGGGCCAGCTTCCCGCAGGTGAGGTACTGCTTGTTGAAACCGTCGATGATGTGGCCGGCGTCACCCCCCGCGATCCGCAAAAGCTCGCCTTTGTGACACAGACCACGCTTTCAGTTGATGATACCAAAGATATTGTCGCAGCCCTCCAAGCCCGCTTTCCGCAGATCGTTGGGCCGCACAAAGAAGATATCTGCTATGCCACCACCAATAGGCAAGAGGCCGTCAAAGCAATCGCAGCGCAATGTGATGCGATCCTCGTCGTTGGTGCGCCGAACTCATCCAACTCAAAACGTTTGGTCGAGGTTGGTGCCCGCGCGGGCTGCGATTATGCGCAGCTTGTACAGCGCGCCACAGATATCGATTGGCGCGCATTGGATGGCATCCGTAGCATCGGGATCACAGCGGGTGCATCAGCGCCAGAGGTTCTTATTACAGAGGTCATTGATGCGCTCAAATCGCGCTATGATGTCACCGTTGAGACCGTTGAGACCGCCATTGAAAATGTTGAGTTCAAAGTACCCCGCGTCTTGCGTGAAACGGCTTAAGTTCCCTTGCAAGAAATCTGCGATCATGCGTATCTGCAATGAAACCCGAAGTGCTGAAAAGAGGTGGCGAATGGCAGATACGAAAACAATTGCGCTTTATGATGCAAAGGCTGGCGATTATGCCGATCTGATCGCCTCTGACACGCCTGATGCGCAATTGCAGGCCTTTATGGCAATGCTCCCACCGGGTGGTTCTGTTCTTGATCTTGGCTGTGGTCCGGGCACCGCATCAGTGCATCTGCGCAATGCCGGGTTTCAGCCCCTTGCGGTTGATGCCTCTGCTGGCATGATTGCCCTCGCGCAGAAAAAATATGGGCTGAATGCACAACAAATGCGGTTTGATGAGATCGATATGGTTGCTGCGTTTGATGGGATCTGGGCAAATTTTTCACTGCTACATGCCCCACGATCAGCATTACCTGATCACCTTGCCGCCTTATACACAGCACTACGCCCCGGCGGCGCGTTTCATATCGGTATGAAAACCGGCGAAGGCGAGGACCGTGATCAGATCGAACGGCTCTACACATATGTCACAATCCCCGAGCTTACACAGCTATTGCAAGACGCGGGGCTCGTCCCCTGTGGTCAGGATGAAGGCCGGGATATGGGGTTTGCGGGCACTCTTGACCCATGGGTCGTAATCCGCGCAAGAAAGCCGCTTTGATGCCTGCATTATATGCCTACACAGATGGCGCATGCTCGGGCAACCCGGGCCCTGGGGGATGGGGGGTTGTGCTCATCGCACGCGATGGCGACACGGTGCTCAAAGAGCGCGCATTAAATGGCGGGGCCGCACAAACAACCAACAACCAGATGGAGCTTATGGCCGCAATCGCAGCTCTTGAAACACTCGACAAGCCATCGACCCTCACGCTTGTGACCGACAGTGTCTACGTCAAAGACGGGATCACCCAATGGATCCACGGCTGGAAGAAACGCGGCTGGAAAACCGCCGCCAAAAAGCCTGTTAAAAACGAAGAGCTCTGGAAACGTCTTGATGCGGCTGTCGCCCGTCATGACGTCACATGGGAATGGGTGAAAGGCCATGCAGGCCATCCCGAGAATGAACGTGCAGACGAGCTTGCCCGCGCAGGCATGGCACCATTCAAAGAGAGCATATCCTAAGCGTCGCCATGAAAAGCGAGAACGTCTCGCACAACCATCTCTGGCACTTCCTCAGCTAAGTAATGTCCTGCTGGCAGCCTATGACCTATGACATTTTCAGCCCTTTGCCGCCAAAGAGCCAGGCAATCAAAATGCGCCTCGATTGCCCCATGCGCGCCCCAAAGCACCTGTAACGGTGCGGTCAACTTGCGATCCCCATCCGCGTTATCATGTGCGATATCAATGCTCGCCGCTGCTCTGTAATCTTCACAGCACGCATGGATCGTTGCTGGGTCTTCAAAAGCTTGTACATAATACGCCATCGCCTCTGATGCTATTGGCGAGGCACCCGCAGACCATGCGCCGCATTTTTTGTGCACATAGGCGCGCGGGTTTGCGGCAATCATATTTTCTGGAAATGGCGCGTCTTGGATCAAAAAGAACCAATGCCAATATGCGCGCGCAAAGCCATCTGTCGTATTGGCATACATCTCGCGTGTTGGCGCAATATCGAGCAGGGTCATTTTCGTCACGCGATTTGGATGATCCATCCCTAAGCGATGCGCAACACGCGCACCGCGATCATGCGCAACTATAGCAAACTGATCATACCCAAAATGAGTCATCAAATGCACCATATCCTGCGCCATTGCGCGTTTCGAATAGGGCGCATGATCTGCGGTTGTCGGCGGCTTTGATGACGCACCATACCCACGCAAATCAGGGATTATGAGCGTGAAATGGCGCTCAAGAAGCGGCGCCGCCTTGTGCCACATTACATGGGTTTGCGGATAGCCGTGAAGCAGCAGCAAGGGCGGACCATTCCCGCCTGTAACACCCTTGAGGGTGATGCCCTCGGGCGTGGTGTGGGTGAAGGCTGCGAGATGAGTGAACATGGGTCTGAGATTAACGCCTACACCTCGCGTGTAAATGGTTTCAATTTATCATTTTGAAACCATAATTTTTGGAAATATTGATTTTTGGTATCAAAATATGTATATTGATATCAGTCAGTAAAAAGGAGAACCCCATGACATATCTAATTCTATGTCCGACTACCAAACCACTGTCCGTTTAGATGCCGCGCTCAAATCGAGCGTTGACCATCTGAAAACACTACAAAAAACCACACTGAACAGACTGATCAACGACGCGCTTGCCAAATATATTGGCGAAATTCTGGATGAGAAACGAGAGACCCTCGATGCCTCACAACACGCCCTTCATGCCTATCTTGCAAGCGACCCCGACTTTGAGGCCGCGATTGCAGATATCGCAGCAAGCGAAAGCGCAGGTCATCCCGACCCTGCTGAGGGGCAAATCGTTACCCAGACTGTTCATACAAAAGGAGCACACAATGACGATGACAACAGCTCAATTCTGGCCATCCTAGATGGCTGATTGGGACCGCAATACGCCTCAGCTCGAGGCGAATCTGACCGCGGTTCTGCGGCAGGCTCGGGATGCGTTTCGCACCCGCTGCCTGCCGACGCTTGCCTTGATGAAAAAATGGCACACGAGCATCATGGAGCGGCTTGATCCCGATGATCCCGCCTATGTCGGTACTTTTCGAGGTGAGCCGGGTGTGCATATTGACGTGCATGTAGACGGGCATTTGGGCACACCCTTTGCAAAGGTCGCCGCTGACCTTACGAAATTTGAAACCCAGTTGCAGCGCGCTGCCGCCTATCTGGACCGTCTGATCCCAGTGGGTGCCATTCCTACAGCGGCCCAACAACAAGAAGTTATTCAGTTTTGTGCTTGGGCGCATTTTGAATGGATCCGCATTCACCCGTTTATGAACGGCAATGGCCGCACCGCGCGACTTTGGACCGCCGCGATTGCGATGCGGTATAATTTACCACCATTCCTAAAGCTGCGGCCGAGGCCAGATTTCCCCTACGGTGCGCTAGCTGCCGCTGCATTGCAGGGTGGCAATTGGCGCGACCTGATCCCGGTTTTTGCCACTATGATGGATGCGCAAATTCACTCCCTAAATACAAAACCCCCGCAGACCTAGGATCCACGGGGGCTTTGCTATTCGTACATCGTTAGGGTTGCTTTACAGCAGCCCCTCACGCTGCGCTTTCTTGCGCGCCAGCTTACGCTGACGGCGGATTGCTTCTGCCTTTTCACGGGCTTTGCGGATCGACGGCTTTTCGAAATGCTGCTTTAGCTTCATTTCACGAAAAACGCCCTCACGCTGGAGCTTTTTCTTCAGAGCACGCAACGCCTGATCGACGTTGTTATCACGAACACTTACCTGCATGTGGTATACACCACCTTTCTAATCTAGATTTGCAATAATTTGCAGGATGTGGGCATGTAGCAAGGTAAGCTCTATTTGTCTAGTCTATATCCAAAGGAGTACCCAATGGCGCGCAGCCCTCTTGATCCACAAAAGCAAGCATTGCTGAACGCCATTCTCCCTCATGTGAGCTTTGATGGCTGGCGACAATCGGCTTTTGAGGCAGCTGTTATTGAAGTTGGAATATCAAAAGCCCAAGCGCATGTCATGTGCCCAAGGGGTGCAGTGGACCTTGCTAAGATGTATCATGTGCAAGGGGATGAGGCGATGGTCACCGCGCTCAAGTCGCATGACCTTCAGAATATGCGCTTTCGCGATAAAGTCGCTTTGGCGATTAAGCTGCGTTTGGCAGCGGTTGAGGATAAAGACATCGTGCGTCGCGGAACCGCTCTTTTTACCTTGCCGCATCTGGCACCGCTCGGTGCCGAATTGATTTGGGGCACTGCCAATACGATCTGGGTATCACTGGGTGATCGTGCGGATGATATCAATTGGTATACGAAGCGCACGACATTGGCAGGGGTTTATGCTGCGACGGTTCTGTTCTGGCTTGGGGACCAATCCGAAGGCGATTGCGATACGCATGCGTTTATCGACCGGCGCATTGCTGAGGTCATGCAGTTTGAAGCCCTCAAACTGCAAATCCGCGAAAATAAAGCCCTGCGCCCGGCATTGGCACCGATCGAAACGATCATGCAGATGATCAAACCACCCGCGCGCATTCCGCCCGTTGATTTACCCGGGTTTTGGAATGATCCGCAATCTTAAAACAAAGATGGGCAAATTGCCCATCCTACATATACAGGCTGTAGGGTGGGCAATTTGCCCACCACTGGCGTAGGAGATATGTCATGACGCTCCCAAATCAGATGCGTATCATTGAAATGACGTCTCATGGGGCACCGGATGTTCTGACACCCACAACTACACCGATGCCCACCCCAGAATACGGGCAGGTCCTGATCGAGATCGCCTATGCAGGCGTCAACCGCCCAGACGTCCTACAACGTGCAGGGCTCTATCATCCGCCAAAGGGGGCCTCACCGCGTCTTGGATTAGAATGCGCAGGCCGCATTGCCGCGATTGGCGACGGCGTCTTTGGATTGGCTATCGGCGATCTTGTCTGCGCATTGCTGCCCGGCGGGGGCTACGCCGCATATGCAATTGCACCTGCATCCCACTGCTTGCCCATCCCTGATGGCTGCGATCTGAAACAAGCCGCCTGCCTGCCAGAAACTGTCTTTACCGTCTGGTCCAATGTGTTCATGCGCGCTGAGCTCAAAGCGGGCGAGCGCATTCTCATCCATGGTGGCAGCTCTGGCATCGGCACAACCGCCATTCAGCTCGCGCGCAGCTTTGGTGCGCGTGTCTTTACCACAGCCGGATCTGACGAGAAATGCAAAGCATGCATCGCGCTCGGCGCGGAGCACGCCATCAACTACCGCACTGACGATTTCCAAGACATCATGAAAGATGTCGGCGGCGCGCATGTGATCCTCGATATGGTTGGCGGGTCTTATATTGAGCGTAATATAAACACCCTCGCAGATGATGGCCGCCTCATCCAAATTGCATTTCTCGAAGGCCCGAAAACTACCCTCAATATGATGCAAATGATGACAAGGCGTCTTACCCTCACCGGATCAACCCTGCGCCCGCAGTCAGACATCGCAAAGGCTGAGATCGCAAAAAGCCTGCGCATCCATGTGTGGCCGCGTATCGCAAGCGGCCAGATCCTGCCTGTGATCGATCGTGAATTTCCACTCGAACAAGCTGCCAAAGCTCATGCCTATATGGAAACCAACGCCCATATTGGCAAGATCGTCTTGCGGGTTGCGGGCTAGCGCGGCGGTTTTTGCCCCCGCGCGCGCATAAACAGCGAAATGCGTGGGATCGTCCCGGTTTCAGACCTTGAGCGCGTGCGCAACACGGGTGTCGTTGCTGAACGTCCGCTGTTGCTTTCGCGCAGTACAATATAAAGTCCCGAGGCGATAATCACACCAGCACCGATAAGCGTTTGCGCATCCACCCTCTCATCAAAGAACAGATAGCCATAGGCCGTTGCCCAGACGATTTGTGAATATTGCATTGGCGCAATGATCACGGCTTCTCCGGTCTGATAAGCTGCAATAATAAGCCGGCTCGCGATCCAAGCAAAAACCGCCACCACAGCGAGTAATGCCAAATGATCAATCGGCATCGGCACATAGACCATTGGCAATAACGCCCCCATGATGATGAAGTTCGCCATCATCGGGTAAAGCAGCATCACAACCGGGCGCTCATCTGGCCCGATCTTGCGCACCACGATTGAGGCAATCGCCCCGCCTGTGGCACAGGCCAATGCCGCCGCGTGGCCCAATGTCAGCTCTGTCGTCCCCGGTCGCAAGACGATCATCACGCCCAACAATCCGACCAGAACAGCAATCCAACGGCGCACGCCAACAGTCTCACCCAAGACGGGGATGGCGAGAATCGTAATCATCAAGGGCGACGCAAAGATGATCGCATAGGTCTGCGCAAGCGGCAGCACGGAAAACGCATAAAATGCGGACACGCCTGTCATCACAGCCGCAAGCGTCCGCAAGCCAAGCCACCAAGGATGATTGGGGATCAACGTGCCCGGCGATGCATCGCGCATCAGCATTAATGTGGCCAACGGAAAGGACAACAGCACCGAAAAAAATACGATCTGAATAGGGGCATAAACCGCACCCAACACCTTGATAATCACGTCATGGGTCGCAAAAATGCCAAATGCAGCCAGTGCAAATAGCGCCCCTTTCGCGTTAGACGACATGCTCTTATCCTTTGGTTATGACCGCATGCTACGCCTCTTCACACATCAGATGCAAATGGTGCTGCCCACTTTTACGGGCATTCAAATCCTGCCTCAGATGCTGCTGCCTGCGTGGCTAAGCCATAGGTCGCGATATCGTTTGCTGTCATCCAATACATATCATCCGCAGGCGCTGCGTAAATTGTGAACCAATAAAATGCATCATCCCCGAGCATATCCGCGATGTACTGGCGGTTGGCCGCATGCTCTGGTGAGCTGCGCGGAAAATCAGCCGCGTCATTCTCACCGTCTGACCAAGAATGTACACCGATTTTCGCGCCATCCGCGATTGTGCGCACGGTTCCTGCGAGGAATAAATCTGTCCCGCCCGATGCCACGAGGCTGCGGGCGGTCAAATGTGTTTTGAGCCCCAGCTCACGCACACGGTATGACAGCGCGATCATCGTCTCATCGTCCAATGACCCTGGGATCTCACAAGCGATCAATGTTGTGATCTGTGGGTTTGCCGCAATTACGGCGGCAAACGCATCATCTGTGTCTGGCGTGATCTCACCCGACATATAAAGCGCCGGACCCTCCACCGTTAAAGTAAGCGGCATCGCGTCATCAAAGTCTTGCGCAACCAATAGATCACCCAGCGCGATACATCCGCCAACAAGAACAAGGATGCCCGCAGTCAGAGACCAGCGATGCTTAAACACTTGCATCCAATGCCGCGAGGATCGCATCCCCCATATCTGTGGTCGACATCGGCGTGCCACCCTCAGGGCCCATCAGATCCGCCGTGCGCGCACCCGAGGCAAGCACTGCCTCAATCGCGGCCTCAAGCCTGTCGGCCTCGGCCCCTTGGTCAAAGGAATAGCGCAGCGCCATCGCAAATGAGAGGATACATGCAATCGGGTTGGCTTTACCTTGGCCCGTGATATCCGGCGCCGAACCGTGCACCGGCTCATAAAGCGCCTTTGGTCGGCCATTGGCCATTGGCAGCCCCAATGAGGCCGATGGCAGCATCCCTAGTGACCCTGTCAGCATCGCCGCACAATCCGAAAGGATATCACCAAAGAGATTATCAGTCAGGATCACATCAAACTGCTTTGGCGCGCGCACAAGCTGCATCGCACCATTATCCGCATACATATGGCTTAGCTCAACATCAGCGTAATCTGCCTGATGGACCTCATTGACCACATCACGCCAAAGGATACCGCTTTCCATCACATTGGCTTTCTCCATCGAGCAAACCTTGTTGCCGCGTTTCTTGGCCAGTTCAAACGCAGAGCGGGCGACACGTGCAATTTCGCTTTCGGTATAACGCTGGGTGTTCACCCCCACACGCTCATTATCGATAACCGAAATACCGCGTGGTTCACCGAAATACACGCCTGATGTCAGCTCGCGCACGATCATAATATCAAGACCTGCAACGATATCTTTCTTCAGGCTTGAGAAATCGGCCAAAGCATCAAAGCACTGCGCAGGGCGCAGGTTTGAAAACAGGTCCATCTCTTTGCGCAAGCGCAGTAAGCCGCGCTCGGGCTTCACACTGAAATCCAGATCGTCATATTTCGGGCCGCCAACTGCACCCAATAGCACGGCATCAACCTCTTGCGCCTTTGCCATCGTGTCATCATGCAGCGGCACGCCATGCGCGTCATAGGCGGCACCACCAACAAGATCCTCAGACACATCGAAGGTCAGCGCGCGCTTATCGCCATACCAGCCGATAATGCGCTTAACTTGTTCCATAACCTCGGGACCGATACCGTCACCTGCTAGGATCAAAAGAGAGGGGTTTGACATGGGGGTCACCTTTGCTCAGAAATTCCGTTTTGCAGCTTCTATGCGGCTTTGCGCGAATTGACAAATGCTAGACGCTGAATGGGCGAAATATACACAGCGCCTCATTGAAAGGCGCATGGCCCGAATACAATATTTGGGATCGCATATCGCGCAGCCTGCCGAGTTTCACGGTGCCTTATTTTTCTGCCACTCGCTGTCCTTCGTAGCCCATTTTCAACGCGAAAACGTCGCTTAGCGTGGCTTTGCGCGTATGTGCAATTCAGATCAGCAGGTGTCTGTGGCGCGGGTTTTAAGCGGCGCAAGGCACCGTGCAAACACAGGGGCAAAAGCGCCCCGTCAAACACATCCCTGGAAAGGACCCTTGATATGGCCGAAGTCGCAATTCTCAATCGTGGTACAAAGAAACCTGATATCTATTGCTACGATGATGTAACCGATAAGGACGAAGTTTTTGACACGTTGCGCGATCTTGTGAAAACGCACAAAATGGCAAAGAACATCTATGTCATCTCGGGCACGCATGGCAGCAGCAACGGCACCGTTGATGCAACGGACAAAGATGTCAGCTTTAAGAAAGAAGATCTCGATTCCGCGAAAATCACCAGCAGCAATATTAACATTCGCGATTACCACCAAACCGCGCCAAATCGCTGGAAAGAGCTAAGCCAAAAGCCCGGTGCAACCAACATCATCGTGCTTGCTTTTTGCTATAGTCGGCAGTGGTTCGAAAACAATGGCGTAGGCGGCAATGACGGAAAACTGTAAGGTTTTTAAGTCGGGTCAAACGGGGTAGCCGCAGCTGCCCTTTTTCGTGCCACATCCTTCTCAAACCCATTCCCGTAAATTCCACAGGTTTGGGAAGGATGCTTTATCTGTTCACAACAGGTGCGTCGCGTTTAGATCGCAGCCTTGCGCATCTCTTCGAGATAAATCTCGCGCAGGCGCGCGACGACAGGGCCGGGGGTGCCCGCCCCGATAGGGGCGTCGTCGATCTCAACCACTGGCATCACAAATGTCGAGGCCGAAGTGATAAAGGCCTCATCCGCCTTTTGTGCCTCTTCGATTGTAAAGCTGCGCTCTTCGACATTCATTTGCGCCTCACGCGCAAAGCGCAGCACAGCGGCGCGGGTGATCCCATGCAGGATCTCATTGCCGAGGTGGCGGGTAATGATCGTGTTGCCTTTCACGATATAGGCGTTGTTCGATGAGCCCTCGGTCACCGCGCCATCCTCAACCATCCAGGCATCGTCTTTGCCAGCGGCCTTCGCGGCCATTTTCGCCATGGAAGGATAAAGCAATTGCACCGTTTTAATATCGCGTCGCGCCCAGCGCTGGTCAGCGATTGAAATCACCTTCATGCCAGTTTTCGACATTGGGCTATCGGCAAGGCCGGGTTTGTTTTGTGTGAACAACACAATTGTTGGTTTCGTCGTCTCAGGATCAGGATACACAAAGTCGCGATCATCGGGTGCGCCGCGGGTGATCTGTAAATATATCATCCCTTCGTCAACGCCGTTTAGACGCACCAGCTCGCGGTGCACCTCTAAAAGATCATCCATCTCAATCGGGCTTTGCATGTCCAGCTCAGACATCGAGCGCTGCAAACGTATCGCATGACCTTCGAAATCAATCAGCTTACCATCGAGAACAGATGTCACCTCATAAATACCGTCGCCCATAAGGAAACCACGGTCAAAAATGGATACTTTCGCCTGATCTTCGGCGATATACTCGCCATTCACATAAACCGTCCGCATGGTTTTATCCCCATAATCCTGGCAAGGGTGCATGCACCCCAGCATCATCAAACTTCAAAGGCTCGGCCCTGTCTTCGGCGAGAAGCAGCGGGCCGTCAAGGTCTGTAAAGGCCACACCTTGCGCAAGCAGTGTCGCAGGCGCCATTGCGAGCGAAGACCCGACCATGCAG
>CAKMZE010000002.1:20650-24859 GCA_929200295.1 uncultured Alphaproteobacteria bacterium
CCCCAAAGTTCCGGTTTCGGCGGATGAACCCCATCCGCGTCATATTCCAGTGGTATCGCGCGGTCTTCGGCCAACAAGAGCGGCCCGTCAAGGTCCACCACCGCCGCACCCTGCGCCACCAACGTTGCTGGTGCCATGGCAAGGGACGACCCGACCATGCAGCCGACCATCACCTGATAACCTGCCTCTTGTGCGGCGTGTTTTAACGCCAAGGCTTCGGTCAAGCCGCCCGTTTTATCGAGCTTGATATTCACCATGTCATACTTGCCTTTCAGACCCGGCAAGGACGCACGGTCATGACAGGCCTCATCTGCGCAGACAGGCAATGGCCGGGCGATTTCAGCCAGCATATCATCTGCACCAGCGGGCAACGGTTGTTCGACCATTTTCACCCCAAGGCGCAAAAGATGCGGGGCAAGATCGGCATAAACTTCGGCCGTCCAGCCTTCGTTTGCATCCACGATGATCTGCGCATCCGGCGCGCCTTTGCGCACCGCCTCAAGCCGGGCCATGTCGTCAGGTGTGCCCAGTTTGATTTTGAGCAACGGACGATGCGCGTTTTCCGCCGCCTGCGCCTGCATCTTGTCTGGCGTGTCGAGCGACAGCGTATAGGCGGTGATTTCAGGCCGTGGCGCGGGCAGGCCCAACAGATCCCACACCCGCGTTCCTGCCTTTTTCGCGGCAAGATCCCAAAGCGCACAATCCACGGCATTGCGTGCAGCGCCAGCTGGCAAAAGCTCTTGCAAGCTGTCACGTGTTACGTTTGCTGGCAACTGCGCAATCTCTGCAGTGACGCTGTCGAGCGTCTCATCATAGCGTGCGTAGGGCACGCATTCGCCGTAGCCTGCATGCGCGCCATCTTGGACGCGCACGGTCAGCACCTGCGCCTCAGTGCGCGAGCCGCGTGAAATAGTGAACACCTGCGCGAGCTGGAAAACATCGCGTGTTACATCGATTTTCACCTGTGACCAATCCTTTCTGACACCGCACCGAACGACGCGCTGACTATGTTAGATATCTGCAAGCGCATCAACCAGACGCTCAGCGCCAAAGCGGAACGGGTCAGTCGTTGGCAGGCCCATCTCGGCCTCAACCTCAGCAAGGTAAGCCTTTGCCTCATCCTCACCCATGTGCTGGGTGTTCACTGAGACCCCGACAACCTGACACGCAGGGTTTGCAACACGTGCGATCGGCAGCACCATATCACGCAGCGCCGCGAGTGACGGCTGCTGATAGCCCGGCAAGCCACGCATATGCGTGCGTGTCGGCTCATGCGCCAGCACGATTGCATCAGGCTGACCACCATGGATTAGCGCCATGGTCACGCCGGAATAGGAGACGTGGAAAAGGCTGCCCTGTCCTTCGATATGATCCCAATGATCAGCATCATTATCAGGTGTCAGATACTCAACGGCGCCGGCCATGAAATCAGCGATCACAGCATCCAGTGGAACGCCATTACCTGTGATCAAAATGCCCGTTTGCCCCGTGGGGCGGAACGTTGATTTCATCCCGCGCTTGCGCATCTCAGCATCCATGCAAAGCCCGGTGTACATCTTTCCAACCGAACAATCCGTGCCAATCGCCAGCACGCGCTTGCCTGCGCGCTTGACCCCATTGGCAATCGGGTATTCCACCGAAGGCACCCGCACATCAAAGAGCGTCCGACCGTTGGCATTTGCAGCCTCAACCAGCTCTGGCTCATCGCGCAGCAAATTATGCAGGCCAGAGGCGATATCATAGCCCATTGTCAGTGCCTCGACTAACACAGCACGCCATGCGTCAGAGATCACGCCGCCGCGGTTCGCCACGCCGATCACAAGCGTTTTCGCCCCCGCAGCCAAACCATCGGCAAGGGTCATATCGGTTAGACCGACATCAGCCCCGCAGCCCTCCATCCGCAATTGGCCAACAGCGTTATCTGGACGCCAGTCCTTAATGCCTTGGGCCACTTTTGCAGCAAGCTGATCAGGCGCATCGCCAAGAAAAAGTAAATAAGGTGTCTGGATCATGCGGGCTCTCCGGCAGAATAAGAGGGGAATCATTGGTTCGCGCGATCATCTTGCACATGTTCGCGAAACTGATCCCAGATTGCATGGGTATTTCCTACATTTATGGAAAATTATCCTAAATTTAGCAATATTTTGAAAGAATTTTGCGCGGGATACCTATGCGACCTTTATAATCTTGCAATAAAATGACCCGCACGTTTTCACGTGCGGGTCGGAGCAGAGTGTGCTCCAAAAGGATGGAAAGGGAAGGGATTACCCTTTTGAAAACTCCGGATATGCTTCCATACCCAGCTCTGTTGTATCAAGACCGGTGATCTCAGCTTCTTCGCTTACCCGGATGCCGGTTGTGGCCTTGAGGATAAACCAAACCACAGCGCTTGCGACAAAGGTAAAGATACCAACAACGATGATCGCATAGAGCTGAGTGCCAAGTGAGGCCGCATCATTGGTGAAGACGACAGCGATTGTGCCCCAGATACCCGCAAAGAGGTGAACAGGGATCGCACCGACAACATCATCAATTTTCAGCTTATCGAGCAGCGGCACTGTAAAGACCACAATCACACCACCGATACCACCGATCAATGTTGCTTCGACCAAGGTCGGTGTGAGCGGTTCCGCAGTGATCGACACAAGGCCAGCCAACGCACCGTTAAGAACCATCGTCAGGTCAGTCTTTTTGTACATCAGCTGTGTGAGGATCAGCGCCACAACAGCACCCGCAGCAGCGGCTGTGTTTGTGTTTGAGAAGATCCGGCTGATATCCGCAACGTTGCCAGCGGTATCCATATAGAGCTGAGAACCGCCGTTAAAGCCGAACCAACCAAGCCACAGGATGAATGTACCCAATGTGGCAAGTGCAAGGTTTGAACCTGGCATCGGGTTAACCCGTCCATCTTTGTATTTGCCAATACGTGGACCTAAGATCAACGCGCCTGCCAATGCAGCCCAGCCACCAACGGAGTGGACAACAGTTGAGCCTGCGAAATCTTGGAAACCAGCGTCATCAAGGAAACCACCGCCCCATTTCCATGACGCTTGGATTGGGTAGATTACAGCTGTCAGGACCACGACAAACGCAAGGAACGGCCACAGCTTGATCCGCTCAGCCAATGCACCCGAAACGATAGATGCGGTTGCCGCACAGAACATCAACTGAAAGAAGAAATCAGAACCAACAGAGGCATAGGTGAGATCTGGCTCAGCCCCTTCAAGGCCGACAGGCTCTAGACCGGTCACAGCAAACGCGCCCAAGACGCCATCAATGGACCAGCCATCGCCAGGGTACATCAGGTTATAGCCCAAGATGTAATAAAAGATCGACGCCAGTGAAAACAGCGCCATGTTCTTGGTCAGCTGCATTGTGACGTTCTTGCTGCGTACAAGACCCGCCTCGAGCATGGCAAAGCCTGCGGCCATAAAGAACACCAAGAAGCCCGCGACGAGGAACATAAAGGTGTTAAAGATAAAGCCGATGTCTTCGAGTGTCGGCGTCTCGGCTGCTTGTGCACTTGCCAAAGATGGCAAAGTCATAAGCCCAGCAATGAGGGCGATTTTATTTAGGTATTTCATTATTTAGCTCCATAGACCGCTTAAAGTGCGTCTTCGTTCGTTTCACCGGTGCGGACACGCAGGGCGCTTTCCAAGTCGAGAACAAAAATCTTCCCGTCTCCGATTTTATCTGTCTGTGCAGTTTGTGCGATTGTGCTGACAACCTGCTCAGACATGCTGTCTGTGACAGCGATTTCAAGTTTCACTTTGGGGACAAAATTCACCGCGTATTCAGCACCGCGATAGATTTCTGTGTGGCCGGACTGTGCGCCAAACCCTTTTACTTCTGATACCATCATGCCGCGAACGCCGATTGCAGTGAGCGCTTCACGGACCTCCTCAAGTTTGAATGGTTTGATCGTTGCAATAATAAATTTCACAGGAACATCTCTCCTTTGTCAGCTACAGATTGCCAAAGTGGCTTGCTGCTTTGAGAACAAATGCTGCATGTGCAAACAATGTTTTGGCGATGTTCCATGCGCAAACACCCACAAGAACGAACAAATTTTGTGCGCTTTAACTTTTTTGATTAAATTTTACGCATTGCCTGAATCAAAAACGACACGCCAAACGGCTCTACAATCCCTAAAACACCCGTTATGATGCCTCAAAGACCATCAGAAATGGCAGAGCAGAAATGAGTAGA
>CAKMZE010000002.1:24869-33520 GCA_929200295.1 uncultured Alphaproteobacteria bacterium
CGGTAAAAATCGCAGGCCTCTTGTGGCAGATAAGCGCTATAACGCGCCTAAAGCTGCCCCCAAAAAACCAAAACGTAAAAAAGCCGCGCCAAAGCGTAGGGGGCCTATTGCCTGGATTTTTGCAGCTCTGCGCGCTGTTTTGCGAATGATTTGGCGGTTCACATGGCGTCTTAGCCTCGCCATGGCGATTATCATTGGTATCGGCGTATATTATTTTGCAGCGCAAATGCCCCCGATTGATCAGATGATCGACGGGCGCGCACGCGGCTCTGTGACATTGGCCGATCACAACGGCACGGTCTTTGCCTGGCGCGGCGACCAATTCGGCGGCATGGTCACAACTGACACAGTGAGCCAGCATATTGTGAATGCCGTTGTCGCGTCCGAGGATAAACGCTTTTACCGTCATTTTGGCATTTCACCGCGCGGCATTGCCTCGGCGATCCGGATTAATTTGCGTGCAGGGCGCGGGCCACTCTCAGGCAATGGCGGGTCAACGATTACCCAACAGGTGGCCAAGCTTTTATGCCTCGGCGTGCCTTTCGACCCCGCGAAATGGGAAAGCGAGCGCGCATACGAAGACGACTGCCGCCGCACCACGCTATGGCGCAAAGTCAAAGAGGCCGTCTATGCAATGGGCCTAGAGGCCGCCTATACCAAGGATGAAATCCTCACCATTTATCTCAACCGCGCCTATCTGGGCGGTGGGTCACGTGGCTTTGAAGCCGCCGCACAGCGCTATTTTGGCAAACCTGCGGCCGCGGTGACACCGGCTGAAGCTGCAATGCTCTCGGGGCTTTTGCCCGCCCCCTCGAGCTTTGCGCCGACCCGCAATCTGCAAGCCGCCCAAGATCGCGCAGACATTGTGCTGCGCTTGATGGAGGCCCAAGGATTGCTCTCGTCTAGCGCCACGGCCCAAGCCCGCGCAAACCCCGCAAGCCTAAGTGCGGCCGCAGAACGCCGCGCGGGCGGGTATTTTGCCGATTGGGTGATGGCCTCGGGCCCCGAGTTTTTCACCCGCGACACAACAGAAGACGTGCGCATCCGCACAACCCTTGACCAAGGCATCCAAACCGCAGCCGAAGAAGCGCTCACTTGGATATTTGAAAACAAAGTACGTGAAGGCTCAAAAGCCGAAGCCGCAATTGTCGTGATGTCAGCAGATGGCGCGGTGCGCGCCATGGTGGGTGGCCGCGATCCAACGGTGTCGGGCGCCTTTAACCGGGTGACACAGGCACACAGGCAAACAGGCTCATCCTTTAAGCCGTTTATCTATGCCGCAGCGCTCGAGCTTGATTTCTCGCCAAATGACATCGTCGAGGATGTTGAGGTCTGCTGGAACACGCCCGGGTCCGGCGAATGGTGCCCGCAGAACTATGACCGCGAATTTAAAGGGCCAGTGACGCTCACCCAATCGCTCACCGAGAGCCGCAACGTACCTGCCGTGATCTTATCAGAGGATGTCGGACGCGAGATCGTACGCACAGTGGCCAATGGCTTTGGTGTTCAAAGCGATATGGCCAATGGGCCGGCGCTGGCTTTGGGGGTATCGGAAAGTACGCTGCTGGAAATGACAGGCGCCTATGCGGGTATCCTCAATGGTGGGTCCGCTGTCAGCCCATATGGGCTGGTTGAGCTGCGCTTGCTGGGGGATAACACCCCGCTCATGACGCAGCCCGGCGGCATTGGTGAGCGGATCATCCGCACCCATGCCGCGCGCGAGCTAACTTGGATGATGACACAAGTCGTGCAGCATGGCACAGGCAGACGCGCGCAAATCGATGGCTGGGATATTGCGGGCAAATCCGGCACGACCCAAGCCTCACGCGATGCGTGGTTTATTGGCTTTACCGCTGATTATGTGACCGGTGTTTGGATGGGATATGACGACAACAGCCCACTCTCTGGTGTGACGGGAGGTGGGCTGCCTGCCGATATCTGGCGCGAAACAATGATCCGCGTGCTCAAAGACCGCAGCCCAGTCCCGCTCCCAATGCAAATCCCCCAAGGCGCTGGCGCACAGATCAACACACCCTCAGGCGCCCAAGGCAGCGATAGCATCCGCAGCGTCCTCGAGGGGATATTGGGCGGGACGGGGAATTAATTGCCAGCTTGGCTGGGACGGGCCACGGCCTTACAAACCTCTATTTTGAAAAAGCACGTTTAAGCTCGCACCAAAATGGATCTGGTTTTGCTACTTCGTGAAAATTTCAGTTCCTCAAAAGCAGATTTTGTGCTTAGGCTGTTCGCGTACAGATTGAATGACGTTATCGGAGTGTTACGTTGAACAACCAAAATCCTAATCGTGTTTCTGGCTGGGAAAAATTGAGGCTACCTATCGGTATTGCAGTTGGCTCATGGGTTTTCAGCCAATTTGTTCTCTATAATCTTGGTGTCGGACTTATATATCAATTGGCCTACTGTGGTGGTTACGCGTTTGTGTTGATTGGTGGGTCTCGCCGCTTCGGCTTTGTTTTCATCTACCGCGTCATGGTGCCTCTCGCCTTCGGCTTGTTTATGGTATGGGTCTATCGTGAGGCCTATTCGATTACCATAATGGCTAATTTCCTATCAGCCTCGAGATCTAATTTCCAATACTTGAACTTGCTGTTTAACATCTTGGCTACGTTATATGCGATATGCATCGCCTTCCTACTTTGGAAAGGATTGGCAGATCACGATATGCTTCGGCAAATGTTGAGTGATGAAGCAAGCTATATTGAACGTTTGGTTGGTTACCTGTACTATTTCGATCTAAAGAATCCAAAGAAACAGCAATTTGCAAAACAATTATTGGCTCATCTCTATCGGTACATAGACAATATTGTCGTGGGTGATGAAATCAAAGTTAATTCAGAAAATTCAACGATCTTACGCGAAACTGTCATATTGGTTTCATCAATAGAAATCGAAGACCAGAATGATGAAATTGCGCTGGCTGAAACAATGAAAAGCCTTAGTGACTTGTCAATGGCGCGATCAAAGCGGATCAGCCAAATGGAAATCAAAATGTCCCCCTACCTTTTGATGGCGTTAGGAATAATGTCGTTGGCCGTGATCTATCCCTTTTTCACAGAAGCGCCAAACAGTCTCGATTTTGTGCGGGAAATGTGCATCCTCGTTTTGGGTACATTGCTTTCATTCTTGCTGGTCACGCTGTTTGATATCAGTCGCCCATTTAATGGCTTTTGGGCGATCAAGACGGACTCATTTGCACACGTGATGGCATTGATTGAAGAGCAGCAATCATTTTTTGAAAATGGCCAAGGTGGCTCCAGAAACAAAAGTTTAGCATTACAAAGAAACGAAGAAGTCGCGATCTGACGAGACGCAATACAACGACCCTAAAACGGCCCGTCCGGGTATTCCACGCCCGCAAGGTATAGCCCTTGTGGCGGGCACACGGGGCCGCAGGCGGCGCGGTCGCAGGCGGCGAGTGCGTGGCCCACATCATCAGGGTGCCAAGCGCCAGCGCCAACCCGTTCAAGCGTGCCGACAAAGCTGCGCACCTGATTGTGCAAAAACGACCGTGCCCGCACATGAAAGCGGTATTCGACCCCATTATCACAGGCCACCTCAGTGACATCTAACGCATCAACGGATTTCACCGGGCTTTTGGCCTGACACATAGTGGACCGGAAGGTTGTAAAATCATGTGTGCCGATCAGATGCTTTGCCCCTTCCTGCATCGCGGACACGTCAAGCGTATGCTTGATACGCCAGGCTTGCCCATCCCCGAACGTAAGCGGCGCGCGACGTGCGATGATACGGAAAAGATACCGCCGCTCGGTCGCTGAAAACCGTGCATGCCAGTCGTCGGGCACCGCTGCGGCCCGAATGATCGCGACAGGCGCAGGCTTTAGATGATAGTTCAGCGCCTCTGACAAGCGAAACGGATCCCAGCTTTGCGTCAGATCACAATGCGCCACCTGCGCGGTTGCATGCACCCCCGCATCTGTGCGCCCGGCGGCCGCAATCGTGTGCGGCCCCGGTTCAAGCCGTGCCAAGGCAGCCTCAACCGCGCCCTGCACAGAAGGCTGATCGGCTTGCCGTTGCCAGCCCGCGAAAGGCCGACCGTCGTATTCAATTTGGAGCGCATAACGTGGCATAGGCGCGGCTTAGGGGGGAAGACAGTTAAAATCAATCCCTACACATTGATGCCCCGCGTGCTTATCTATGGGCAAACACAAAGAATAAGGGCCTGCTCGTTTGGGGATTTTAGACGTCACAGATCACATCTCACGCGGGGTTGGCGCGGTCACAGAGACGCTGACCGCGCCTTTTGCTGATCCAACCATCAGGCTTGGTGTGACCGGGTTAAGCCGTGCGGGCAAGACCGTTTTCATCACATCGCTTGTTGCCAATCTGATGGACCGTGGCCGCATGCCGCAGCTCACTGCGGCGGTGAATGGTGCGATCCAAGCTGCATATTTGCAGCCGCAACCCGATGATACCTTACCGCGGTTTGACTATGAAACGCATCTGCGCAATCTCACCGGGCAAGAGCCTGCATGGCCAGATGGTACGCGCCATATCAGCGAGCTGCGCCTCTCCTTTAAGATCCAGCCACCTGGCCGGCTCAGCGGGTTTCAAAGCCCGCGCACGCTGCATCTTGATATCGTGGATTACCCCGGCGAGTGGCTGCTTGATCTTGCGCTTTTGGATCAAGATTATGCCACATGGTCTCAAACAGCCCTAAGCCGGGTGCAAAACCGCCCTGCTGCCGCAGATTTTCTTGCCCAACTCGAAACCGTGGATGCAAACGCAAAACTGGATGAGGTTGCGGCACAAGCGCTCGCCAAATCTTATACTGCGCATCTCATTGCAGCACGTGAGGCTGGGTATTCTGATTGCTCACCGGGGCGGTTTATTTTGCCGGGCGATTTAGCAGGCTCGCCCGTTTTGACCTTTGCACCGCTTCCTGAGGGACACTATGCGCGCGGCTCATTAGGGCGTGAATTTGCACGCCGTTATGAGAGCTATAAACGCAATGTTGTCCGCCCGTTTTTCCGCGATCACTTTTCAAAAATTGATCGGCAAGTGATCTTGATCGATGTGCTTGGCGCGATCCATGCAGGGCCACCTGCGCTGGCTGATTTGCGGCAAGCCATGTCTGGCATATTAAACGCCTTTCGCCCTGGGCGAAATAAATTTCTCAACCGGATCTTCCAAGGTCGCCGCGTGGAAAAGATCCTTTTTGCGGCGACAAAGGCTGATCATTTGCATCACACACAACACCCGCAATTGACCGCGATCACGCAGAACTTGCTGCGCGAGGCAAAAGATCGCGCCGATTTTGCGGGCGCTAAAACCGCCGCCGTCTCACTAGCCGCGCTGCGCACAACGGTTGAAGACACCGTGACGCAAAACGGGGAAGAACTGCGTGTGGTTAAGGGCCGTTTACTGGTCACGAACACCATGGCCGCCTTTCACCCCGGCCAATTGCCCCAAGACCCAAGCGAGCTACTTACTCTTGCCGAAGGCGGTGCAAAAACATGGGACGGGCCGGGCTACGAGGTGATGCGCTTTGCCCCCGCACCGCAAACCCTGCGCCCCGATGAGGGCCCGCCGCATATCAGGCTTGATAAAGCGGCTGAGTTTCTATTGGGCGACAAATTATGACCCAGAACGCGGCACCAATACACATGATACGGCAAAGGACATTACAGTGACAAAAGGCCCGGTACTGATTGATTTGGACGCGCAAGAAAGCACGGCTGACCCAGCCATGGCAGCCCCTATCCAAGATGCTGATGCACCCCAAATAGCGGCCTTACAAAAGGCCGCACAGCTTGCCGCAGGCAAGCCATCGCGCCTTGGGCGTTGGTTTTGGTCATTGGCGTTTTTCCTCGCGAGTTTTGTCGTGTCATTGGCCACATGGGATTATATCACCGCTTTATTAGCGCGCGCGCCATTATTGGGATGGATCGCAACGGGCCTCACTGGGCTTTTGTGTTTCACATTGGCGATCATTGTCTTGCGCGAATGCGTGGCCTTTGCCCGACTGCGCCGCTTGGACCGGCTGCAAAATGCAGCACAAACAGCCCTGAAAAATCATGATCTCAACGGCGCGCGCACTGTCACCCGCCAGCTGACACGGCTTTATGCTGGGCGGGAAGAAACCAAATGGGGCAGTGCCGCACTTGCTGAAAAAATGCCCGAGCTCTTGGATGCAGAGGCGCTATTTGCAGCAGCTGAAACCAAGCTTCTTGCGCCGCTTGATGCGGCCGCAACGCGCGAGGTTGAAAGCGCGGCAAGACAGGTCGCAACGGTCACAGCGCTTGTCCCAATCGCCCTTGCCGATCTATTCACAGCGCTTGCCGCGAATATGCGGATGATCAGACGCATTGCCGAGATTTACGGCGGGCGTTCTGGCACCTTTGGCAGCTGGCGCTTAACGCGCGCTGTTTTGGCGCATTTGGTCGCTACAGGTGCTGTTGCGGTTGGTGACGATCTGATCGGCTCTGTCGCCGGGGGCGGTGTGCTTGCAAAGGTCTCGCGCCGTTTTGGTGAGGGGATCATCAATGGCGCGCTCACAGCGCGGGTGGGTGTCGCTGCGATTGAGGTGTGTCGCCCGCTGCCCTTTCATATGGCAAAGCGGCCGTCTGTCACGCAGCTTGTGCGGCGGGCGTTAACAGGGGTTTTCGCGGGATAACACGCGCTATTTCTCGCAGCGGTCATAGGAAAAGGCATAGCCATCCCATAGCATAATCAGCCCGTCATCTTCTGCGGCATGCATAAACATCGCGCGCTCTGACCACAGCTGATCCTCGCCCGAGCACTGCATAGTATAAAGCGTTGCATCCATATCGATCACATCAACCGGACGCGTCATGCGACATGACATTTCCACCCCGTGAAAGATACCGTCTTCGATCTTAAGAGACCCGCCATCAACGCCAAGGATACCGCAATCAGAATTGGCTGTTTGTTTGTAAATACCGTCATACGGCGTCGCAAAGGCAGCCATTGGCAGCATGAACAACAGAGCTATCAAACGCATGATTATCCTTTCAGCGCATCTATGAGCGCATCGAAATTACCGCCCTCACGGTCGAGGATCGCACCGATCTCAGCCCGTTCTGTCAGCAACATATTCACCCCTTCGATAATGAAGTTGAAAAATCTGTGCTGACCCGAGCGGTCGGATACGTGAAAATCCATCCGCAACGGCGCACGCCCACGCAGGCGCACAGTGGTTTGCACAGATATCCAGCTCTTAAGCGGTGCGGCCTCTTCTACAGTGATCTCGCCACCAATAAATTCACGGAAACGACGCCCGTATTTGCGGGCGATATATCCGCGGAACGCGTCGGTAAACCTGCTCATCTGTACGGCGGATTTATCCCGCGCGTCCACCCCAAGACAATATCGCGCGATCGTCGCCACATCGGAATACCGATCGAAGACGCGCGCGAACTCTGCGATCATAGCATCCTCGGATGCGCCTGATGCGATCACCGCATTCACGTCGGTAACAAGATCACCCACCATCGCGCGCGCAGTATCAGCAGATAGCGCGCGGCCGGCCGTTGGCAGCGCAAGTGCAGCAAAGCCACCAGCAATCACATCTCGTCTGTTCATCTATCACTCTCCATAAAGATCAGCATAAGGATCAATCTCCTCAGCGGCATCAAGACCGAGCTCATAACGGCGGTTTTGAAGATAAATTAGTTTTGTCTGCGTGTAACTATCTGCGCTCTCATTGAGCACGCTATCAATGGTCTCGGCATATTGATCCTGCTTAAGGATGCGCGCCGTAATGCCTGCCACCGTGGCTGCGTTATTTTGTGCAGGCGTGCCGTATCTGCCCAGTGGATCAACCACCATATCCACAACCCGGCCCGCAAGATCACGCTCGGTTGATGGGCCAAGCACTGGCAGCTCAAGATAGGCGCCCTCGGGCACGCCCCAGACACTAAGCGTATGGCCAAAATCAGTGTCCACCTCAGCCAGACCAATCGCATCAGCGGGATCAAAAAGCCCACCGATGCCAACAGTTGTATTCAGCACGAACCGAAATGTATTTGTCGCAGCCCCAGCAATATCACCCTGCAAGAGCCCGTTCAGCACCATGCCCGGCGCGCTGGTATTATCTGCAAAGTTAATCACCATCGCACTGATATCAGGGTGCACCAAAGGCGCATCGCTTGCATCTTCATCCCCACCAGAGACGCTATCATTCAGGCTTTTGTTAAACGCGTGAACTTCCCGGTTGCGGGTTTCATATGGGTCATGAGACGAAGACCCATCAGGTGCGACAGAACACGCAGATAGGGACGCAAATACCACAGGGGCAAGCACACAACTGATGTTTTTATTTATTCTAATCATAATGTTAACTTGCATAAAATCCCATAGGCGACTACGGCACAAACGCCAGATTTAAAAAACTCTACAAATAGCACGTGACGTGCGATAGGCTTCTCAGCTATTTTTTAGCAAAAGAGTAGTGCAAACTGAACAACAAGCGGAAAAACGCAGATGACAGACGCATATGTAGCCAGCGGCAAAGAAGAGCTGATCGCAGCCCGCAAACAAAGCCGTGGCTTGTATTGGATGGTTGCGATCTTCAGCTTTTTCGTGAATTTGCTGATGCTGACAGGCCCTCTTTATATGCTCAATGTCTATGACAGGGGGCTTGGCTCACG
>CAKMZE010000002.1:33530-58248 GCA_929200295.1 uncultured Alphaproteobacteria bacterium
TGATGGGGTTATTAGATTTTGTGGGTGGCCGCATCATGAGACGTGTTGGCGCACGGTTTCAGGCCACAATGGACCGCAGGATTTTTGCAGCCGTTTTACGGGCCAATACATTTAACAGAGCTACCAAAGAGGCCGCGACCGGGCTGCGCGATCTGGAATCGATCCAGCGATTGATTACATCACCCGCGCTTATGGCGCTGTTTGATCTGCCTTGGACGCCGCTCTTTTTCCTTGGGATCTTCATTTTCCATCCGATGATGGGGATTTTAGCGCTCATCGGTGGCGTGATCTTGATTTGCGTGGCGATCATCAACCAGCTGACAACGCGCAAGCCCCTGTCTGCTGCAAACGCCGCGACCTATCAGGCCGAGGCGATGGGGGGGCAAATCCGCTCTGAGGCTGAGATGGTCCAAGCGCTTGGTATGCGGGACGCGTCCTTTTCCAGATGGCAGGTTTTGCGCAGCAAATCGCTTGACGCCTCTATCGGTGCCTCTGATGCAGCGGGGACATTTAGCGCGCTGACCAAAGCATTTCGCCTCTTTTTGCAATCTGCGATGCTGGGGCTTGGCGCGTACCTCGTCTTGCAAAACGAACTGACACCGGGTGCGATGATCGCGGGTTCCATCCTCTTGGGCCGTGCGCTTGCGCCGATTGAAATGATCGTCGGTCAATGGGCCGTCTTTCAAAAGGGACGCGAGGGCTGGTGGTCACTGGCAAGCCTTCTTGGGCAAATCCCTGAGGCCGAACCGCGTACAGAACTACCAAAACCCAAAGCCCGGATCCTAGCAGACCAACTGACCGTGGTGCCACCGGGCGAACAAACAGCGGCCTTGCGCATGATTTCCTTTGTCGTTGAGCCGGGCCAAGCCGTTGGGGTGATCGGCACCTCGGGGGCCGGAAAATCAACGCTTGCCCGTGCACTTACAGGAGTGTGGCGCCCTGCGGGCGGGAAGATCAGGCTCGATGGGGCGGCGCTCGATCAATATGATCCTGATGTTTTGGGCCAGCACATTGGGTATTTGCCGCAACGCGTGCAGCTTTTTGATGGAACGATCAAAGACAATATCGCACGTATGGCTGTTGCCCCTGATGACGCCGCCGTTGTTACAGCGGCGAAAAAAGCCGATGCACATGAGATGATCCTCAAGCTGCCTGATGGGTATGATACCCGCGTGAGCGGCAATGGCGGCCGCTTATCAGGTGGACAGATCCAGCGGATTGGTCTCGCCCGCGCGCTATATGGGGATCCTGTGATCCTCGTGCTGGACGAGCCTAATTCGAACCTCGACAATGATGGGTCGATGGCCCTCAATAATGCGATCCGTAGCTTTAAGGATGAGGACAAATGCGTGCTCATCATGGCCCATAGGCCCGCAGCGATCCAAGAATGCGATACGCTCTTGGTTATTGAAAATGGCGCAAGGCGTGCCTTTGGCCCCAAAGATCAAGTGCTTAACGAAATGGTCAAGAATGCAGAAGAAATTCAAAGCGGGTCGAGCACCGGTGGAGGTGTATCATGAACCATGCTGATGTGAAAAAGCGGTGGTCGACCCGTGGATCAATGATCATCGGGTTGCTGGCGCTTTTGGTGCTGGTTGGCGGCTTTGGCACTTGGACGGTCATGGCGCAGATCACAGGGGCGGTGATTGCCTCGGGCCAGATTGAGGTCGACCGCAATCGCCAAGTAATCCAGCATCCTGACGGCGGTGTTGTCGCAGAAATCCTTGCAACCGAAGGCCATATGGTCAATGAGGGCGATCTGCTGATCAAGCTCGACCCAGAGGTACTGCAATCAGAGCTGGCCATTGTCGAAGGGCAGCTTTTTGAAATTCTTGCACGCCGCGCCCGGCTTGAGGCTGAGCGCGATAACAACGCTGCAATCGCCTTTCCTGATTTGCTCAGCTCACCCGACCACCCGCGTGCCGCGGAGCTAATGGTTGGGCAACGCAATCTCTTTGAGGCGCGTAATATTTCTTTGCAACGCAAGAAAGAGCAGCTGACTCAACGCCGCGCGCAAATTCAAAGCCAGATCAGTGGTATCAGTGCGCAGCAAACAGCGCTTGAGACTCAGCAAGCCTTGATTGGTGAAGAGCTCGCCAATCAACAAAGCCTGCTCGACCGTGGCCTTGCACAGGCCAGCACCGTGCTGGCGCTCCAGCGTGATGAGGCGCAATTGCTGGGGCGTGTGGGCGAATTGGCCGCATCCGCCGCACAGGCTGCGGAAAAAACGACCGAAATTGAGATCGAAATACTCAGCCTCGAAACCAGCCGCCGCGAAGAGGCGATTAGCCTCTTGCGTGATCTGCAATTCAACGAGGTTGAACTGTCAGAGCGCCGCAGAACCCTGACCACCCAGCTTGACCGTCTCGATATTCGCGCGCCTGTTTCAGGCATCGTCTATGGGTTGGCCGTATTTGCACCGCGCTCGGTTATTCGCCCCGCTGATCCGGTGATGTTTCTTATCCCACAAGACCGCCCCTTGGTGATTGCCACGCAAGTTCAGCTCACCGATGTGGACCAAATCCACGTCGGGCAAGAGGCCAGCATCCGCTTTTCCGCCTTTGACCAACGGCGCACGCCCGAGCTGATTGGCGAGGTCGCGCTGGTCTCTGCTGATGCTTTTAAGGACGAGGTCACAGGGCTGCCATTTTACCGGGTTGAGCTGCGCCTCTCTGAAGGGGAGCTAAGCAAGCTGCCCGCCGATATGACCTTAATCCCCGGCATGCCGGTTGAGGCCTTTGTGCGCACCGCAGATCGCAGCCCCATTGATTATCTGATCAAGCCATTATCAGATTATTTTGCCAAAGCGTTCCGCGAGTCGTGATTGCAAGTTAAGATCGGCAAAGGTAGCGTCAGGCCAAACAAACTAGGAGCCCTGACATGACCACCCTTCACGAAACATCTGCAATTGACCGCCAACTGGCAGAGCTTGGGATTACACTGCCAGATGCCCCTGCGGCGGCTGGGAACTATGTGCAGTTTGTCAATGTGGATGGGATCGTCACGATCTCTGGGCAAATTTCCAAGGATGAGACCGGGTTTGTCACGGGCAAGCTCGGCGATGATATGACAACAGCCCAAGGGGCCGAGGCGGCAAAGCTTTGCGCCATCTCGCTTTTGTCACAGCTCAAAGCCGCCTGTGGTGGTGATCTGGGCCGTGTGCAACAGGTGATCAAGCTTGGCGGATTTGTGAACTCGACCCCGGATTTTGGCGAACAGCCCGCCGTGATCAACGGCGCCTCTGATCTGATGGTCGCTGTGTTCGGCGATAAGGGGCGCCATGCCCGTGCCGCAGTCAGTGCAGCAAGCCTGCCCTTTAGCGTTGCTGTCGAAATCGAAGGCACGTTTCAAATCAGATGATACTTGACCCCGCCTTTACCGCCCGTCCGATTGCCCATCGTGGGTTGCACGATGTATCAGACGGCAGGCCCGAAAACTCGGTCGAGGCGATTGAGGCTGCTATTGATGGCAACTATGGGATCGAGATTGATTTGCAGCCGTCAAAGGACGGTGTGCCAATGGTGTTCCATGATTACCGTCTCGCACGTTTGACTGCGCAATCGGGCCCAATCGCGATGCGCACCGCTGCACAGCTGTCAGATATCCCACTCTCAGGTGGCGCCGCAGGCATTCCAACGCTGGATGAGGTGCTATCCCTCGTCGCAGGTCGTGTGCCCTTGCTCATTGAGATCAAGGATCAAGACGGCGCGATGGGGCCAAACGTAGGTACGTTAGAACAAGCAACAGCGAAGCTTCTCGCAGATTACCCCGGCCCTGTTGCGCTGATGTCGTTTAACCCACATGCTGTCGCTGCCTGCGCAAAGCAAGCACCGGGTATTGCACGTGGGATTGTCACCTCATCTTATCAACCAGAGGCATGGGCACCCGTGCCCAAACATGTTTGCGACACGCTGCGCGATATCCCTGATTATGACCGGGTCGGCGCGTGCTTTATCAGCCATGAGGTTGCTGACCTCGACCGCCCGCGTGTTGCCGATCTCAAATCACAAGGGGCCACAATCCTATGCTGGACGGTTAAAAGTGCTACGGTCGAGCGTGAGGCCCGCAAAATTGCTGAAGGGATCACATTCGACGGGTATCTCGCGTGATAGGCCGCATCTCGCAACCATGTGACGGATCATGAGCGATCAGATCGAAATCACAACACATCAAGATCTGGACAGTATCTCGTCCGCAGATTGGGATGCCTGCGCCTGCCCTGAGGCACAAGACGGCCGCCCGATTGACCCCTTTACCACCTATCGGTTCTTACGCGCGCTTGAAACGTCAGGCTCTGTTGGGCCGGGCAGCGGCTGGCAGGCCCAATATCTCACCGCAGCGCAAAACGGGCACATCATTGCCGTTGCCCCGCTTTATGCCAAAGGCCATTCGCAAGGCGAATACATCTTTGATCACAATTGGGCACATGCCTATGAAAATGCAGGGGGGCGGTACTATCCGAAATTGCAAATCGCCGTCCCTTTTACCCCCGCCACAGGTGCGCGGTTTTTAACCCGGCCCGGGTATGAGACCACTGGCATGGCAGCCCTTGTCCAAGGCGCAATTCAAATCGCTGTGAACAACCAGATCTCATCGCTACACGCAACATTCTGCACAGAGGCCGAGGCGCTTGCAGGCGCAGATATGGGGCTGTTGCAACGCACAGGGCAGCAGTTTCATTGGCAAAACGAAGCCTATGCAGATTTCGATGCGTTCCTCGCCCAGCTTGCCCATCGCAAACGTAAGAACATTCGCAAGGAACGCGCCACTGCGCAAAACTTTGGCGGTGAGATTATCCAGCTCACGGGAACCCAAATCACCCCCGCCCATTGGGATGCATTTTGGCAGTTTTACCAAGATACAGGCGCGCGCAAATGGGGAACGCCTTATCTAACGCGGGCGTTTTTTGATCAGGCGCATGAAACGCTGCGCGATGATATCTTGCTTGTATTTGCAATGGAGGGGGATCAGCCCATTGCAGGTGCACTGAATATGATTGGCCGCGACACGCTTTATGGGCGGTATTGGGGGTGTACCGCACATCACCCCTGTTTGCATTTTGAGCTCTGCTATTATCAAGCGATTGATTATGCGATTGCGCATGGCCTGACCCGTGTTGAGGCAGGCGCGCAGGGTGAACATAAGCTTGCCCGCGGGTACTTACCCCATAGCACATATTCTTTGCATTGGTTTGCTGATCCGGGGTTTCGCGATGCTGTGGCGCAATATCTTGATGCAGAACGCGCAGCCGTTGATGATGAAATCGAGATTTTAGCCGAATACGGCCCGTTTCGCAAAGTGAGTTCACAGGAGCAAGAATGACAGATCTTCTGAGCCAAGATGAAAGAGAAACGCAGCTTGCGCCATTGTTTGCAAATGGGTGGACGTTACATGAAACCTCTGATGCGATTGTGAAAACATTTGTGTTCAAAGACTTCATCGCGGCTTTCGGCTTTATGACACAAGCGGCCCTAAGGGCTGAGAAACACAACCACCACCCAGAGTGGCGTAATGTTTACAATCGTGTGGAAGTGACGTTAACAACCCATGAAGCAGATGGGCTCACAACAAGTGATATCACGCTTGCGCTTACGCTCGATAAATTTGCGGAAAAGGTCTGATGGATACACTTATGACGACAGAAATCTGGGGCGGGAATACGCTCTCAGATATACTGACACTTGATTTTCTTGTGACGTTTTTTGGGGCGATACTTAGCGCGTTTTTGATCCTCATTGCGGGGTTTATTATCGGTGGCTGGGTGCGCCGAAAACTTGTCCGCCTTGGGCTGCGCTATGTGCATCTCGATGACACGCTGTTTAATTTCTTAGGCAATATCGCACGGTATGTTGTGATCGCCTTTGCTGGGCTTTTTGTGCTCAATACATTCGGTATTCAGACAACATCATTCGTGGCGATTATCGGTGCCGCAGGTCTGGCCATTGGCCTTGCGTTGCAAGGCACGCTGTCCAATGTGGCAGCGGGTGTGATGATTATCTTTTTCAGACCGATTAAGCTGGGCGATTTCGTGGCCGTTAACGGCATGATGGGCACGGTGAAAGATATCACGCTGAATTATACTGAGCTGGCCTCAGTCGGGAATGTGCAGATCATCATTCCCAATGCGCAGGTCTGGGGAAATACGATTGAAAATTACTCGATCTACCCAACACGCCGAGCGGAATGGGTGTTTGGAGTGGGATATGCTGTGAACCTCAAAGACGCCGAGACGATTATCCGCGAGACGATCTTGGCTGATCCGCGGGCATTGCATGATCCAGAACCGTTTATTCAGGTGAATAATCTCAATGCATCCTCTGTGGATTTTCTGGTTAGGGTCTGGTGCGCGCGTGGTGATTATTTTCAGTTTCAAGCCGATATGAAACGCCAAGTGAAAGAGGCGCTTGATGCCGGGGGGATTGATATTCCCTTCCCAACGCATACGGTTCTACGCGCTGATTAAAAAGCAAGGTGGGCAAATTGCCCACCCTACATGTCATATTATCTGTAGGATGGGCAATTTGCCCATCCACATCCTATCATTCCATATGATCAAGCAGTGTTTCACCTGCTGATATCTCACACATGCCTGGGCTTTCTTCTTGGTTCAGCAGTGTCACAACACCATCCTCAACCAGCATCGCGTAACGTTTTGAGCGGCCCAAAAGCCCCGCAGGTGGCGCGGTGAAGTCCATCCCGATCGCTTTGGTAAATGTGCCATCCGCATCGCCTAGCATCGTCAAGCCAGCCTGCGTCGCACCTGTTGCCTCACCCCAAGCCTGCATCACGAAGGGGTCATTCACAGACACGCAGATAATCTCATCCACGCCTTTAGCTGCAAACTGGTCTTTGGTGCGCATAAAACTTGGCACATGCGCTGTAGTACACACCCCCGTGTAAGCACCGGGAAGGCCAAAAATTACAACCTTACGTCCGACCATTTTATCCGCCAGCGATACAGACGCTGGTCCCTCTTGCCCCATGTAAAGCAATTGCGCATCAGGCAAGCGCGCGCCTTTTGAAATCGTCATATCCTCTCCCATCTGTGATTGCGTCTCATCCCCACCTAGATATAGGGTTTGCATAGGAACATACCAGCCAAAGTGGATAAATAAGCATGGCGCATATTGTTGTGATTGGGGCCGGGCAAGCAGGTTCATCTTGTGTGACCAAGCTGCGCAGTGAGGGGTTTGATGGTGATATCACCTTGATCGGTGCTGAACCTGTTCCCCCCTACCAGCGCCCGCCGCTCTCAAAAGCCTATCTGCTTGGTGAGATGCCAAAGGATCGGCTTTTCCTGCGCCCCGCCGCATTCTATGATGAACAAAACATCTCGCTCACACTGTCCACAATCGCCAAATCCATTAATGCCAAAGCACAGGCCGTCCATCTCGATGATGATAGCACGCTGCATTATGATCATCTGGTTTTATGTACAGGATCGACCCCGAATAGGCTTCCTGCGAAAATTGGTGGGGCACTAGATGGCGTGTTTACAGTGCGCAGCCTTGATGATGCAGACCGCATGGCACCTGCCTTTACCGAAGGTAAAAACCTGCTGATCATCGGGGGGGGCTATATCGGCCTTGAGGCCGCAGCTGTGGCGCGAAAGCGTGGGATGCATGTGACGCTCGTTGAAATGGCGGACCGTATTTTGCAACGCGTGGCAGCCCCTGAGACCTCGGACTATTTTCGTGCGCTTCACAAAGAACATGGTGTTGATCTGCGCGAGGGTGTTGGGCTGGATACGCTTCTGGGCGACACTCATGTCACAGGTGCAAAGCTAAGCGATGGAACCGAACTGGCACTGGATTATGCCATCGTTGGCGTTGGGATTACGCCCGTGACGCATTTGGCCGAGACCGCAGGTCTTGCCTGCATCAATGGTATCGCCACAGACACATATGGGCGCACATCAGATCCACAGATCTGGGCTGCGGGTGATTGTGCGACCTGCCATTTCGGTGAGGCTGAGCTACGGATTGAAAGCGTTGGCAATGCCATTGATCAAGCCGAGACTGTCGCATGTAACCTCATGGGAGCACAAAAGCCTTATCACCCCAAGCCATGGTTCTGGTCCGATCAATATGACTGCAAGCTACAAATCGCAGGCCTCAATATCGGTTATACGGATGTCTACAAACGCATTGATGCAGACACGGGCGCACAATCGCATTGGTATTACAAAGGTGATACGCTGATCGCCGTGGATGCAATGAATGATCCACGTAATTACATGATCGGGAAACGTCTGATCGAAGCAGGCAAAAGCCCTGCACCCGCAGCGATCACAGACCCTGCAACTGATATGAAGGCATTGCTCAAGCCGTGAGGATCATCGCAGGCACCCATCGGGGTACGGCGCTCACGCCCCTTGGGCAAGGGGATATGAGCGCGCATCTGCGACCAACAACAGATCGGGTGCGCGAGAGCCTGTTTAATGTCCTTTTAGGTGGGCGCTATGGTGACCTGATCACGGGATGCCGCGTCTTGGATCTTTGTGCCGGCACGGGCGCGCTTGGGCTTGAGGCCCTATCGCGTGGGGCTGCGCATGTCACATTTGTTGAAAACGGGAAAACCGCGCAGCGTCTTATCACGCGCAATATCGCAAAGCTCAAACGCGAGCGTGACTGCGTGCTGCACACTCATGATGTCACAAAGCTGCCTGCGGTCCAGACGCCCTTTGATCTGATTTTCCTCGACCCGCCTTATGGCAAAGGGCTTGGCGCGCAGGCGCTCGCCTCTGCATCTGCCAGAGGATGGGTTGCACCAGACGCGCTGATCGTCTGGGAGGAGAGCGCTGCACAAATTGCACCGCTCGGATTTCAAACCTGCGACCAACGCCGGTACGGGGACACCTGGGTAACTATTCTGAGGGCAAAGCAATGATCAGATTGGTGATCTTCGATTGTGATGGCGTACTTGTCGATAGTGAGCCGATCACCAATCAAGTGCTGTCAGATAATCTTGCACAATATGGGCTGAATATATCTGCGTCTGAAACCCATGCCTTATTTGCAGGCGGCACGATGAAAGGGGCGGGCGAAGACGCCCAAGCGCGTGGGGCGCAATTGCCAGCGAATTGGCTCGATGAAATTTATGACGCCCAAGCGCGCGCCTTGCGCAAAGGCGTGCCTGTGATCCCGGGCGTGATCAATCTGCTGGATCAGCTTGACCACGCGGGCATTGCCACGGCGGTTGCCTCTAACGGCTCCATGGCAAAAATGCAGATCACACTGAGCCCATCCGGGCTTTGGGATCGCCTACAAGGGCGGCTTTATTCTGGGCATGATTTTGCGCCGAAGCCTGATCCAGCGATGTTACAACATGCGTGCACCGTTGCAGGCGTCACGCTGTCAGAGGCTGTGATGATCGATGATACAGCAGCAGGCTGCCGTGCGGCGCAAAATGCAGGTATCCGGTGTTTTGGTTTCCGCCCTGAGGGGGAGACATCTGATCTTATCGCGGTGGGGGCGGAGCCTGTGAGGTCAATGGCCGCGATTGGGCGCGTTTTGGGCCTGACGGCTTAGTCTTTGGGGGTTAACTGGGGGCCAGCCCCCAGACAAACCAACACTGGGGGCCAGCCCCCAGACCCCCGGGATATTTCAAAACCTAAGAATGGGGGCGTTACCCATAGGTTGGGTGAAATAGGCCCTTTGGTGACGATGTGAAAATCTCAGCACCCTGCGCTGTAATCCCTATCGAATGCTCAAACTGTGCAGAGAGCGATTTATCGCGGGTAACGGCTGTCCAATCATCGGCGAGCACTTTGGTTTCGGGGCGGCCAAGATTGACCATGGGTTCAATTGTAAAAAACATGCCCTCTTCCAAAACGGCTTTTTCACCGGGGCGCCCATAATGCAGCACGTTTGGGGCGGCATGAAATACGCGCCCTAACCCATGACCGCAAAAATCGCGTACAATCGACATGCGGTAGCTTTCCGCGTGAAGCTGGATCGCATGGCCAATGTCGCCAAAGGTATTCCCTGGTTTTGCGGCCTCAATCCCCTTCATCAGCGCGTCATGGGTGACTTGGATCAGCCGCTCTGCTTTGCGGTTAGGCTTGCCAGCCACATACATACGCGATGTATCGCCGTACCAGCCACCCACAATCACCGTGACATCAATGTTGAGAATATCCCCATCCTTGAGAACCTTATCCCCGGGGATGCCATGACACACCACGTGATTAACAGAAATACAGCTGGCGTGCTGATAGCCGCGGTAACCAATCGTAGCAGAGGTCGACCCTGAGACGGTGACCATTTCTGTGATCAGGCGGTCGATCTCTCCTGTGGTTTGGCCAGGAAAGATATGCGGCGCGATCTCATCCAATATTTCTGCGGCTTGCCGTCCTGCCGCATGCATACCGGCAAAATCACTTGCCTCGTAAATGCGAATGCCATCCTTTGTCAGCCGGCCAGAGTTCGTATGCACGTTTTCCATCCTATCAGAGGTCTTATCAGTCACATAGGCGATCTTATCTCACATAACCAGAGCCCGAGGGCAACTGAGAACATCACACATCCGGTTTATCACATGTCAAAGCACAGGCGTTAAAAACGGCAGAGGCTTGCGCAAAGTAATGCCCTGCGGCGAGATCGCACAATCCATCACCATAATCTCAACCCCCGCATTTTGTGCCGCCACGCATGCGCGCGCATAAGCGGGATCAAGATCGGCGGCTAGCCCCATGGCCGTGCAATCCGTGCGCTGCACCAGATAAAACATCATAGCGCGGTGTCCTTGTGCAACCATGCGCGTCAGTTCTTGCAGATGTTTGGTGCCGCGTTGCGTAACACTATCGGGAAATTCAGCGCGCCCGGCTTGCCGCGACAGGGTCACGCTTTTGACTTCGACGTAACAGGCAGGGCCTGCGCCCTCGAGCAGAAAATCAATGCGTGAACCTTGGCCATATTTCACCTCAGCGCGCATGGTATCATAGGAAAACCCGGGCACGTTATAGGTTTCAAATGCGGCGCGCAGCATGCGATTTGGCACGCCTGTATCTACACCTGTGAAATGCCCATTCTCATGATCAATGAGCCGCCAGCCATATTTGAGCTTTTTCTTGGGATCATCATTTGGCTCGAGCCAAACCTTTATCCCCGGTGTGGCAAGGCCCAGCATTGAGCCCGGATTGGCGCAATGGACCACCACCGTTTGACCATCATCCAAAAGCACATCCGCCAAAAAGCGTTTATACCGCTTTATCAAACGGCCCGGAATGAGAGGTGTGGCAAACTGCATATCCTGCTCTATAACCTGACTATCAAATACGGAGAAGCCCCATGTCGAACCCAAAAGCTGCGATGCTTGTGATTGGTGATGAAATCCTGTCGGGACGCACGCAAGATAGCAATACACATTACCTCGCCGGGGTTTTGACCGATGCGGGTGTCGCTCTCAAAGAGGTGCGCGTGGTCTCGGATGAGGCACCACACATTATCGCGGCGGTGACCGCGCTTTCAGACGCATATGATTACGTCTTTACCTCAGGTGGGATTGGCCCAACCCATGATGATATCACTGCCGATTGTATTGCTGCGGCGTTTGGGGACACGATAGATATACGCAGTGATGCGCGCGCGTTATTACAGGCCCATTATGACCGCGCGGGGCAAGAGCTGAATGATGCACGGCTGCGCATGGCGCGCATTCCTGCAACGGCGACATTGATTGACAATCCGGTGAGCACGGCACCCGGTTTCAAGCTGCGCAATGTCCATGTGATGGCAGGCGTGCCCTCTGTTTTCAAAGCCATGGTCGCCTCTGTTATACCGACGCTTCATGGTGGCGCACCTTTGCTGTCGCGTAGTTTGCGAGTGCAAATGGGCGAGGGTGATCTTGCCGGGCCGCTGGGCACATTTGCGCAAAACCACCCAGATCTCTCTGTTGGCTCATACCCGTTTCAAAAGGATGGTGTTTATGGCGCAAACCTTGTGCTGCGTAGTCAGGATGAAAGCGCATTGGATGCCGCATTCGCAGAGCTTCGCGCATTATTCGCATGACCGGGCCAGATGCACCCTGCATTTATGAGGTGATCGATGCCACATGGCCTGCGGCGGATCTGCGCCGGGTCGGTCCTTGGGTCATCCGCGAAGGGCGTGGCGGCGGCAGCCGGGTTAGTGCGGCAAGCGCACAAGAGGGCGCGCACGCTAGTGATATCGCACAGGCCGAGGACGCGATGCGCGCGCTTGGGCAACCGCTGTTGTTTCAGATACGTGCGACGGATACTACGCTTGATACTTGGCTTGCGGATCGCGGGTACGCGATCATGGATCCTGTGAACCTATACGCAGCGCCTATCCCTAAAATCGCAACAGAGCGCCCACCGCCTGTCACCAGTTTTGAAGTCTGGCCACCGCTACAAGCCCAGCGCCAACTGTGGGAGGCCGGCGGAATTAATGCAAACCGCATCGCGGTTATGGCGCGCGCGCAAACCGAAAAAGTGACGTTACTCGGCCGTTATGATGACCGCCCCGCAGGCTGCGCCTATCTTGGGATCGCCAAAGGCTGCGCAATGATCCATGCACTTGAGGTCGCAAAATTCGCCAGACGGCAAGGACTTGCGCGGCATCTTACACGCGCGGCGGCATTCTGGGCGCAAGATCACGGTGTACACAGCCTAACCCTTGTCACAACGCAAGCAAATGACGCTGCAAATGCGCTCTACACTTCACTTGGGATGCAGCTTGTGGGACAATACCACTATCGTATCAAAAGGGACGCCTCAGAGTGACAAAAACTCCGACAGCACTTGATCTGCCAATGGTCGACCCATTGCCCGCAGACACACAAAAGTATTTTGACATCTGCCAAGACAAGCTGGGGTTGGTGCCGAATGTCTTGCAGGCCTATGCCTTTGATATTGATAAGCTCAACGCGTTTTCAGCGCTATATAATGACGTCATGCTTGGGGCGTCCGGGCTCAGCAAGCTTGAACGCGAGATGATTGCTGTTGTCGTCTCTTCGGTCAACAAATGCTTTTATTGTCTCACGGCGCATGGCGCGGCTGTGCGCACGCTTTCTGGTGATCCGATTCTTGGGGAGATGCTGGTGATGAACTGGCGCACGGCGGCTTTGGATGCGCGCCAAACCGCAATGCTGCATTTTGCTGAGCTGATGACAACGGACAGTGCCAAAATCACAGAAGCCGATCGCGATGGCTTGCGCAAGGTCGGGTTTTCTGATCGCGATATCTGGGACATCGCCAGCGTTGCAGGGTTTTATAACATGACCAACCGCATGGCATCCGCAACGGATATGCGCCCCAATGATGAATACCATAGCCAAGCAAGATGAGGGTGAAAAACAGCATTCTCGCGCTTTGCTTTTCAGCAATGGGCGCACAGCTGGCATGGGCGCAAGAGCTCGCATTGCCAGCCAATGCTGTTGAAACATCGCGGTCTGCCGTTGCGGATACATCGCATCTTATCGCGACGGGGCCATGGGCGGATGGGCAAGTGCCCAAGCAGCCCTATGAGGGCCACGTCACGCAAAGCACATGGCGCATAACAGCCCAAGGTATCACAACACTACAAATCCTACGCCCTTTACGTGATCAACTGGCGCAGGCAGGGTTTGAAACGCAATATGTTTGCGACACACAAGACTGCGGCGGATTTGATTTTCGGTTTATGATTGATGTGCTACCCCCGCCTGAAATGCATGTGAACCTAGGGGATTATCGCTATCTCTCGGCTATCAAGGCAGAGCCCGAGGCCGCGATCAGCCTGTTAATCAGCCGAACAGAGCGCGCGGGCTATGTTCAAATTATCCAAGTTGCGAAAAATGCAGCACCAGCAGAGATCACCCCATCGGGGGAGGTCGCACAAACATCACAACCGCAAAGCGTCGTCACTGGCGTGGCTGAGGGGCTTAATCGCATTGGGCGCGCTATCTTATTTGACCTCACGTTCGATCCGGGTGCGGCAACCCTCGCTGATGGCACCTACCAAAGCCTGCAAGAGCTGACCGATTATCTCTTTTTACATCCTGAGCGGACTGTTGCACTCGTTGGGCATACCGATGCCGAAGGCGCACTTGAGGCGAATATTGCGCTGTCCAAGCGCCGCGCTGGCGCTGTCTTAGAACGGCTTGCCGCAGAATACGGGGTCTCAAGACGCCAGCTTGATGCCCAAGGTATGGGATACCTCGCCCCGATTGCAAATAATATGACAGCCGCAGGACGCGAGGCGAATAGACGTGTCGAGGTTATCCTGACCTCAACCAGATAAAAGAAAACGCGGCCATAAAGGCCGCGCTAGTTGGGTGATCAACACCTCGGGAAAAACTGTAAATTGTGCTTACCAGACATCGGGGCCTTTATCGGCCATCTGGTGCACCAAATAATCAATGAATGCGCGCACTTTGGGCTGTGTAAACCGCCCCGGCGGGTAAACTGCGTAGATGCCTTGGGTCTCAACCGGCAGATCGGGGATCGCTTCTTCGACCAGACCGTCTTTTAATGCATCCGCATAAAGGAATGAGGGGAGATACGCGATGCCAAGCCCACCAACACAGGCATTCAGTAAGCTTTGCCCGTCGTTTACGGTCAACCATCCTGCTGTGCGGACTTGGCGACGTTCGCCTGATGGCGCTGTCAGCTTCCAAACCGCTGAATTTGCCTGATTTGAATAATGCAAAAGCTTGTGTTCGTTCAGATCATCGATCTTTTCAGGGCGTCCGTATTGTTCAAAATAACCGGGGGCCGCAATCATCCGTTTTGTGGTTTCAGTCAGTTTACGGGCGCGTAATGTGCTGTCTTCCAGCTCACCAATACGCACCGCCATATCAAAGCCTTCTGAAATCAGCTCTACATAGCGGTTGTTGAGCACCATATTCACGGTAATATCTGGGAATTCCGTCAGAAAATCCCCTAGAATCGGAGAAAGATGGTTCACCCCAAAATCTGTCGCAACTGAAATACGCAAAAGCCCAGACGGCGCTGATTGCATGGATGTGACCAATGCGTCAGCCTCGCCTGCATCATTGAGTACACGGCGCGCACGGTCATAATAGGCCAAACCGATCTCAGTTGGGCTCACCCGGCGTGTGGTGCGATTTAACAGACGTGCGCCTAGGCGTGCCTCCAAAGCGGATACATGCTTTGACACAGCTGACTTTGAAATCCCCATCTTTTTCGCAGCGTCAGTAAATCCGCCTTGGTCCACAACAGTGGCAAAAGCTTCCATTTCGGTCAGGCGATCCATATACTTTCCTCAGCTTTTACGTCATTAACTTGCAGAAGTATTTGCCGCCCAAATCAGACATGAATGGGGCAGATGCCTGACAATAACAGGGTATTCATGGTCACTTGTGATGGTTAAGAAACAACCAGATGCTGCATTTTGCCTCGTATTGCACATAAGACATCACATGCGATATAACAGGAAACGTTTGATTCAATAGGGCTTGCCAGATGGCTTATGACTACGACGCGCTCTACCAAACCGAGAAGAACGCCCTTGGTAGCCCAAATAAGAAATTCACTACATTCTTCGCACAACATTCAAAGAGTGCGTTACATGTTCTAGATCTTGGCGCGGGCCAGGGGCGGGATACGTTATTTATCGCACGCGCGGGTCATCATGTGATGGCCGTGGATATATCCCCCGCTGGCATCGCAGATATTCTTAGCATCGCTCAGGCTGAAAACCTCTCTATCGTAGGCACCGTAGCCGATATCTGCACATATACGCCGCAGCGCAGATATGATGTGATTGTCATTGACCGCACATTGCATATGCTTGCCCCAGCGTCTCAGGATGCGACGCTCAAGAACATCCTCGGCTTCTGTGCCGATCAAGGCTGGGTGCTCATCGCGGATGAGCCACGCAATATGCCACGTTTCAAAGATACCTTTGCAAATGATCCCGCCAAATGGGCTTGTGACAAAGAGGAAAAGGGATTTCTCTTTATGAAACGGCAATCGGAATGAGACATGTGTTCCCTTAGAGACGTGCCGCCAGCCGCACGCCCTGATCAATCGCGCGTTTGGCATCGAGCTCTGCCGCCACATCCGCCCCCCCTATGACATGCGGCACCTGTCCTACTGCGATCAGCGCATCTGCCAATCCGCGCTCTGGCTCCTGCCCAGCACATAGGACAATCGTATCCGCCTCAATAACCGTCGGGTTCTCGCGCGCGGTACCAAATGACACATGCAAACCGGACCTATCGATACGCTCATAGTTCACACCGCCTGTCATTGTGACGTTCTTCATCTGCAATGCTGCCCGGTGGATCCACCCTGTCGTCTTGCCCAGCCCCTTGCCTAATTTCTGCGTTTTACGTTGGAGCAGCGTCACCTGCCGTGCAGGGGCTTCAGGCTGCGGCCCGCTTGGGCGCAGCCCACCACGCATCTCTGATGGGTCCCCTACACCCCATTCCGCCAACCAATGATCAAGATCATTCTTCGCCGTTTGCGGCGTCACAAGAAACTCTGCCACGTCAAAGCCGATCCCTCCGGCCCCGATAATCGCAACACGCGGGCCAACATCTACATGCCCAGCTAAGACATCATAATAGTTCACAACATGCGCCTGCTCTTGCCCCACGATCCCCGGATCACGCGCCGCAACGCCTGTCGCAATAATCACCTCGTCAAAGGCGCGCAGCGTTTCAACACTTGCCGCTTGGTTCAAGCGCAGTGTGATTTTAGCGGCAGCAATCGCGGTCTCATAATAGGCAAGCAGCCCATGAAACTCTTCTTTTCCCGGGACCTGTTTTGCTAGGTTCAGCTGTCCGCCTATTTCATGTGATCGCTCAAAGAGCGTCACCTGATGCCCTTTCTCCTCGGCCGCCAAAGCAGCCGCAAGCCCCGCAGGCCCAGCGCCCACGACCGCCACTGTTTTGGGCCGCTTGACCCGTTCAAGCACCAGCTCTGTTTCATGACATGCACGTGGGTTCACCAAACACGATGACAGCTTGCCGCTGAACGTATGATCGAGACACGCCTGATTGCAGGCAATACAAGGCACGATGTGTGCCGCGCGGCCAGAGGCCGCTTTGGCGACAAAATCAGGGTCCGCCAAAAACGGGCGCGCCATGCTGACCATATCGGCACAGCCCTCGGCAAGAACATCCTCGGCGGTTTGCGGCGTATTAATCCGGTTCGAGGTGATCACCGGGATACCCACCTCACCCATTAGCTTTTGCGTTACCCATGAAAATGCACGCCGTGGCACTGAGGTCGCGATAGTTGGGATGCGCGCCTCATGCCAGCCGATGCCTGTATTGATGATTGTCGCACCCGCGGCCTCAACTGCACGGGCCAGTTGGAGGACCTCATCCCAGGTTGATCCGTTCGGGATCAGGTCAATCATGCTCAGGCGATAAATGAGAATGAATTCTTGGCCAACGGCTGCACGCACGCGGCGTACTACCTCGATAGGCAGGCGCATACGGTTCTCATAAGACCCGCCCCAGCTGTCCTCACGTTTATTCACATGGGTGACAAGAAACTGGTTCAGAAAATACCCTTCTGATCCCATAATCTCAACACCATCATAACCTGCCTCTTGCGCGCGCTCGGCAGCCGTCACGATATCAGAGATCTGCTTTTCAATGCCTGCCTCATCCAGCTCTTTGGGCGCAAACGGCGAAATTGGTGATTTCACGGGCGAGGCCGAGACACAGTCAGGACTGTATGCATAACGCCCCGCATGCAAGATCTGCATCGCGATCTTCCCATCTGCGGCATGGACACGGTCTGTCATAAGCCGGTGATTAAGAATATCATCATTGCTAAAAAGCCCCGCCGCACCAGGGAAAACACCCCCCTCACGATTTGGCGCCATCCCCCCGGTGACCATCAGGCCCACACCACCACGTGCACGCGCGCCATAAAATGCCGCGACACGGTTCCAATCCTTGGTCTCTTCTAACCCTGTGTGCATCGATCCCATGAGCACACGGTTTTTCAACGTGGTGAACCCCAGATCAAGCGGTGCCAGCAAATGTGGATACTGTGTCATCAGAGCCCCTTTTCACGGATATACAGCCATTTTGCCGCGCTTAGCGGTGCGCGTCACGCCCGACGTCGCGTCATCACCATCCTAAACGGTAACCACCCTAACGCAGACCCTCACCACAAGCGCCAATAAAAAATCGCGTGCGCCGCAGGCGCTCATTTAGGTCAAACCACGCGATTAAGCGGTATCGTGGCAATGCTTGCGAAACGCGCGTTTGAGCATATCAAGCTCTGACCGCAAAAGCGCCATTTCTGCCCTGATATCATCAGCAAGCCCCGCGCCCGCAATCAATGCAAAGCTATCAAGCACCTCGCCCGTGTCTTCGAGACAAAAGGTGAAAACCTGCATACCATCCGCGATCATCTCAGCTGGGATCGCCGCGCGTACGATCCACGTCCCCTTATCCGGCCCTTCTTTTAACGTCACGCCGTCCACCAAACGATCATTATGGCGCAGAGTTAAGGCCGGTGCGGTCTTGGCTGCCCCAGTTAACAGTCCCTCCCACACACCGCCATGCAATCGGGTTTTTGACAGAGCCAGCGGCTTTGCTTTTGCAGATTTTGGGGTCATTTCGTTCATAGCTCTGCTCTGGGATAACGGCATAGGGTAAGATCACGGATCAACACATGTGACATCGCAGGATCAGAAAAAATAAGATCGATCCAAGCCGCTTCTAAGCGTTGTTCATTGATATCAACGTAAGCCAAATCAAAATCAGCGGTACTTCCGCCACGATCAATCGACAGCTCTGACACAATCTGTTCTGTATTCGGGCCGTGTTTGATATTGAGACGGGCAAAAATTTCGATCGGACGCTCTAGCTCAATCTGCGCATCCATACGGACCACATACCGCCGTGAGAGACCCTCAATGATCGTAGCGGGTGTATCAATCACCACAGAGAGGAAACTTCCCTGAAATTCCAAGACATCCATACCCAAGGCATAGGGTGCAAAGTCGTCATCTGTGGTGTTTTGTATCTGCCGGATTGTCATGCTTTGAACTGAGCAGTCATGAAAAACCGTTAGCTCATCACTAAGTTTTTCGCGCGTAGGCACACCAGCCCAACCACTTTTTGAAAGAGGCTCACACCAAAATTCTGGTCGCCAGCTCCAATCCGCCTCTGGCGGGGCCGGAATAGTCAGGGACCCATCAAGCGGGCGCTTTAAACGACGATTGGCCGCATCAATCACCTGAGTAAGTTGGCCGCGCATTTGTACCGCTTTTCTGCGGGCCTGCCGCAGGTGATCAAACTCAAGCGCGGACGCATCATGCGCAAGACTTGACCAGCGCGACATCATGCGCCGGAAGGCAATCCGCTCAATGACCGAAGATATCGGGTTGATCAATGTACACCACGCCTTTCACCACTACCTGCACAGCCATACTCGCTATGTTGTTTGTGGTTATACATGCCGAACTCTTTCAAAGAAGAAAATAATCGATGTGCAAGACATCACTGTGGTGCATTTACAGCTTTTACTGCTGCAATTGCGTCGGCAAGCAGGCGAAGACCCGCTGTATCCGACATGGGCAGATCTTTGAGCTCTTGCACAGTCACAGTCACCATACGGCCGTTCATATCTAAAAATCCACGCCATGCGCGCGCTGTTACACCTGATAGGATCTGTGGCGCATTATCCTCATAGCTCACGGTGACATGTTGTGCTTTGGATTGTGCCATCACTTGGCTCACCGTGTTCGCATCGCTTGCGCGGCTCAAAACAGCGCGCCCGGCCTCATCACTCAGAAGCGCTTGCAATGCATCTATATTACCCGCAACCGCGCCACTGCCTGCGACGCCAGCCTGCACAGTGATCAGCCCGACCAGAGCGGGCCAATCGCCATCTGCGTCCACCGCAGGGCAAGCGGCAATTACCGCGAGCCCGCGTTTGGGCTGGCTCGCGACACCATCAACACAATACTGATCAGGCCCACGCGCTGATAGGGCATCGCCATATAACCCGATCTCGGTGATAGAACGCGCCGCACCACCACCCTTTAACGAAATCCCACCACACGCTGCTAACCCACAACATACAGCGCACAAAACCAAAGGCGCGCGAATGCTCATACCTTACAAATCCATATAAATGTGTTTTTCGTCTTTCGCACCGGGGTGTGTCACAGCACCAAGGCGGGTCGCCCCAACAAGCTGGGAATACTTCCAAAGCGCACCAGAGGCATAGATCGTTGGTTTTGCACCTGACCAAGCCGCCTTACGGGTCGCAAGATCTTCGTCGCTCAGATCAACCGCCAATGTGCCGTTTACAGCATCCAGCGTAATCACATCCCCATTTTGCAACAAGGCAATTGGCCCGCCATGTGCAGCCTCAGGGCCGACATGACCAACACAGAAACCACGTGTCGCGCCTGAGAACCTGCCATCCGTGATCAAGGCGACCTTTTTGCCCATGCCCTGACCAGAAAGCGCCGCTGTCGTGGCCAGCATCTCGCGCATCCCCGGGCCGCCTGCGGGCCCCTCATTGCGGATCACGATGACCTCACCTTCTTCGTATTCACGCGCCTTCACAGCGGCAAAAGCCTCTTCCTCGCTCTCGAATACGCGTGCGGGGCCTTGGAAATACTGTTCTTGCGTCGCCATGCCTGCGACTTTCACAATCGCACCCTCTGGCGCAAGGTTCCCCTTTAGCCCGACAACACCACCTGTTTTGGTCAATGGGCTGTCGATGTGATAGATGACACGGTCATCGGCTTCGGCTTGGATCATATCCAGCTCTTCGCCCATGGTGCGGCCTGTCGCAGTCATGCAGTCCTCATGGATCAGACCTGCCTTGCGCAGCTCTTTCATCACAACAGGCACACCGCCCGCTTCATAAAGATCTTTGGCCACATATTGGCCACCCGGCTTAAGATCGACAAAGTAAGGCGTGTCTTTGAAAATATCGCAGACATCAAAGAGATCGAAATCGATCCCTGCCTCATGCGCGATCGCAGGCAGGTGCAGCCCTGCATTTGTAGACCCACCCGTACAGGCCACAACGCGCGCTGCGTTCTCTAGGCTCTTGCGCGTGACGATATCACGGGCACGGATGTTTTGTGAGATCAACCGCATCACTGCCTCGCCCGAGGCAATACCATATTGGTCGCGGCTCTCGTAGGGTGCAGGCGCGCCCGATGAGTTCATCAAGGCAAGACCGATTGCCTCTGACACACAGGCCATGGTGTTCGCGGTAAACTGACCGCCACATGCACCCGCTGATGGGCAAGCAACGCGCTCGAGCACTTCGAGCTCTGCATCAGACATATTGCCAGCTTGGTGTTTGCCCACTGCCTCAAACACGTCTTGCACAGTGACGTCTTTACCGTTCAACCGGCCCGGCAGGATTGACCCACCGTAGATAAAGACCGAAGGCGTGTTCAAACGGACCATCGCCATCATCATGCCAGGCAGCGATTTATCGCATCCCGCAAGCCCAACAATCGCATCATAGCAATGGCCGCGCATTGTCAGCTCTACCGTGTCTGCAATCGCTTCACGTGAGGCGAGCGATGATCGCATGCCCTCATGCCCCATCGCGATCCCGTCTGTCACGGTGATCGTTGTAAACTCACGCGGGGTGCCATTGCCCTTTTTTACGCCTAGCTTCACGGATTGGGCCTGGCGGTTCAAAGAGATGTTACATGGTGCAGCCTCATTCCAACATGTGGCCACGCCAACCCATGGCTGCGCAATCGCCTCTTCATCGAGCCCCATCGCATAAAAATACGACCGATGCGGCGCGCGCGCAGGCCCTTCGGTCACATGACGGCTGGGGAGATTGGATTTATCGACTTTAGACATAAGGCGGCCCTTCGCAAAATAGTGTTGCATGAGGTGTAGATGGGGGGCGTTTACAGTGCAAGTACCCACGAGATTTCATGCAACAGGCTTTGCGAAAAAAAGCCTGCTTTGCCAAAAGCGTTGCGCTTTATCGCACCTGCCCCGATGTTGAATGTATAAAGTAACTATCGATTGGGTGTTTCATTGGACGGCGAACTCTTCTTCATCGCGATTATCGCATTCCTTCTTATGGTGTGCATGCCGATTGCAGTCATTGTGCTTTTGGTGTCGCATTCGCGGTTGAAAGAACGTGTCTCAACGCTTGAAACCCAAATCTGTGCACGCGAAACACCGCCAGAGCCCGAAGCGGCCGCAAGCCCTTGGCCGAATACGGCCCCACAGGAGCGTATAGAAAAACTAGCACCGGCAAGACCCGCACCGGCAAAGACTATTGCAGCACATACACCACCTGATCCGCAGGTCGCCAAGCCAAGCCAGGCGGTTGTGTTCAACCAACAGAAATTCGCAGCACTCATCGCCTGGATTGCACAAAACTCGTTTTACGTGGTGGCGGCTGTGTCACTGGCGCTCGCTGGTATCTTTCTTGTGCTCTACGGCATTGAACAAGGGCTGCTTTCGCCTGAACTACGGCTCACCTTCTCGGGTCTTTTTGGCACGGGGCTGCTTGCTATGGCTGAATACCTCCGTCGACGATTTGGAGATCAAGAAGGCTCTGCCACCGCATATCTACCATCCACATTCGCAAGCGCGGGCATTGTGACGCTATATTCCACTGTGCTTTCTGCGCGCTTGATCTACGATTTTATCACCGCAGAGACCACACTGATCGGGCTGGCGCTGACCAGCTTGATTGCACTCATATTCGGCTGGTTCTATGGCCCGCTGCTGGCTGCGGTGGGGATCATCGGCGCCTTAACAGCGCCGTTTATCATTGGCGGCAGCTCTGACGATCCATCACTTCTCTTTGTGTATTTTGCGCTGATCACCATCCTTGGTCTTGGGATTGATACAGTGCGCAGGTGGGCATGGGTATCGGTCATCGCGCTCGCGGGTGGTTTTCTAAGCGGCACATTGCTCGCCCTTGGGTCCAGTCCCGATTTATATGTTCTGTTCCTTCTTTACTGCACAGCGCTTGTGATCGCGGCGCTCACCATCCCTGTGCAAAGGCTTATCCCCGATCATACCGGCCAAATGACAAGCCTCGCACTTCTATCAAGAGAGAAAAGCGCGCCTTGGCCAGAGTTTCCGACACGTCTTGCCGCTGGGGCAATTTTGGCGGCAACATGCCTGATCACGGTCTTTGCCAATGGTAACAGCATAAGCATTTTATCGGGTGATAGTCTCTTTTGGGGGGCTATTCTCTGCCTTGCCGCAATTCTATTTATGCTCGTTTACTGCGCGCGCACGGCTACTGCATTGGTCGACTTAATGGTTTTACCTGCGGGTGGTATATTAACACTACTTGCATCAACATCCCCCTGGGTACTCACAGCATCGCCAGATCAGATTGGCAATAATCACGTTATTATTTACATCGTCGCGCTCAGCGCCATGTTGTCTGCTTTTGCAGCTTGGCAGTCTTTACGCACCAAAAGTGCAAGTTTGTTTCTTGCGCTTTTCGCGGCGTGTTTTGCACCATTTACCTTGGTTATATTGGATCAATTCTGGCAACCCATTGATTTGATAGGCCGCTACCCTTGGGCTGTGCATGTGATGGTAATCGCCGCGGGTATGGTGCTGATGGCTGAGCGGTTCGCAAAGACCGATTGGCCAAACGACAAAATGCGCGCGTCAATCGCGACATTATCTGCGCTAGGCTGTATCGCGCTTGCTGTAGTGATTTTGCTCAGCTCGGCGGCCTTAACTGTCGCACTTGCTGTCACGCTTGTGTCTGCGGCGTGGCTTGATCGGCGTTATAATATGCCACTGATGGGGATTTACATCTTCTTAGGCGCGGCCACGATCACATACCGTCTTGTGATTGATCCAGGCCTTGTATGGGTTGGGCAAGCACCGTTCCCAGAAGTATTGCTCTCTTATGCAGGGGCTGTGATCGCCTTTGCCTACGCTTATATGCTGATATCACCATCAGACCGACCACGCACAAAGGTCATCCTCGAAAGTGCTGCGTTCTCATCTGTCGGCATTTTACTGTCCGTTCTGCTATTTCGCGCGATCTCATATTGGGCTGGATCAACCCATCTCATAAGCCACTGGGGCATGGGGATCATGGCAAGTATATGGATTTCATTGGGCCTTGCCCAGCTTCATCGATACAATGCGGGGGCGCAGTTTCGGATCCTGCGTATGGTATTATGCACCCTCTATTTCACTCTAGGCGCGTTTTCCCTTGCGATTGCCTTGACTACCCTCAATCCAATCTTTGGCATTTCTAATTTTGTTATCGGCCCTGTGATTATAAACTCATTGCTCGCCGCGTACCTTTTGCCTGCGGTCATTCTCGGCCTTGGTGCACGCTGGCTGAAATTGCGTAGTAATATACCAACCTACATCTCAATTGGGTTGTCGCTACTCTGGCTTGCCCTCACGATCCGGCATTTCTGGCGCGGGCCAATAGATATGGCGCTAGATGGCTTTAGCCAGCCCGAGCTATATACATACACCATCACGCTTTTACTGATTGGGGCGGGGCTATTCTATACGTCGCTTGCACGCAAAGACGCGTTTTTGCGCAAAGCGGGGCTGATTGTGATTGGGCTTGCTGTTGCCAAAGTCTTCTTGATCGATATCAGCGAGCTTAGCGGATTGATCCGGGTGTTCTCGTTCTTGCTGCTTGGTTTTTCAATGGCCGGGCTTGCCTGGCTCAATCGTTGGGCCGCCAGCCAAACGGATCAAACACCAACGCCAGAGCCTGAATAACCTAGGGCGTGTTGAGATTCAACGCGAGTTGATGATGGCTGCTGCGATGTAGATC
>CAKMZE010000003.1:0-27067 GCA_929200295.1 uncultured Alphaproteobacteria bacterium
AATTGAATCACAAGATCATGTGTTTGAACAGAAATTAATGGGTGTACTGCCTAGTCTCTGCCTGCACACTTGGCTACCGGCGACCGCTCGCCAAATATCTCCTTAAAGGAGCCATTCGCACAACCGCAGCGAAAGCTAACTTGTCCGCATTGTGTAAGTGCGCATATCCCATTTGAGCTAAGGTTTGTCTTGACCAGAGATATTCCCAAACAGGCAAAAATTTGCATGAAAGGTTTCTCTTCAGCGCGGTATCATAAACACACTGTTCACAGATCTCTGCACAAACATGTCGCCTACATTAATGCTCTGTTAACCATATCCCATCACAGTTTTTTGGACGTGTTCGTGAAACGGGCGCAGCAGAGATGTACCAAAGGACGACGATGCTTTCTTACCGGAACGGGCACCTTGATTATGCCAAGCTTCTCGCGGCGTGTGGCATTTTGTGGTTTCACACGGGCGCGCCCGGGGCGAGCTATGGCTATGCCGGGCTTGGGTTCTTTTTCATTGTGCTCGTGCTTTTCACAGTACCCGGGGCTCTTGGGTTGCGGCCTGTTGATTTTGCAAAACACAGGGCTCTGCGGCTCTTGGTGCCATGGGTCATCTGCTGTTTTCTTTATAGTGGGGTAAAGCTGATCGAAGTTTTGAGCACACCGCGCACCTTTGCTGATGAGTTTGCGGCTTGGATGGTTTTCACGGGGCCGGCGCTACATTTATGGTTCTTGCCGTTTGCCTTTGTCGTGTCGCTCTTTATCTATCCTTTTATTCGCTATGCGACGGCGGCTTATCAGATCGCCCGCTACCCGCTGGCGTTTTGTTTTGGGATGCTCACGCTTATCAGCCTAAGCCTGCCCCTGCCGCAGGGCACACCTTGGGCGCAATGGACATATGCGTTACCCAGTATCTGTTTTGGGCTTTTTGTGGTTTTTAGCGGTGCCAACACGCTGCAGATTTTAGGAACGGCTGCTGGTTTCGGGGTTGTGAGCCTGGCCGCTGGATGGCCCGGTGCGCCACAGTTGCTTTTAGCGATCGCCCTGCTTTTATGGGCCTTTACAATACCGTTTCAAGCCACGGCGCTGTCAGCCAAAGCCGCGCGGGTTGCGTTATTAGTTTATCTTCTGCACCCTTTCATTGCCGCACTTCTGCGCCGGATGACAACCGTGCCCGATGACAGCGTCAGTTTTGCCAGTCTGCTTCTTGTGATGACACTGATCACCTGTGCAGCCCTTGATACAATGTGGCGTGCCGCGCGGTCTGGGCATGGCCTACAAAGGCAGTTGCACCGCGCTTAAGTCCCTGCTGGGGGCCAGCCCCCAGACAAAACTTACACTGGGGGCCAGCCCCCAGACCCCCGGGATATTTCTAAACCTAAGAATAATACGCGCAGAAAATCATACGATTGTATTATCGCGTTTCTCGCGCACTGATCGCGGCATGGGTAAATTAAGGCTTGCCCAAAGGATTGTCCAAGCAGCCCCGAAATGACCGCGCAAGACGGCTTGGCCCGCTTTTGCACAAGAATAAGCAAAGCCCCCAAGTAACCCCGGTTTATAAAACCGCCAAAGAAACCGCATCCGTGCACGGTGCAGGAAATAAAGCGAGAAGCATGAAGGCCCGCGCCCCAACCCTTGCGAGCCGATTGCTGTGCCTGCTTTGTGATAGACGACGGCCTCGGACACATGCGCTAAGGGCAGATCGCCGCGGCGCTGCGCCCAGTCGACTTCTTCATAATAGAGAAAGTAGCCTTCTTCGAGCGGGCCCACCTGATCATAGAACGCCCGCGAGGCGACCATGCTCGCCCCTGTGATGAAATCGATCCGCCCAGGCTCAGGCGAGACCGCATCGCGCGGGTCAGCATATTGGTTGATATTATCAGTGACCCCCATGTGCCAGCGGATTTGCCCGCCATCAATTTGGATCTGTGTCGGATCATCATAATACACGACCCGGCCCCCCATAAGCCCCGTCCCCTCAGATGCGGTTGCAAATATCGCAGGCGTTTCAGGCGGCACCACACTGTCAGGGTTGAGCACCCAAAACCGCGCAACAGCCGGATCTTGCGCCAGCGTCGCAAGCCCCACATTCACCCCTCCTGCAAAGCCCGTATTGGCCCCTGTTTCAAGCAAGACCACCTGATGCGGCCCCCCTGCCCCGTCCAAAGAGATTGGCTTTTGTACAGGGGTCATCACAAAGGGGAGATCTGCTGGCGGGGTGTACGCCACCTGACCCGAAGCCCAAGATTTGATCACTGCACAAGTGTCATCAGGCGAGCCATTATCAACCACCACAATACGCAACGCCACATCACGGGCGGCAAGCAGGCTTTCCAGGCAATCACAGATCACATCGCTGCCATTATAGGTCACGATAACAACGCCCAAACAGGGCAATGGTGAAGTTTGCGTCATAAGAGAAAGCTACCGTTGTGTTGGCGCAAAGCGACTGTAGCGCAACGGCGCCCGTCCCTGCGAAAGAGGATCATCAGAAGTAAGCTCGGGCGCTGTGGGTCGGGCCACTTGCGTTGTCACCATCCAAATGCCAGCACCCAAAAAGAAGAACACAAACGAATAGATATTGGTCCATACATGAACGGTACAAAGCGTGAAGCTCAGACCCAGAAAAGTAAATACCCAAGCCCTGCGAAACTGCATCAATGTCAGGTCTTCGGAAAAATCCCGGCGAATAATATGATAAACCACCAAGATGTACCCGATCGTCACCGTCAAAAACCCAGGAATGCCGTAGCGTACAGCCATCACCAGCCAATAATTATCCATGGAGCCTGAATACATATACCAAGGGCGCACCCAATCCTTGAATCCCAAACCAAAGAGCGGATTGGCCCAAACATTCTTGAGCCCCCATTCAAAGATCTGCGCGCGCCAATAGGCTGTATGGGACGAAAACGTCGCATAACTTAAAAACACCTGAATAGGAGAGCGGTTTGAAAGCAGGTCAATCGCAACATAAAGAAACACGAACAGCCCAACCAAGATCCACCAACGCTGCTCAACAGTGCGAAACATCACAGCCCAAGCAATCAAGCCAAACTGTAAGGCAATCGCCAAAAGTGCCCCGGATGACAGTGCAAGAAACCCACAGGCGACGATCAAGGCACTGACCATATAGCGCTTGCCTGTGTTCATCATGCCCTCCATCGCCACAAAAGCGAGCGAGAATGTCACCGAACAAAACAAACCAAAGTGAATAGGATGGGCAAAGCCCATTTGCACACGTTCCAGGCCAAGCCGCTGATCTTGGTAATTGAACTCAGGGGTTTTAAACCCCACAGCCCGGATAATTTCTAAGATCAAAGGCCGCCCTGTGATCGTTTCAAAAAGCGCAAAAGGCGCCATGCAACAGACAATCATCACCAGCGCGCGGCAAAGGGCGCCAAATTCTTCTGCTGTGCGAATATAGGCGCGCCCCAGAAAATACCCGCCCAAAAACTCCATCCCAACAGAGCCCATCTGCTCAATCACCATGTTTGGGTTGTTCATTGCCAAAGCAACCGTCGACCACATAATATGCAATGTAAAAAGAATATCCGTGGCAAAGACCTTGCCCCGCTTCCCGCTCAGCACCGTCATCATCACAGGGATCACAAGCACCATCAGCAAGAGCCGCAGTGTTGTCAGCGTCAAAGGGCCGGCTTGTAGCCCAACGGGCAAAACCACAGCGATGAGATAAAGCCACACTGGCCAAGGCAGCTTTGCTGTTGCAAGCGCATGTTGCGGGGTTGCCAGTGGCGACATGTCACGCGACGGCACATGCGTTTGGCGGCCTCTTTGGCCTGATATACTTGCGGTCATTGCCACGGGGGTGATCCTATCTGCGGCGCGTTTCGCGCTCTTTTCAGGGTCTATTCTCTGCTCTCACATCACAGCATACGCGGATCACATGCCCGAGGCGATCTTTTTTCGAAACTGCGCTTTAATCTGTGGCTGTTGCGCCAACATTTTGATCGGGAAGCAAAAACACCTTTGGATCTGGGCGTGCGGCCAATGCCCCCTGCCCAAAGACCTGCGCGTAATACCCCGCCTTGTTTGCATGTTGGTTTTGTACCAAAAGATTACCCGCTACCTGCCAATCATCTTGGCCCTGAAACCCGGTGATCTTTGCTGTGACATTCTGATTGATCCGGACATCCTCAGCTGTCTCAGCGACACGAATTTGTGGGGTCCAAAGACCGGGGTTTTGCGCAGCCCCCGCAGCCCCCCGGGCCTGCACAACAGTATTGCTCAAAATGGCCAATCCAATCGTTTCACCCACGGTGATGCCATGTAAATGTGCATTAACGATCAGATTGTCGCGGATCTCAATATTGCGGTAGGCCATCCCGGCTTGCCCCGCCTCAGCGGCCTCATTGCGCATAAAAACCGATTGCGTCCAAAGCCCCTGCCCGACATCCAAAATATTCCCAATGATCTGAATATCGGTGCTGGGATGCGTGGTGCCACGGGTCCAAAACTGGATCATATCCGCATGATCCCCGGCCGCCGGGTCCCGGGTGAAATTATGGATCTTATTGCGCGCGATGATCACGCCCTGACACCCCGCAAAATTCAACCCATCGCTGCGCAATCTGGTAAGTTCAGAGTCTAATACAGTGATATTTTGACTATCTTGAGCGATAAGCCCGCGCATAAATCCTGTCACAAGGCTCTTTTGCAAAGCCACATTTGCGCTCTGCGTGATAAACACACCGTAACCTGTAGGGTGGGCAATCTGCCCACCGCTCTGAAAAATAACATTCTCAAAAATCACCGACTGGCTTGCACTCACAACAAAGGGCCGCGCATGATCAGGTGCCCCTGCTGTCGCCTGATAAATAAAACGAACCCCCTCAAACCGTAGATCCTGCGCCTCTTGCAGGTCCAACCCAGAAAACACCCCCGGCCCGCGCAATGTCACCCCGCGCGCGCCGCGCCATTGCAACGCGCCGTAATCCCCTGCGGTCAACGTGATCACCGCCCCTGGTTCAGCCCTTTGTAACGCCTTTTGTAGCGCCGCAGGCGTGCTCACTGTTTGGGCCACCGCAGGACAAGCAAAAAGACAAAGTAGAATGATCCGTAGCATATGCGCTCTCTATCGCGCTTTACTGTATTTGTCTTGCAAAGTTTCTGAGATCACAGAGTGCCTATTTCATTAAAGAAATTGTTTATCTCTAAGCTGTTGGATAGTTTGATCTTCTGTTTTCTCGGCGGTGCGTTTTCAAAAAGAGACAGTATTCTTTGCCTAGATTTCTTCCTTGTCCGCCAAATAAAGCGATAAAATTCCAAGTCAAACTGCTCTGGGCAGTTTTCAGGCAGGTCTATTCTGCTACGTCCATAATCCTTTACCAAGCGCTTGAATACACGCCATGTGCGCAACAAAAGGGGGAAATCCAACCAGATTAAGGTATCGCATCTCTCCAAGCGGTCAGGCCATGTCACTGAGTGACCCCCTTCAAAGATCCATTCATCCCGTGCCTGTACTTCATTACACAGCCTTGTTTTTTCGTCTCTGCCACGCTCCACCCAACCCGGCTTCCAATGTATCAAGTCAATGTGAACAACAGGCAAGCCAGTTCGCTCACCAAGTGCACGCGCAAAAGTTGACTTACCTGCTCCCGGTTGCCCAACGATCATGACGCGCTTCATATTTCCCCTCACAACTCTCTTATAACTACAGTCATCGCTAAAAACTTATGCTGGGCAAATACCTCACCTATATACATCTGATCATATAGCGCAACGCACGCCCCCCTCACGCGGCTTTCATCTTTCCCTCCGATCTTGCGGCATTCATCGCCAATACCCTGGAGGTCAGCATGCCCGCTATCGACGATTTTCAAAGTTACATCGCCAATCTACAAAGCCCCCTTAGCCGGGCCGAGATTGTCACACCAGATGATGCAAATGATCTGACCCATTTAACCCGCGCGCTTTATTTAGGCACAGGCGGGGCGGTCAAACTCAGTCTTGAGGACGGCACCACCGTCACCTTTACCAATATGGCCCAAGGCTGGCACCCTATCCGCGTCGCTCGTGTCTGGGCCACAGGCACATCCGCCACTGATATCATTGGGTGCTGGTAATGATCGGTGTCAGTATTGACCCGGCCCTGCCAACACGGTTTCACACGGGCAGCGGCCCGGTAAACCCACCGCCTGACCCAAACACAGGCGGTGGCGGGTCGGACCCCGATCCAGAGCCCGCAACGCTGCCGCTCACGCCAGCTGCCCGCTGGCATCCTGCGTTTTCAACCATCACTGAAAATGCGGGGCGCATCACTGGCGCTACCGACCTGATGGGGCTGGCTGATGTCAGCGCCTCTGGCACAGGGCTGGGCCCAAAAATCATGACAGATGCATTGGGGCGCAAGTTCTGGCGGTTTGAAGGCTACGAATACCTCAACGCCGCGAATAACCTAGTGTTATCATCGCGCGATATGGCCGTGTTTATGGTGGGGCGGTTTCACCGTGTGTCAAACAAATGCCCCGTCTTCTCAATGGGCACTGTCGCTGGCGGAAATCCTGCGAATACGCTTGGGGCGGCACTTGAGGCGTCGGTCCTTTCGCGCTCGGCACCGATGGTGCGCGGCTATTCATACCCACGCAATTCAACATACCCCGGCGCCGAATGGCTGGTCGCCGGGTCACAAATGCAAGTGGTCGGTGTCGTTGGGGGATCAACGGTAACAAATCTCTGGATCAATGATCGTCATGCAGACACAACAAAGCCTTATCCCGTCATAGATGTCGCAGGCGCAGAAATTGGCCGCTATGCGAAAACCCCGGGCTCTGCGGGCAATTGGGGCACCTTTGATCTTTATGAGATGATCGTCTTTGATCGCCAGCTCACCACGCCCGAGGCCGGAGGTTTAACCGCCGATCTGATGGCCCATTACAATATCCCATCTCTCACCAACCAATTGGTGCTTGAGGGTGACAGCATCATGCAAGGCACGGATGATGTGACCACGGGTCTTGCGGCAAACATGGTGCTGACAGGCCCTAATACGGGGCTTTTACCCCCTGATTGGCGGGTCGTGAATGTGGCAAGCTCAGGCAATCAGGTGGGAGACCTGCGCTTGCGCCGTGATGCCACCAGCGGCTGGCCACTGCTAAAACTGCCGGGGCAAAACGTGCTGGCGGTTGAGATTGGGCGCAATGATTTTGGCTCAGGGGGGCGCAGCGCCACCTCGCATTACAATAATTTCGTGGCCTATCTCAACACCAGCAGCACCGGGGTGCTCAACCGTGGTTGGACCGTGCGCGTGATGGCAAATATCGCCTCTGGCTCCAGCTTTACGGCCAAGATCGAAGCGTATCGCGCGCTCTTGCGTGATCCTGCGTTGCTCACGGATACAGGCACCGGGCCAACCCAGCCCTTTGCCGGACAGCTCAGCGTGGTTGATACGGATCTGATCACAGATAATGGTGATCTCATCTTTGCCACCACCGCAGATGCGACCAACACAACCTATTATGTGGGGGATAGCACGCATCTTAATGTACTTGGCACAGCTTTGCGCATGTCAGGTGGCGATGATCCAACAAAGGGCGTGAGCTACGGCCTATAAATCAAGCACAGGTCACACTGGCGGGTTTTTCAATAAGCCTGTGATGTCTTGTTCCCACCAACGGGTCGCCTCAATTGCGGCGGCCCGTTCTGGTGGAAAGCGCACTTTCAGCTGTTTTGCAGGCACCCCTGCGACCACCGCATAGGCAGGAACATCCCGCGTCACCACAGCCCCTGCGGCCAGCACCGCACCGTTGCCGATCTGCGTACAGCCGCCCAAGATTGTCACCCGATCCCCGATCCAAACATCATGGCCAATGGTCAGCGGATTGTCCTGATCCTGTGCAATAGTGTCTGTTTTGACCAGCCCCAATGCCGCATTATAAAAGAACGGGTGCAGCATGGCACGCTCAAGCGGGTGATCGCGGCGGCGCACAATCAGACCAGCCCCACAAGAGACATACCGTCCGACCACTGTGCCTTTGGGCAGCACACCGGGCTGCATCAGCGCGCCGTAACTATAGGCCCCCACCTGTGCCCCGTGATAACGCTGCAAAATCTCCCGCCAGCTTTGCGACCACATCAATGTGCCCTCAACCCGGGCGCAGATCCGCTGGATCATCCCCCGCAGGCGCTTGATCTGATAAAGCCGGACCAAAAGCGGGCTAAACGCAGAGCGGCTTTGTGTTTCAGCCGTCATGGCCCGCGCAGACGCATCATCATGCAAGTGAGATAAAAAGTTGCTCATCTGCGTATATGAGCGCGCAAATGCGGCAAGGTCCAGAGGGCAAACCCCCCCGCCGCTAGCAGTGTGACCCAGCCCCCACCCATAACTGCAACACCCAAAACAAGCGCCAATCCCAGATGGCCCAGCAGAACCGGACGGATATCAAAGGCACACCGCCGCATAAGCAGCCCCAGCGCCACACCATACCCCAGCGCCTCGCCCAGGATGCCAACCCCGATTAAGAGCTCTAATTTCATCCCTGCCACAGCCAACCACCACACCAATGGCAGCACAGCGATCCGCACAAGATTGGCCCACATCGCATTGCTGGTCTCGCCTGCGGCCATCGCAACAATCGCAGGTCCCGCCTTGAGCACGCGCAGGGCCTGCAACAGCGCAAACCACAACAAAAGCGGGGTCAAATCTGCGTATTTTGCGCCTAAGATCAGATCAATCAGCCATGGCCCGCATAAGACCAAGCCGCAGGTTAACACCACCGCCATCAAGATCCCCGTCTCGAGGGTCACGCGCGCCAGATCTGTCGGGTCGGCCGCTTGGCTCAACTGCGGCAGCAGAAAGTTTTGCGCCGATTTCGCCATCACCAAGCTAGGGGTCAGCGTCAGCGTTACCCCCATCGCAAAAAGCGCCAGAACCTCCATGCCCATGACCCGGCCAATGATCAGCTTATCACCTTGAAACACCACAAAAAGCAGCAGACCGTTGACCAGCAAGGGCCAGCCAAAGCGCAGGCTTTCACCCATCACAGCCCTATCCCACACCAGTGCGTAACGTCGCCTTGCGGTCAGATGCGAAAAAAGCGTCATCAACACCGCCTGCGCAATAATCGCCCAAAGCATCACGCGGTAGTCTTGCAACCATGCGGCCAAAGGCCAGACCAAGATCAAGGAAACCAATGCCGGCACCGCCCCAGTGAGCACCACCGGCGCAAAAACCATTTCACGGTTGAGCCGGTGAATATCAAAGTGCTGTAACGCGTTTAAAAGCGGCACGCAGGCCAAAAGCTGATAAGCCCATGCCACCTCTGGCACACCCAAGAACCCAGCCAAAGGGGTCGCGAGGAAAAACAGCGCAGCCGCGGCCAAGGCGCCGCGTAACACTTGAAACCCTTGCAAAGCCGCCTGAAACCGGGGATCATCTCCATCACGGGCCTGCACGATCTGCTGTTGCAATCCCAAAGCACTGGCCATTTCCACCGCCGCCATCGCAATCGCAAATGTTGCAGCAATGCCGTAATCAGTCACCGGGATAAGCCGCGCGACCAGCAGGTTGCGCACAAGCAACATCAAAGATGTCGCCGCGTTTCCCGAAAGGATGAAAAGACCTGCTCTCACCATCTTTGCCTTCTTGCTTTTGCCTGTGCTTGTTTCCCGTTTGCCATAGCGGGTCAAGAACCGTCACCATCACGCGATAAACCTTTGCCAAGATAGTGGGATTTTGGTTCAACTGGCCCCAAGAATATAAGAACAAGACCTGAGGCGCACATCCCATGACACCTAGCCCCGCTTTAACGCGCGTGACGCGTGGCGATCTTTGTGCTGGCTGTGGCGCCTGTGCGGCCCTTGCCCCCGGCAAAATCACCATGCAAACCCAAGCACCGGGTTTTTTGCGCCCTGTGCAGTCAGCCGCACTCAGTGGCGATGAAGAACGCAACATCACCACCGCCTGCCCTGGGCTTGGGCAAAATGTGATAGCAGCGGGGCGTCAAGACGACCCACTTTGGGGGCCCTATCTGACGATGCAAACGGGCCATGCGACAGACCCAAGCATCCGCTTTGCCGGAGCCTCGGGTGGTGCGCTTTCGATGATATTGGCGCATCTTGTCACTGATAAAGTGGTCGATGCGGTGATCCAGATCACAGCGGCCGCGGATCCGGTTACAGGCAACCAGACCGTGATCACCACTGACCGCGCAGGGATCACGCAAGCCGCAGGGTCACGTTATGCCCCCTCTGCCCCTTTGTCAGATCTGCCGACACAGCTCGCCGATCACCCGGATAAACGCTTTGCCTTTGTCGGCAAACCTTGTGATGTGGCAGCCTTGCGCGCCATGCAAGAGCGCGATGAGACGTTGAAAACCCGGATCCCAGTTCTGGTGTCTTTCTTTTGTGCAGGCGTGCCGTCGCTCACCGGGGCAGAGGCTGTTTTAGCTGCATTAGACACTGATTTGAGCACCACTGCCGCATTCAGATACCGTGGCAATGGCTGGCCCGGACAGGCCACCGCCACCCTGCATGACGGCACAACCCGCACAATGAGCTACCATGACAGCTGGGGGAAAATCCTGTCAAAACACGTGCAGCACCGCTGCAAAATCTGCGCCGATGGCACAGGGGTCGCTGCCGATATTGTTTGCGCTGATGCTTGGGAAAGCGATGCGGATGGCTATCCTCTCTTTGCAGAACAACCCGGCACCAGCCTGATCGTGGCGCGCACAGCCTTGGGCGCGCAGCTTGTGCAGGCTGCAAAAATCATGGGACGGATTGAAACCAGCCCCTTTGATGTCAAAACACTGACCGCCATCCAGCCGGGCCAGCGCGAGCGGCGGCGCGCATTGCGGGCGCGGCTCATTGGGCGGCGGCTTGCGGGCAAACCGATCCCACAATACCGCGGGCTTCAACTGCGCAAGGCCGCGCAGCAAAACCCGATGATGCGCAATCTGAAAAACCTTCTCGGCATGATCCGCCGCTCTTTGAAAGCTTAGACAATGATAACACCGCTCAAGGTTTGCCTGATTATGCATTCCACCCGTTCTGATAACTTGGGCGTTGGCGCGCTGACCGTGTCTGAAATCGCGATTCTGCGCGATATTGCGGCCACCTTAGACCACCCGATTGCAATCACCGTGATGGATTGGAAGGACGCGCGCACCCCTTATGTCACAGGCGATGATATCACGATCAAGGATCTCGATGGGAAAACTATGCTCAATCCACGTGGCTATTTGCACGAGGCGCGGCAGGCTGATCTGGTGATCGATATCGGCGGCGGTGACAGTTTTGCAGATATCTATGGCGGGCGTCGTTTGCGGCGCATGTTTGTGCTCAAGTTTTTAACCCATCTGGCAGGCACACCGCTGGTGATGGCGCCGCAAACCATCGGCCCTTTTCACAAGCCACTATCCAAATGGGCAGCAAAGCTATCGCTACGCCTGTGTAAAATCGTGGCTATTCGCGATGCGCTCTCGGTTGAGGCAACGCGCGCAATGGGGGTCACGCGTGATGTGATCCTTGCCTCGGATGTGGCGCTTCGCCTGCCTTTTGATCCGCCCGCAAAGCGGAAAATAAAACACACACGGGTGGGGATCAATGTCTCAGGCTTGCTGATGGGCGGGGGGTACACTGGCAAAAATGAATTTGGTTTGCAGATGGATTACCCCGGGCTGATCCGCAGCTTGATCACGCATTTTCAGGATGAGGGCGCAGAGGTGCATCTGATCCCGCATGTGATTGTGCCCGGCGGGCGCATGGCGGCTGAGGATGATTACACCGCCTCAACCACCTTACAAGCGGAGTTCCCAGAAGCGGTTGTCGCCCCGGCTTTTGCCTCACCCTCAGAGGCGAAAACCTATATCGCGGGCATGGATTTTTTCTGCGGCGCGCGCATGCACGCCTGCATCGCGGCCTTCTCTGCGGGGGTGCCTGTGATCCCCATGGCCTATTCGCGGAAATTCGCAGGGCTTTTCGGGTCTTTAGGATATCCGCATACCGTTGATTGCACCGCAGAAGAGGCTGAGACGATCAAAGCCAAAATCATCGCAGGGTTTCACAACCGGGATCAGCTGTGCCAAGAGGCACACACGGCCGCACGCATGGGCCGTGAAAGGCTCGCAACCTATGAGACCGCCCTAGAAGAGCTTTGCCAAAGCCTGATTGTGCAATAAACGCCAGCTACAGATAAGGGCAAAACCCTACACTCACTCACCTTTCAGCATCTACCCCATTGGGACGCGCGAAGGTCTATTGTGCGGACGAAGTGTGAATTCGCTGCACCTGCGCCAAAGGCCGCTCCGGAAGAATCCGTTTTTTATACTAGTTCGGATCGGGCTCCCCTATGACGAACCAAACAAACAGTGCAATGATGACACCCAAAGTCATAAAAATTGCTGTTGTTTGAGCTAGCATGAGCCAACCGTAGCCAGCCAAAATGCCATCAACTTCCAGTACGTGTTTGCCGTCTCTCACAAAACTACTTTGCGGGTCGAGTGATTGCCTCCAACCATTAACACAACCAACGACGATACTCAAAAATGCAATGGATAATGCAACTATTCCTCCCGTAGTTGCGGCCTTAAGCGCACTAACTCGCTTGCGCATGGCGCGTCTTAATATCGGAGCGCCTATCAACCAACAGCAGAAAAAAGAGATCGGCAGACCGAATATGGCTGCATAACCAAGGAGCGATAGCCCTGTTGCCGCAGTCATGGGTATCGATATCAGTGCCCACGCCATCAACGCGGACAGGTTCACTGCCCGAACCCATTGTCTTCGCGAGTACACCGACCATTGGCTCATGAAGCGAGCTTATCCTGCAATACTGCCCGTTTCGAGTCAAAACCGACTGAAAGCCGCCATTTGTGGCTCTTGCAGCATCCGGTACTTTGGGCTCAAACCAGACATTGTCTACCCCCCTATGGCCTTTCATTACATAATAGACGGGTTTTCTACCCACGCATTCTAATTCCCGTCCAAACCTTCTAACGTCGCGCGGGCCTTTTCGAATTGTGGTAAGCGGCTCTCGCCTGCGAGATCTAATGCTTCAAGCAAGGTTTCACGCGCATGGTCTTTGCGCCCCAATGCGGCATAGGTCATGCCCAGATGATATTGCACCATCGCATCCTCTGGCAGGCCTTTTGCCGCCGGGCGCAGGTATGACAGCGCCTCTGCATAGTCACCGCGGCGGGCCGCGATCCAGCCATAGGTGTCTTGGAACGCGGGCACCGTCATGCCGCGCAAGCGCCGCGCGACACTATAGGCTTGATCCAAAGAGCCTTGGTCCTCTTTATAGGTCGCAAGCAGGCTTGCCAGATTATTGGCCACGATCAGATCTTCTGAGTTGCGGACGTAAAGTGTTTCGTAAATCGCAATCGCCCCATCAATATCCCCGGCTTTTTCCAGCTCGCCCGCTTTGATCCAATATAGCGTGGCGGCCTCTGGGCTTTCGGCCAGCGCCGCATCGAGGACCCGTGCCGCCTCGCGCGTGCGGCCCTGTTGCCGCAATTGCGTATAAAGCAGCCGCGCTGCGGTTTCCTGCGACGGATCACTTTCTAAGACCAAAGCAAAGGCCAGCTCTGCGGCCACGGTATCACCCATAATCATATCAAGGCTGCCGCTCAAAAGACGCAGGCTCACATCATCTGGCGCCTCTGACATGGCCGTGTTGAGATAACTGCGCGCCTCGATCATCTTACCGCCGCGCACCTGAGCCAGCACAACGGTTGCTGTGGCACGGGCTTGGTCATCCATCTGGGTCATTTGCTCTTCGAGCAATGTGAGGCTCTCGTCGGTTTTGCCCTGCCCCAGCATGATCTCTGCCTCAAGCGTGGCCGCAATACGCTCTGCCTGATCTGCGTTCAACGCCCGCAGCTCTGCCACCAGCGCCTCGGCCGCGAGCCAGTTTTCATCTTTCAGCCAGAAATCGGCAAGACGGCTTGCCACCTCAAGGTTTCTTGGGTTTGCGCGCCGCGCCTCAAGCAGCACGGTTTCTGCCGCTGGTCGCCGATCATTTTGCAGCAAAAACTGCACATAGCGCAAAGCTGGGGCTGGGGCCGCATCTGACACATCCACGGCTAGGGCCAGACGTTCACCTGCCAGCTCTGGGCTGCCTGCGCGAATATGTGCCTCGGCCATCAGTGTCAGCACCTCATGATCGCGCGGTGTTTGGCTCAGCGCTGTGCGTAAATCCGTGATCGCCATATCCGGCTGATCGGCTTCTATGCGCCAAGCGGCACGCATCTTCAGCGCTGCAACATAGGCCGTGTCTACAGTGAGGATCGCTTCTATTTCGGCCTGTGCCGTCGCGCGGTCGCCCGTTGCGTCCAGCATCCGCGCCAGCATGACGCGCATTTGATGTCTTTGCGGCGTGGGCTCTTGATCATGGGTGAGACCGCGCAACGCTGCGATGGCCTCTTGTTCCGCGCCTGCTTCAAAGTCGAGCCCAGCAATCATTGAGCGGTAAAGATCGGCTTGCGTCTCATGCTCTGCATTTGCCGTGATCAAATTGTCCAATTCATCACGCGCCGCTTGCGGGCCGTGGGTGTCTTGCAAGAACTGCACGAGGGTCACATGTGGCGCGGTTGCAGCTGTCAGATCACCCGCCAGCTGGCGCAAAATCATCTCAACCGCGTCATGGTTGCGCTGGCTCATGTGCCAGCCGATTAGACTACTGCGCACGTCTTGATTATCTGGGAAGAGATCAAACATCAGCTCAAGCTGGGCCACAGCCGCGGGCTCATCCTGCGCCAAAAGCCGCAGCTTGGTTGCATGAAACTCAAAAGCATCAGGTGTGGCAGCAAGGGCGGCTGCGACATATTCAAGCGCGTCAGATGTCTCGCCGCGCAGATTGGCATCGATGATCAGCACCCGCAATGCGGTGATATTATCGGGGAGCTCTGCGATGACGTCTTGGGCCTGCGCCACGGCTGCGGCGGCACGGGTTTCGTCTTGGTCTGTGCTGGCTTCCCAATGTGTGAGTGCAGCCATCACGGCCCGCGCGCGGACGCTTTCGCGGTCCAGCGTATAGGCTGCCTTACCATGGCGTTCTACCTCATCCCAATTGCCCATGGGGATCGCAAGCTCGGCCAAGATCAACCGCGCAGACAGATCATCCGGATATTGTTCAATCAGCCGTAAGTATTGTGCATAGGCCTCGCTCAGCAATCCACGATCGAGCTGCACCTGTGCGTAAGTGGCCCGCGCCTCTTTGTGGAACCCATTATAGGCAAAGACATTGCGGAACTCGACCAAGGCCTGTTCAACTTCACCGGCCTCCAACAATTCTAACCCAGATTGGTAAAAATCTTCTGCTTTTTCCTCGGGGGTTTTGCACGCCCCAAGCGCCATCAAGAGAGCCACCGCAAGAACGGTGGGCAAAGACCTGTTCATCATATATCTGCCTGTCGACTGCTTTATTATAGGGGCCTTTTGGCCCTGCTTTTTTATTATATAGCATAAACCCGCGCGCGCTGTCGCTGGGGTGTCGATGATCATCTTGGAACTGTTCGGGACTGTGTCAGCCGAAACACAAAACATTCCCTTTACGTGTGCCGCGCAACCTGTCTCACACATTTTACAACAGGGTACGCGGCAACGCAAAAACGTTCAGGTATGATGTCAGCCGTAAGGGGTTAGTGTCCTGTTGCGCGGGCAACAACACCAACTGTCCGGAACAGCATTTTCAGATCTTCCAAAAGAGACACGCTGCGTGCATAGCGCGTGTCGAAATAAGCGCGCGCGGCAAAGGTTGACTCGTTGCGGCTGCTCACCTGCCAAGGACCCGTGATCCCAGGGCGCATCTCGTAATACGCTGTGCCAGGGTACATATCCTGCTGCTCTGGCAACATCGGACGTGGGCCAACCAGGCTCATCTCGCCTTTGGCAACATTAATAAGCTGGGGCAGCTCATCAAGCGATGTTTTGCGCAGCAAACGGCCCATGCGCGTGATCCGCGGGTCATTCTTGAGCTTTTGTGTTGTGTCCCATTCAAACTGGGCCGCTGGGTTAGACGCGAGATAATCGGCCAGCTTTGCATCAGCGTGCGCGACCATCGTGCGCAGCTTCCACATGGTATAGATCCGGCCGTCACGCCCTACACGGGCTTGGGTATAAAATGGCTTGCCGCCTTCAAGCGCAACAAGCCCAGCAAGGAATGCAATCACAGGCACAATCACAGGGGCTGCAAGGATCAGGCACAGCATATCAAAGCCGCGCTTAAAGACAGTGCTATAGATGCTTGGCTGATGGGCCGCCTCTGGTGCCAGGATCGCGGCAACCAATTCAGGGTTACGTGGGCGCTCAAGCGCTGCCGCCGCATAATCTGGGGTCGCAACATCGCATTCAATCGTCAATGCGCCCACTGGGGTGCTGTTGCGCTGCATATCTTTTGTAAAATGCATGTGTGGGGCCCTTCTCGGCGGTCGGCAGTCATCCTCGTTAAAAAATAGTTACCCCTGACTCGCGCAAATTTCAGGGAAATATAAAGACAATTTTATGGTTAACGCCTTGTCCGTTAACACATTCCTGCCTTGTTTGGTCGGATGGGCGCTGAACACAGGTGGCCTTACAGCCTCAGGGCGGCATGCCTTGGGTTACGCAGTGAGCCTTTTGGGGGGTTTTCCTCAAAAGTCCTATATTTTCTACGAAATCGCACAATTCTGTTGCGCTTTCGCAAGGGCCTTCAGTAATCACACATTCGCGCAAACCACAGGCTTGCATCACTGTCAAAAGAGCGCCATGCCTTCCAGAAATAAGGATTAACCTTGGTAAATAATCAGGGGCAAAAAATCCAAGCGATCATCCCCGATCGTGGCTAAGCAGGAAGGGCGCACCAGCTCAATTGGGCGTCAGAAGAGATATGGGCAGCACGCTGGACCTTTATACAACCCATTTTGGGTTAAACGAGCGCCCGTTTTCGCTCGTCCCTGATCCAGGCTTCTTGTTCTGGTCGGATCAACACGCCCGCGCTTTCGCGATGCTTGAATATGGGATCCTCACACGTTCTCCGATTACACTGATCACAGGCGAGGTCGGCACAGGCAAGACCACGCTCTTGCATCAGCTGCTGACACGCACCGATGATGACATCACTGTCGGGCTTATTGCCAATGCCCATGGGGACCGGGGCGAGCTTTTGCGTTGGGTGCTGATGGCGCTTGGCCAGCCCGCCGCACCCGAGGCCAATTACACCGATCTTTTTGGGCAGTTCCAGCACTACCTTGTCGCTGAATACGCCGCCGGGCGCCGTGTTGTGCTGATCTTTGATGAGGCGCAAAATCTCGCACGTGATGTGCTCGAAGAGCTGCGCATGTTCACCAACATCAATGCCAATAAAGATGAGCTGCTCCAGCTCGTGCTTGTCGGGCAGCCCGAGCTGCGTGAAATCGTCAAGCGCCCGGACCTGCGGCAGTTTGCACAGCGGGTTGCGGCCTCTTTTCACTTGCCCGAGATGGATGTCGCCATGGTTGGCGCCTATATCCAGCACCGTTTGGCCATTGCAGGCGGACAGCAAGAGATCTTTTTGCCAGATGCGATGGGCTTGATCCATGAGGCCACACGCGGCATTCCGCGTCTGGTTAATCAACTTTGCGATCTGACCTTGGTTTATGCGTTTACAATGGGCCAAGATCAGATCAGCCGCGCGATTGTGCAACAAGTGCTCAATGATGGGGTGTTTTTTGGCGGTGGTATTGCGGATCAAGCGCCCGCACAATTTGTTAGGTCTGATCTAGAGAGCCGTGGGTAAATCTGATGGATTTTCGTTTTTATTTTTCACTTTTTACCCGCAGGCTGCACTACTTTCTTGTGATGCTCTGCGCCTGCACAGCGATTGGTGTGACACTGGCCTTTGTCTTGCCCCCAGTTTACCGAGCCGAAGCGGTGATGATCGTTGAAAGCCAGCAAATCCCGGATGAGCTAGCCGCCACAACGGTGCAAACCGAAACAACCGAACAGCTGCAAATCATTCAACAGCGGATTCTCACCCGCGACCGCCTGCTTGAGATGGCCAATAGGCTGAGCATCTATGGCAATCTGGTCGGCGCTGACCGCATGCCCCCCGATGAGATCGTCGAAGACATGCGCGAGCGTATCCAGATCCTCACCACAGGCGGGCAAACCCGGCGCGGGCCGGTGCAGGCCACCATCGTGCGGGTCAGCTTTGATGCGGAAACAGCCGCGCTTTCGGCTGCGGTTACCAATGATGTTGTGACACTTATCTTACAAGAGAACGTCGAGATCCGTACGAATGTCGCGGGACAAACGCTTGAGTTCTTCATCGAAGAGGTGAACCGGCTTGATCGCGAGCTCGCCGCGCGCGGCGCTGATATTCTCAATTTTCAAGAAGACCATCTGGATTCCCTGCCCGATAGTCTTGAGTTTCGCCGCACCCAACAATCAGCCGCCCAAGAGCGCCTGACACAGATTGAACGCGACGAGGCCAGCCTACGTGATCAGCGCGAACGTCTCGTCGCGCTTTATGAGCACACAGGCAATGTTGGCACCCCTGGCGCAGGGGTCACGCTCACTGAAAAACAGCGGATACTGATCACTCTACAAGACGAGCTGGCGATTGCCCTTGCGGTGATGTCACCACAAAACCCCCGGATCAAAGTGCTCAAGGCGCGTGTTGCGGCCGCAGAAACCGCCGTCACCGAAGAGGCCGCCGCGAATATGCAAGCCGCAGATAATGGTCGGCTGCTCAGCCCGTTTGAAATCCAATTGGCTGATATTGATGGTAAACTCGCCTTTACCACGGCGCAAAAGGCCCAAATCATCGCCACGATGGAAAACCTGCGTCAGTCGATTGAGGCCACGCCCGGCAATGCGATTACCTATGAAACGCTCCAGCGTGATTATGAAAACCTGCGTCAGCAATATGATCTGGCTGTCGCCAACCGCGCGCGTGCCGAAACAGGCGACACCATCGAGGCGCTGGCCAAAGGGCAGCGGATTTCAGTTGTTGAGCAGGCCGTGGCCCCGCGCGCACCTGTAAAGCCAAACCGGCTTTTGCTGGCCTTAGGGGGCTTTGGTGCCGGAATTGTGATGGGCTTGGGGTTGATTGGCTTACTTGAGCTGCTCAATACCTCTGTGCGCCGCCCCGTTGATCTGAGCAATAAGCTGGGGATCACGCCCTTTGGCACGGTGCCTCTGATCCGCACCCAATGGGAAATTGTACGCCGCAATGCGATCATCACCACCGCCTTTGCCACAGCGCTTGTGGCGATCCCAATAGGGCTACGGCTGGTTCATCTTTATGTCACACCGCTTGATCTGTTACTCGCACGGATCACGCAAGCTGCAGGTTTATAAGGTAGGTCCAATGGATAAGATCCAAGATGCCATCGCCAAAGCCCGCGCCACCCGCGCCCAACAGCCTGGCGCTACTGGCTCTAGTGCGGCGTCCAAGGGCAATGCGCTTTGGCAAGCGCTCCCCAGCCATACCCCAAGCCAGCGCCGCCTTGCCCGCAACCGGATCGTCGCGGTTGAGACAAGCCGCAGAGCCACCGATTTTGATGTGATCCGCACGCGATTGCTGCAACAGATGCAGGCCAATAACTGGAAACGCGTGGCAATTACCTCGCCCACCGCAGGCTGCGGCAAATCAACGATGGTGATGAACATCGCCTTTTCGCTGGCCCGGATGGAAGAGCATCGCACAATCGTTGCCGAAGTCGACATGCGCCGCCCCTCTTTGGCCAAATCACTGGGCCTGCCCAATCATCACCGCTTTGCAGATGTGCTCGCCGGGCATAGCCCGTTTGAAGAGCACGCAGCACGGATTGGCGATAATCTGGTGTTCACCACAAATGATGGGCCTGTGCATGCCTCAGCCGAGCTTTTGCAATCTGCCCGGACAGGGCAGACCCTCGATGAGATCGAAAGGCTCTATGCCCCCACGGTCATGCTGTTTGATACGCCCCCGATGATGACAGGCGATGATACAATGGCATTTCTAAGCCGTGTCGATTGTGTGCTCATCATCGCAGCCGCCGAGCAGTCCAGCATCAAGCAGATCGACAATTGTGAACGCGATATCGCAAGCCAGACCAATGTAATGGGCGTGATCTTGAACAAATGCCGTTATATCGACCCTGATAAGGCCTATGGGTATTACGGCTAATGCGTATCAGCGTTGTGATCCCGCATTTAAATCAGCCCGCAGCATTGGCCCGTTGTTTAGCCTCGCTTGCCGCAGGGGCGCGCGCGCCGGACGAGATTTTTGTGGTTGATAATGGATCAACCGATCTGCCCACCGTGCCTGACGATGCCATCTTGCTCAAAGAGCCAACGCCGGGGCCCGGGCCTGCGCGCAATCTTGGGACTGCGCAGGCAACGGGCGATGTACTGGCCTTTATCGATGCCGATTGTCTCGCTGATCCTGCATGGTTAGCCGCAGCAGAGCAGGCTATCTCTTCTCATGACATCCTGGGTGGCGATGTCAGGATCGCTTATAGCGATCCTGAGAACCTCACTGAGCTTGAAGCCTATGAAAGCATCTATGCCTACCGGATGGACAGGTATATCGCCCGCGAGGGCTTTACCGGAACCGGTAACTTAGTCGTCAAATCGCCTGTGTTAGAGACTGTTGGCCCCTTTGCAGGCCTTGGCATAGCCGAGGATCGCGACTGGGGACAACGCGCGACAGCGCAAGGGCTTTATACGACTTATATCCCGCAGATGCGGGTCTATCACCCGGCCCGCACCAGCTTTGCTGAGCTTACACTGAAATGGGATCGCCAGATTGCCCATGACTACGCCCGGGCAACGGGATTTATTGGCAAGCTGAAATGGCTCCTGAAAATCTGCGCCTTACCACTCTCTCCGCTCTATGAGCTGCCACGCATCTGCGTCTCTGATCGGTTAACGCGCATGGGTGACCGTTGGAAGGCCTTAAAAATGCTCACACGCATTCGGCTCTACCGCGCATGGCGCATGGCTGAGCTACTCGTTACAAGAAACCCAGAACGCCTCTCAGGCAAATGGAACCGCGTTTAATCGCCGAGGTGGGCAAATTGCCCACCCTACAAGCGGACCATCACAATCATCTGTAGGATGGGCAATTTGCCCATCACCCCCCGCGTAGAACCCGCCCGCGGAGCCAGCCCAAGAACGCCTTATCAGGTGTGCTCAATCTCTGCCTTCCTGATGCGACCCAAAAGCGCCGCCACTCATCCTCGAGTGCATAGACATCAAACCCTGGCGCCATAGCCCGTGCCGCATCAAATGTTGCCGCGTTAAATTGCGGCACCCCAGGATCATCCTCCACCAGTCGCTTGGGATGAACACAGATCACATCCCCCATTTCTTCGGTCAGTGTATATTCAGGCAGGCCATCTGCCGTGATCATCCGGCGCACAGCCGCCCGAAACACCCGCAACGGCGCATCAGAGCCTGCCTTCATATGCAAGGTCGCCACCGTCACGCGCCATTCGCGCTGCGCCCCGCAATGTTTGCGCGCCAGCTCATAAACCCGCCGCTCCAACGGTTTGCGCAGCGCAAAATAATCCCGGCTTAACGTCAGCACTGATTTTGACGTCACCGCCCGAAAGAGCCAATCCGACAGGGTCACCGCCACGCTGACCATCCGCCCCCCACGGGTTTTGCGCACGATCTCCCAGCTTTCGATCAAGCCGAACCCGGATGTTGTTTCTTCTTCGCCTGTCACAATATTCGTGGTGATCCGCGTGCCTGAAAGCCGCTCAAACGCCTCGCGCAGACGGGCGTAGCTATCACCCCCGGTATCACGCCGCGTGGCCAGTAAAAGATCATGCGCGGTGAGTGTCAGCTTGCGCGAAATCGCGCGTCCTGCATTCAATGCGGCCATCAGCTGACTGATGCAGTAAATCAAAATATCCTTGTCATGGATTGTCGCACGTCCACGCACCGAAGGGGTCACCGTCACCTCAACACCATTATGCACATAGCGCCGGATGGTCCGATCAGGCCGGGTTGATAATGAAAACATTGGATGTTCCATTGATCCCAAATCCGCCTTGGGTCGCGCATCGAAGAGATCACACACGAAAAAATCGCGCATCTGTCCTTGGGAATATCCTGAACCAGCCCCTGCTGCCATGCCACCTGCCCTCTGCCTTGCGCACCTTCTGTGATCATTTCACGCCACAGAATCGCACGCGCTCATTTTTATGAGCTTGCCACACCCTAAAGTTATCCACAGGTCTGAGTCGAGTCCTGCTTTCGCTGTTTCAGAGTCGCCTCTTTGGCGGATCAGAGTCGCCTGATCGTGGTTTTAGATTCACTTCGTCGTTTCAGAGTCGCTTTTTTTTTATTTTTTATAAGGCGATCACAAAAACCAGCTTTGCATAACTATATATTAACAAATAACTAACTGGATTTTTTGCAAACATCATAGAAAATAGACCCCAATTCCCCAGTAAACCCCGTTTATTTGCTTAGAAAAACAAGGGGTGCGTAGAGTTTGCTTTCATGTGACGTGTTTTGTGGTATATTAAAAAAAACAACGCACATTGCAGGGCATTATGGGACAATCAGAGCTTCCTCCATATTTTCAGATTAATCCAGATGCAGCTGTTGCCGCACTTGATGCACCGATGTCCACAGCAGGGTTTGCAGCGATTGCGCGTGCCTGTGAAGCTGGGCGCGATGATCTTGCAAGTCGGGGACTATCCGCAGATGGGACCCGCCAATTACGGCGGTTTTCCACATGGGAAATCACCCGTTATTTAATCCCTGTCGCACAGGCCCATTTTCGGCGGGTTCTAAAACAAAACCCAGATCTCCCACAGGGCTCATCTGAAACGGAAACTGGTGCAAAGTGGTTCACCCTTGATGAGGTGCTTAGGCTCCGTGCATTTTTCGGATCAAGCGGATCAAAGACAAAGGAATACCAACCCTATCGCCCAGAGGGGCTGCCTGCCAAGATGATCGCAGTAGCAAACTTTAAGGGGGGCGTCGGCAAAACCAGCACCGCTGCGCATTTGGCGATGTCGGCAGCTTTGGATGGCTATAAGGTTCTGGTGATTGATCTTGATAGCCAGGCCTCTATGACCTCTGTATTTGGGGGCACGGTTGCGGATGAATGGCAAACTGTCTTTCCCCTGTTGGCCCGCCATTATGCCAATTACCTGCGCGACGAAAACCAGCGCCGGATGGATCGCGGTGAGGCACCTGTGCCGCTTGATGATACGCTCACCGATGCCTTGAATGTCAAAGCCCAGAGCCTCGTTCAATCCACGCATTGGCCTAATATTGATCTGATTGGTGCGCAGCTCAATCTGTATTGGGCTGAGTTTCAGGTACCTGTTTGGCGCATGCAGGGTCGTGGTTGGAAGCTGTGGGATGCGCTCACGGATGTGCTCGCTGATGATGGGCTGTTAGATGAATATGATCTGATCTTTGTCGATACCCCCCCTGCTTTGGGGTATTTAACAATCAATGGCTTGGCGGCGGCTGATATTGTGCTTGTTCCCGTTGGCGCGTCATTTCTCGAATTTGATAGCACGGGGCGGTTCTTTGATATGCTCCATACCACATTTGCCAGTATCGAAGATGGTGAAAACCTCGCTGCCCGGGCGCTGGGGCGGCCTGAGATGGCGTTTCAATGGGATGCGGTGCAAGCGGTTGTCACCCGGTATGACGGCTCACAGCAGGCCGAGCTTGCTGCATTGATGCAAGCCTATCTGGGCAAGACGCTTTCGCCGCACAGGCAGGACTTTACAGCGCTCATTGGTCAGGCCGGTGAGCAGGTCCAAGGGATTTACGAGGCAGATTACCGCGATTTCAACCGTGAAACCTATGCGCGCGGCCGTGAAACCTTTGATAACACCTATGCCGCGTTCAAAACCCTATTGTTGGGCACCTGGCGCCGGGATGAGCGCGCGGCCCAAGAGGCTGCGGAATGAGCGGGAAAACGTCTCAATGTTTCGCACGCGAAACACCTGCGTACGGCCCGGTCATAAAACAGCGACCCTTTTTACCTAAGTTAGGGTCTTTTACACAGTGGAGCTTGATCCATGGCCAAACGTAAACGTCTCACCCCTGCCCGTGTCCCCGCGGAAGATGCGACTGAAGCCACAGCGCCGCTTGAGACAAAGGCGCAGTTCCCACGTTATAAGGACGGTGTGTACCGTGCGCCTGTACGGGCGCCGATTGCAGATGTCGCCCAAGACGCGGCTGCCACAGCAGCCCTGTCAGAAGTGGCACAGACCCTTGCAGATGCCCGTAGCGAAGGGCGGCTCATTCAAGCATTGCCATTGGATGTGATCGAGGCGGATTATCTGGTGCGTGACCGGATTGATGTTGATGCGGATGAAATGGCGGTTTTGCTGACCAGCCTGCGTAGCCGTGGGCAACAGACAGCGATTGAAGTCACCGCATTAGAGGACGGCCGCTATGGTTTGATCTCTGGTTGGCGCCGCTTACGGGCCCTGCGCGAGATCCAGACCGAGGACCCAACCCGCGATAGGGCTCTTGCCATTGTGCGCACGCCTGAGAACGCCGCTGAGGCCTATCTGGCGATGGTTGAGGAAAACGAGATCCGCGTGGGCCTGTCGTATTATGAGCGTGCGCGGGTGGTCGTGCGGGCAGTTGAGCGGGGGGTTTACCCCACAGATCAACAGGCGCTGCGCGCGCTCTTTCATGCAGCCTCGCGGCCGAAGCGGTCAAAGATCGGATCTTTCGTGCGGATTGTGCGGGCGCTTGATGCGCATTTGCAATTTCCAACACAACTGACAGAGCGCAGTGGCTTGGCCCTTGCGCAGGCTCTGGATGCAGAGCCTGAGATGCGCGCACGGATCATCGCAGCCCTGACCCCTGCCCCATCCACCGCTGCCGCTGAGACCGCAGCACTTGCCAATGTTTTAGCGGCAAAGCCCGCAACAGCAAAACCCAAAGCTGATCGCAAGCCTCAGGTGCCAGACCTTGGAACCTCAGCGGTGTCTTCTGAAGATATTCAGATGCTGCCCAATGGGATCACGCTGATGAAGCTTGATCCAGAAACATGGGTTCTTCGGGGGCCACAATTGCGCGATGAGATGTTCCAAGCGAAATGGGCTGCTTGGTTAAAAGATGCTTAAGCGCCTGTCAAAACTTCATTAACCAAGTGTGGGTTTGCGGTCTGCGCGAAAACACTTAACGCTCAGATATTATATGTAAAATTTACACTCCATGGGTCGCACCTTGGGTGTGAATGTGTTTCGCGTGCGAAACGCCCCGAAACACATTGTTTCTTAAACAAGGGTGAATGGCCCGGAATTCGTCACAGTTGTGTCGTGCCCCAGACGAAGTTTTGGGGTGTTGTCTTTTCTTAAGATTACAGATCGCGAACGCCTGGGGGGACAGGATTTCGCTTGTGTATAAGAGAGGTCCGGATGGCATTAACGGCTGCTGAACAATATTTAATCGAACTGATTAACCGTGCGCGACTTGACCCGCAGGCCGAGGCTGCGCGCTATGGGTTGAGCCTAAACGCAGGGCTGAACGGAAACGTGATCAGTGGTGCGCCGCTTGATGTGCTCGCCCCGAATACAGATCTGGAAAATGCAGCCGAGAACCATTCAAATTGGATGCTCGATGTTGATACGTTTTCGCATACAGGTGTGAATGGTTCAGGCCCGGGCGAGCGGATCTCTGACGCAGGGTATCAATTTACAGGGTCATGGGCCTGGCGCGAAAACCTGGCTTGGACAGGAACCACCGCGCAGTTAGATACAGCAGAGGCTGTCGAAGAGCACCATGAGGGTCTCTATCGCAGCTCTGGGCACCGGGTGAATACATTTTCTGCCAATATCCAAGAAATTGGCGTGGCGCAGGTGACAGGGCGGTTCACGCATCAGGGCACCACATATAATTCATCGATGTTGACGTTGAATTTCGCCGCATCGGGACAACAGGTCTTTGTCACAGGCGTCACCTATCAAGACCGCGATGATGATGCGTTCTATGATATCGGTGAGGGCTATGGCGGTATTGAGATCGCAACCGATCAGGAGAGTGCGACAGCGGCCTCGGCCGGTGGATATGGGGTGAAGGCCACGGCAGATCGTGATTTGGCCGTCACCGTCAGTCAGGACAGTACAATACTGGCGCGTCTGACCGTCGATACCAGCGATGGCAATGCTAAGCTTGATGTGGTCGAAGACGCAGATGGTGATTACTACCTCGCGGTTTCAAAATCGGCCGTTTTGGTGAGCGGGATTACAGATGCACAGCTTTTGGGCATCGCTGATCTGGACCTGTCTGGAAATAGTGACCACAATCGCCTGACAGGAAATAGCGGCAGCAATGCGCTTTACGGCCATAATGGAAATGACCATTTGTTCGGCGGTGCAGGTGCGGATGCGCTCTTTGGTGGCAATGGCCATGATGTGCTCAAGGGTGGCAAAGGCCGTGATACCACTTGGGGTTCACGCAGTTCTACCAATGCGGATGAGCTCGATGGTGGTGCCGGCAATGACCGGCTGTTTGGCCAATCAGGGGCTGATACTCTTGATGGTGGCGCGGGCAATGACCGTCTGAAGGGCGGTGGCGGGCGTGATACGTTTGTCTTTAATGATGGTCAGGACCGGGTCCTTGATTTTGCGGATGATGTGGATACGATTACACTTGATGCAAGCACGCTTGGCATGGATATGACCGTTGCTGAGGTTGTCGCCATGGGCCGTGTGGTTGATGGTGATACGGTCTTTGACTTTGGCGATGGGAATGTTCTGACCCTTGATGGGTGGACGGATATCGCCGCATTGCAAAACGATCTTGAGATTATCTAAAAATATAATACGCACTATAGAGTCTAAATAAGGCTATTTGCGCCTTTTATAGAGTCTCGCCTGCCCCTTAGATAATATCGATCCGGTCGCTGAGCGCCGCAAGATCGCTCCAGTCTTCGAGGGTCAGGATATGATCGCCGCCAAAATCAAAAACGGTGTTATTGCCTGTGACGCGCGCAAACTGGGTGATAATCTGCGGCGCATTGAGCGTGCCCTGCCAAAGTGCATCATCAAGCTGGAGCCGATCAACCGGGGCTATAAAGTCTGTAATTGTGTCTGTTCCGCTGCGAAAGATGAACGTATCGCGCCCGCCGCCGCCGTGCAGCACATCGTTCCCGTCACCACCATCTAAGG
>CAKMZE010000003.1:27077-53449 GCA_929200295.1 uncultured Alphaproteobacteria bacterium
CAGACATCACAATGTTATCGTTATCGGCACCACCATCTAAGGTATCGGCCCCCGCAAGCCCCCAGAGCGTATCATTGTCCGCTCCGCCATAAAGCTTGTCGATTTGGCGGTCCGCGCCTGTGCTATGCCACTGTGTGTCACGCCCTGCCCCACCATAAAGCTGATCATCGCCGGCCTGTCCGAACAGGCTGTCATTGCCCGTGCCGCCAAATAGGAAATCGGCACCATCAGCACCTGTCAGCCGATCATCGCCAGACTGCCCAAACAGCAGATCATTGCCGGCGCCGCCAATCAGCACATCATTTGCCTCTGTGCCAAATTGTTCGAGCGGCTCTGGCTCTGGCGGATCATCAGGAGTGGGCGGCGGTAGGATCGGGCGATCGGGCAGGGGCGGCGGGTCTGTAACCGGCCCCGGCGTCCCCTCTTCGGCCACGGGCGGCAGACGCGCAGGGCCAATGAGATCCGCCTCAGACAGGTCATTTGCTGCGATACTGCCGCCATCACTGCTAAAGAGCGTTAGGGTTTCATCCCCATAGGTGATGATGATGCCGTTTGCGGTGCTGTCGAAGTAGAGCTGATCTATACTGCGTAAGTTAGCCCAGCCTGCGAGATCAACCTTATCAATGCCAACAGTGAAATCAGTGATCATATCCGCATCGCCATCTGCCGACAGAATGAACACATCCGCACCCGCCCCGCCCGTGAGCGTATCGCGGCCCGCAAGATCGAGCAGAATATCATCGCCCGCCCCGCCATCCAAATGGTCGGCGCCATCAGTGCCTGTTAGCACGTCGCGATCTGGAGAAATGTCAAAACGCAGCTGTGTTAGCCCCGGCTCTGTGCCTGAGGCGACAAAGAGATCAAGCCCAGAACCGCGGCTTTGCGCTGCAATCGCACTGACATTGGCCAGTGTCATATCTGGCGTGTCTGCAAAGCTGCCCTGATGTTGTAAAATCCCGCCCGGAAGCAAAAGAAAAACAGTTATCCCATCATCTGCACCGCCGACAATGATGTAGCTTTGCCCGTTATGGATTACGCTCGTCAGAGCGATAACCTCACTAAACCGGGTGTTGCGGTCATCAATAATATGGCTGGTGATCGCAAGCTGCCCACCTGAGCTGGTTGAGACCACGCTCAATGAGCTGCTCCCAGAAGAGGCGAGGATCACATATGCGCCTCCTCCCGCAGTCGCGGTGGTCATCGCACTTGGGCCATTGATCCAGAGCCCATCATCGGTGGTGAGCGTATCGCGCGCGGTAAGCGCGCCTGTGGTATCGCTCACCTCCCACGCGGTGAGCCCCAGATCGCCTTGCCCGGCGGTGAAGATAAAACCGGCGTTATCAAACTGCCTGCTGGCGATGGCACTGGTGTTTTGCAACGAAACAGAGCCTGTATCAGGGATAATAGAGCTGCTTTGCAGCTGACCATTCGTATCAAAGACGAGCTGTGCGAGCCCATCGCCCCCCTGTACCCCGCCAAAGACCACCGTGCTGCCATCTGTGAGCGTATAAGACATAGGCTGGACCAATGTCCCGGCAATCTGGCTGGCGCTACCAAGGGATGTCTCGCTCTGAAAAGACCCATCATCGGCAAGCGTCAGGAGCGTCATCTGGTTGCCAGCGCCGCCACCAGAGAGCAGCATTCCACCGGTGGTCACAAATGTCAGACCAGGCTGTGCGCCGGGTATGGCGCCTGAGGCAAAGCTATCTTGGTCAATTTTGCTGAGCCGCCCGCCGTTGATTTCCCAGGCTGCAATTTCACCATCAAATCGTGTGGTGCTATAAAGCATACCGCCGTCTGGCATGATGACCAGATCAGTGATCCGCGAGAATGTTGCATCCTCTGCAGTGGTAATGCTGCGCACAAGGCTAAATGACATGAGCGGTCTCTTATGAAGACCATTGTGATCGGCAATAGAGAGGGGCAGGGCGCGGCACTATTGCGGCGATGGCACGGCTCTTGTGCTGATTTTGCTTTAACTTCTTGCAAGCTTTGTTGAAAATAGAGCAGGAAAGCGTAAGCTCTGCGTAATCTTTGCCCTGATATGAAAACATAAAGCGCAGGGGTGATCATCAATGCTAGTCAAAAGCCCTTTGTTAGACTCTATTTATAGGAAAGAGGGGCTCTAACTCTGTCGATAAAGAAGGACCGTGAATATGCAAAACGCGCAATTTGGACCTGATGGGTGGACGCCAGACCGTCTTGGGTCGCTTGCCGGGAAAACCTACCTGATCACAGGGGGCAATGCAGGGGCAGGGTTTCAGGCGAGCCGGATCCTTCTGTCAAAAGGCGCGCAGGTGGTGATGCTCAACCGCAGTGCTGCAAAATCAACGGATGCGATCAAAACGCTCAAAGACGAATTTGGCGCAGAGGCCGATGTGCAGTTTATCGCGATGGATCTTGCCGATCTGGCCAGCGTGCGCGCAGCTGCGGATCAGGTGCGCGCGCGTGTTGCGCAGATTGACGCGCTGATCTGCAATGCCGCCATTGCGCAGGTAGCGACACAGGAACTGACCGTCGATGGCCATGAGAGCCAATTGGGCACAAATCATTATGGGCATTTTGTGCTCTGTGGCTTGCTCTTTGATCAGATCGAGGCGGCGCAAGGCCGGATCGTGGTCGTGGCCAGTCTGGGTTATAAAATGGGGCTAAAGACGATCCAATTTGACGATATGAATTGGGATCAGAATTATCATCCTAATAACACCTATTGTCACAGCAAATTGGCGCAGATGATGTTTGCCTATGAGCTGCAGGATCGGATCGCGGCGGCAGGTAAAACCGCGCAGGTCTATGTGTGCCACCCCGGCTCCTCCGCGACCTCGTTGATCCGTTCCAATAGCGGGTTTGTAACGCGAGCGGTGTGGTGGCTTTTGATGAAGTCGCCCCTGGTGCAAAGCGCTGAGCGTGGCGCCTACCCAGAGGTGATGTGCGCCACCCAAGAGGGCCTTGAAGAGCGCGCGCTTTATGGCCCCACAGGCCGCCTAGAAATGGTGGGCCCTGTGGGGCAGGGGACATTAGAGCCCTATGCCCATGACAAGCCCGTTATGGTGAAATTATGGGACCGCACAGAGGCTGAAACTGGGGTGAGTTGGGCGATATAAAAAGAGGGTCGTAGCGAGGAATCCTGTGTTAACGCGGCTCGTCTCTCTACGCTGCGGAAAATGGCGGCTTTGAGCCCACAGTGACAGCTTTCGGCACTCCAGCGAACGTCTGTTTGGCAAAATCTAAACCTGACATAAAAAAAATGTAGGTCGCACTTGCTGATTTATTTTGCCAAGCGTATCTTAACCTTGGCGCGAGTGTGGTGAGGCGCTCTCAACCAATAATGAAGGGGTAAAGTTAATCGTATGAAGTTTATTTTTAGTGTGTTGATTGGCCTGCTGATCCTCACTACCTTAAGCACCGTTCTTTGGTTTTCCTATCAACTGACTGCATATGTCGCGATAGGTGCAAAAGAACTGAAACCAAATGAATATGTACCCTTGTTTGTTGCCTTTGTAACAACCGTCGTGGGTTTGTCAGGGGCGCTATACACGCAAAATAGAATCCGAAAACGTGAGATCGACGGCGCACATAGATCAAAGAAAACAGAAATATATTTTTCATTCATTAAGATGTTCGAGCGGGTGATGATGGCTCATAAAAAGGAGTTAAATTTGGAACCTCTTGACGATGGGGAGCTCATAACGAAGATGATTGAGTTCAAATCTGACTGTTTATTATGGGGTTCTGAGGAGGTTTTACAAGCTCTGGTGAACTTCCAAACACTCAGCGTATCTGAACCAACACCGAAAGAAGTACTACAATCTGTTGAGCCACTGTACCGCGCAATGCGGAACGATATTGGTTTGAAGAACTCTAAGTTACCGAAGGACTTCTTTGCCAAGTGGCCTTTATCCAACCCGAATGAGTTTGATCAACTTGATTAATGAAATACCCCCGTAGCTTTCGAAGTCATTAGCTAAGTGCAGTGTGCAGCAGCAGTCGGGATGGCACCCAATTCAATCAGCTGATTGTATGACTCCTCAAAAAAACGTACACCTATTTAACAAAATTGCGCTTAGGCTCCGCCCGAAAGCGGACCTTGGTACAAAGCCACAATCGGTCGCTTTGTCCCGCATAGGAGGTTTCCGTGTATTCAATTTGAACCATTATCTGCTTTGTTCAAAATACCGATTGTTAGACATTGTTTACATCAAAGCTGATCCGCTTTGATAAACCCCACACCAGCAGAGACGGCTTGATTTGAGCGGATGATTTCGCCTTCTTCTTCTGCACGCCAGTAGGTATTGGTAAAGACAAGCTGCGATCCGGTGCAGTTATCGGTGAATTTATCGCCCGTGCGTGGGCCGTTTACGGTTTCGATCTCCTCGGGGCCAAGGGCTGTGACGGTGCAGGTCATCTCGCGGGTGAAGATCTGGTCTTCGCTATCAAGAAACCCATGGGTGCGCGTATAGCTGCCGCCATCTGCATCAAGGGCTGCGTGGAGCCCAGTGATATCCGCGCCCATCAGATCGTCATTGAAGCCCCGTGTGCCGATCAGAACGCCGCGATCAAACGTCATGGTCACATTGCCTGGGCTGATCCAGGTGATGACATCTTCATTGACCTGCGCCTTAGTGAGGGCCGCCACGGCCCCGCGCCCGGTGATCGTCACAAGCAAAAGATCACCGGGCTGGGCATTGGCAACCGCAGGGCTGATCACTGGGGCTTTGGGCGCGCTGTCCTTTAGCCCGAGCGTTTCGCCTGTCAGGTCAAGCAGCGGGGTTTCGCGGTTTTCATAAAGTGGGCCGCAGCCAAAAATCAGACACAAACAAAGGGTATTTGTAATTTTTCTCATCGCCAGAACCGTCCCCATGTATCGCCAAGATTGCCGCCCTGATGTGCGCTGCGCACTGTGTCGTAAAGCCGCCCATCGACATTGACCCGTGCGCCGCCGTCACGGCTGAGCGATGAAAGACTGGTTGCGCGATTGTTCCGGCTGGCTGTGCCAAGGAAGAAATCGGTTGGGACACTAATGCGGATCCCCTTGTCAAAGGAGCCCTCGCCATATTGTTCAAACGGCATATCGGTGAGGGTGAAATAGGCGCCGACCTTCCAGCCATTGGCAAATTCACGGTCGAGCGAAAAGCTTGCCCCCCAATCCCCTGCCAGATACCGACCAACATCGACCTGTGTATGAAAGCCGTTGGCAAAGCTGTAATAGCCAGACAGATGCCCGGTCAACGTATCATAGTCTTGGAACCCAAAGAGCTGATCAAAGTCGCGTTGCTTGACGTAATTCAGCTCAGCCCCAAAGGCGTAGTCAGTGCCAACCGGTTTCCAAAGGACTTCGCCTGAAACACCGCCGTACATCTTTTCCAGATACCCCAGGCTGACGCGGCTATAGAGGTTTTCACCGGGGCGCCCGTAATGGGCAAAGGTGAGCGTTTCGAGCGTGGGCGTGCCGCCGCGCCCGTAAAGCCGGCCATCGGTGCGCACATTGTGATAATCGTTATCAGCCTGGAATTCATCCGCAAGATCGCGCGCGCCTAAGGCAGATTGCCGGGCCGAGCCTTGGATCACCATATTGGGGGCGAGCTCATAACGCAGCGCAAGGTCTAATCCCACATCAACCTGTACCGGATCATTGCCATTAAAGACGATAAGCTTGCTATAAGGGCCAAGCCCCCAGGTGAAAGCTGAGGTATCTGTCGGGACGATCGTATAGCCTTCGGTGCTGCTTGACGCATCTGCGAGGGTGCTGCGTTCAAGAAGCGTTTCGGCGCCAGCGGGCTGGTGTTCGAGGGTTTCGAGATCGCGGCGGTTCAGCGTGGCTGAGGCAAGCGGGATCCCTTGCTGTTGTGGCTCTAACACAAGGGTTTCGACCGCTGCGGGCAAATGCGCGCTGAGGATCCGCGCGACACGGCCCATGGCCTGCGCCTCAGAGCGATAGGTGGTGTTGGTGTAGCGCACCCGTGCGACAGTATCTGCACGCACATCATAGGCGTTTAAGGTGACCCCGGCGGTAGCGAGTGCGGCGGTGAGTTGTTCCTCAGAAGTGCCCCAGCTGGCGGCAGCTTGCGCATCCTCTGGGCGGACCCGCACAGGCGTGGGGGCTGTTTCAACCCCGCCGATAAAGGGGCGCTGGCGTGGGTTGAGCGTGACCGTGGCACCGGCTGCGATCTCGCTGCCATGGAGCAAAGCTAGTGAAAGCGCGAGATCGGGGCGGTATTGATAAGAAAGACCGATGTTCACAGGGGTGAGGTTATTCAACGTCCCCACGGTGGTTTCACGGCTATAGGCATCACTGGAATATTCAGCCTTGAGCCGCAATTGATCAGAATAGGCATATTCCAACCCACCAAAGAAGGCCGCATCCCCACGAAACAGCTGATCACTTTCAATTTCACCACCCAGCCCGTAATCGGGTGAAGGGCGCGTTGTGAAATATGAGCTGACAGCGTTCAGCGGGTTCGTAAACCCATTGCGGCTTCCGAAGCGGCCCCAGCCTATCCCTGCGGTGACATCAAGGCTGGTGCCAAATCCTTTGGTGGCAACGATATACTCCGAGGAAAGTTTTCCGGTGCCAAGAAAATCTTGTAAGCCAATCGCCACAGCGGGTCGTGTTTCTGTCTCGTCTAAGATCCGGTAGCGTAGGTCAAAACTGCGATCAAATGTATCACTATCTGTGCCTGGACCGCTTTGATCTTGGATCCCGGAATAGCGGAATGTGCCAGACAGTCGCGACGTTACCTGAAAGGAAAAATTGGCGCGTTGCTGAAAGCCAAACCCTGTTAAGCTAAACGCCAGACCAGCGTCGGCCTCTGAGCGGGCTGTTGGCATCTCAATCAGCCCCGGCGTGCCATAAAGCGTGTAGCTGACATCTTGGGCCATCAATGCGGTGCTGCTTGTCAAAAGCAGGCCAGCGGCAAGGGTGTGTGAGGCGATAATATGCCTGATTGTCATCGTCTGGCTCCGATTGATCGCTGTGTTTACTCTACCCGTGTATGGTGCATGATGCAAAGCGGCCTCAATGCGATGTGGCGTATTTTGTCTCATGAAGGCGGGCTTTCTAATCTGACCCAAAGAGGTCGCGGCTAAAGATCTTATCCGCGACGTCGTCGAGATCGTCATGGGCGCGATTTGCGATAATGATATCGCAGGCGTCTTTGAAGGCAGGCAGATCATGCAAAACCTCTGAGCCAAAAAACGTGGGGTCTGCCAGTTCGGGCTCATAGACGATCACCGGAATACCCTTTGCCTTGATCCGTTTCATCACCCCCTGGACAGAGGATTGTCTAAAATTATCCGAGCCGGTTTTCATGGCCAGCCGGTAAACGCCAACAGCCTTGGGGGATTGGCTCACGATATAATCGGCAATAAAATCTTTGCGGGTCCGATTGGCATCGACAATCGCTTGCATGATATTTTGCGGCACACTGGCATAATTGGCCAAGAGCTGCTTGGTATCCTTGGGCAGGCAATACCCGCCATAGCCAAAAGACGGGTTGTTGTAATGGCTGCCAATACGCGGGTCGAGCCCGATCCCTGCGATGATATCGCGCGTATCCATACCGCTGGCCAAAGTGTAGCTATCGAGCTCATTAAAAAACGCAACGCGCATCGCCAGATAGGTATTGGCAAAGAGCTTGATCGCTTCTGCCTCAGAGGACCCGACCAGCATTGTGGGCACGTTCCGGGCAACAGCGCCTTGCTGCATTAATGCGGCAAAGGTGCTGCCACGATCACCCTGATCCCCGACGATGATCCGAGAAGGGTGAAGGTTGTCATGCAGCGCATGGCCTTCGCGCAGAAACTCGGGGCTAAAAATGATCCGGTCTGTATTATAGCGTGCGGCTTGGTCGGCAGTATAACCCACGGGGACGGTTGATTTGATCACAATCGTTGCATGATCATTGCAAGCCATCACCTGATCCAGCACAGCTTCGACTGAGGTGGTATCAAAAAAATTGGTCTCTGGGTCGTAATTCGTCGGTGTCGCAATGATTACCAGATCGGCACCTTGATAGGCCGCTTGCCCATCTGTGGTGGCGGTCAGGTTGAGCCTTTTCTGGACCAAATAGCCGGCCATTTCAGGATCAATAATCGGGCAGCCGCGGGCATTGACGGTTGCGACGCGGTTTTCATCAATATCAACGGCTGTCACGGTATGATTTTGGGCAAGAATAACCGCGTTGGACAAGCCAACGTACCCGATCCCGGCAATGACAATTTTCTGCATACGTTATCTGCTCTTTTTTAGGCTTTTACCCATCTTTTGTCATAGCGTACCGCGATTTAGCTGCGGTGGAAAGCACCTGACCGAGTCATTCTGACAACAGAGTGATGTTGTGATAAAATCCCCCATATGCGAAGGGGGTCTTCTGGCGTAAAGTTTTTGCAAAGAAAACAGACGACAGAGCAGGACCCCCCCACATGACATTTTCGACGCCCCGACGCATTTTGATCGTCGTGGAAAACCTTCCTGTGCCTCTTGACCGCCGGGTCTGGCTTGAGGCGACCACACTCCAAGCCGCAGGTTATCAGGTCTCGGTGATCTGCCCGATGGGCCGGGGCTGGGACAAACCCTATGAGGTTATCGAGGGGGTACATATTTACCGCCACTCTGAGCCGCCCGAGGCCCATAGCGGCGCTGTGGCTTATGCGCGTGAATATTTGCATGCGTTGCGCGCCTGGTTTCGGCTGGCGCGGCTGGTCTGGCGCGCGCGTGGGTTTGATGTGATCCAAGGGTGCAATCCACCTGATCTAATCTTTATCTTAGCGTGGTGGTACAGGCTTTGGGGCGTGCGTTATATGTTTGACCATCATGATGTCTGCCCCGAGCTTTTTGAAGCGAAGTTCGATAAAAAGGGGCTGCTCTACCGGGTGATGCTCTGGTGGGAGCGGCTGACCTTTGCCACAGCATCCGTGTCGATGGCGACCAATGAGAGCTTCAAAGCAATCGCCGTGCGCCGGGGGAAAATGGCGCCCGAGGATGTGTTTGTGGTGCGCTCGGCGCCAAAGATTGATAATTTTATCCCGGGTCCGGGGGATAAGAGCTACCGCAAGGGGGCCAAAACCGTGATGGGTTATGTCGGGGTGATTGGCCAGCAAGAGGGCATGGACCTTTTGGTTGATGCCGCAGATCACTTGATCAATACGCTGGGTCATAAGGATGTGCATTTCGTTATCGTGGGCTTTGGTCCGCATCTTGAGATCGTACAAGAAGACGTCAAATCCCATGGATTAGACTCTTATTTCACCTTCACAGGGCCTTTGTATGGGGCGGATATGTTGGCTGTGCTGAATGCCATTGATATTGGGGTGTCGCCTGATCCAAAGAATGCGATGAATGATATTTCAACGATGAATAAGGTGATGGAATACATGACGCTAGAAAAGCCTTGCGTGCAGTTTGACCTGACCGAAGGGCGGGTGTCGGCGCAGGATGCCGCCCTTTATGCGACAGCCAATGACCCGATTGATTTTGGTGATCAGATTGCCGCCTTGATTGCAGATCCAAAGGCGCGGGCGCGGATGGGCAAAGAGGGCCGCACGCGTGTGTTGGGGGCATTGTCATGGGCACATTCGGCGCCAGTGCTCTTGGCGGCCTATGACCGGATCTTTGAAAAACGCGGGCAGGGGTGACGCCCGCGCGCAACGCACGCAAGGCTTAGCCTGTCTTTACTTCTCTCACTGATTTTCGGGCGTGATTTTCCCTTTTGCAAGGTGCGCGCCCCATGTCTCAGATCTCGACCCATCTCCAGCTGCCCTATATCCAACCGGCGCAGGCGCAAAAGCATGTCACCCATAATGAGGCGATTGAGCTGTTGGATGTGATTGTGCAGCTCACCGTACAAGGTTTTGCAGCGGACACCCCGCCCGCAACCCCCAGCGAGGGGGAAACCTGGGCGCTCGGCGCAACCCCCACAGGTGTCTGGGCAGGCCAAGCGCAGCAGATCGCCTCGTGGCGGGCAGGGGGGTGGATCTTTATCGCCCCTGTTGCGGGGTGGCGCGCTTATAGTGTCACGGATGTGCAAACCCGGGTTTATGATGGCATTGCTTGGGTCGGAACGGTGTCTTTTGAAAATCTGCCCGGTCTTGGGGTCAATGCCACATCAGATGCGACCAATAAGCTGGCGGTTTCTGCTGAGGCGAGCCTTTTTAATCATGCAGGGGCTGGCCATCAGCTGAAGCTGAACAAGGCCACCTCAGGGGATACCGCGTCATTGCTGTATCAGACCAATTGGTCAGGTCGCGCAGAGATGGGGCTGACTGGTGGCGATGATTTTGCCATCAAGGTCAGCGATGGCAGCGCGTGGTTCACCGGGCTGACAGTGCGTCATGCCTCAGGTGTGGTGCAGGTTGATAGCCTGTTGAATTTGCCGCCACAGGCGACCCCAGCGACCGCCGCTGCGGGGGATATTTACTTTGACAGCACATCAAACAAACTGCGCTGTTATGATGGGACGCTTTGGCAGGATCTTTTTTGAATAACCCGCCGATTGTTTCCAATACCGCGTAATATCGGTAAGCGATTGTTGCTCAAAAACATACAATCTCATGATTTCGCCCTAATCTAACCACAATCGACCAGCATATCTGGCCCAAGTCAGGAGCGGATCAACCGCCCGACATCCGTAAAAGATTATGGAGACAGGCATGCGACGGTCATTAATTTATACAAGTCTTGCACTTGTGGTATCGCTTTTTGTAGCGAGCACGGTGTCTGCGCAACAAAACAGCTATCGGATCCGTCCGGGGGATGTTTTGCGGATCGAGGTGATCGAAGACACCAGCTTGAACCGCTCTGCGCTGGTGTCTCCAGATGGGCGGATTTCGGTGCCGCTTGCGGGGCCTATCCGGGCTGCGGGGCGGTCGATTGAAATGGTGCAAGAAGAGCTGACAAAACAATTGGCGGTGAACTTTCAATCCGTGCCAAATGTGTTTGTCGCACTTGAGCGTCTGGCCGAGCGCAAGCCCGTTGAACGCCCTGTCGAGGAACCAGACCCAACCGTTGAGGTGTTTGTTTTGGGTGAGGTGGGCAGCCCAGGCAAAATGGTGATCGCGCCAAATTCAACATTATTGCAGGTCTTTGCGCAAATGGGCGGCTTTACCCGCTTTGCAGCTAAGACCCGGGTGCAGCTGCGCCGGACCGATGAGAATGGTGTCGAAAACGTCTATGGGTTGAATTATGAGGCGATTGAAGCCGGGCTGAGCAATGATGGCATGGTCACGGTGATGACTGGCGATGTGATCGTCGTCCCTCAGCGGCATTTGTTCGAATAAATCTAGCGTTATCAGATCGTTTCTGCTAATCTTGACACAAGATCTGGTCGCTCTGTTGTGAAGCAGGGTGAAACCGGGCAAATCAAGAGGCGGCAGGCAGTGACCCCATCGGTGAAAAGAATATGCGCGGCAGCGACCGCATGTGCTGTGGTGATTTCAACAACAGCTCTGGCACGGGATAAACGCGACCCAGGGGGGATGATATCGACCTTGGATTTCTCGCAACGGGTGACGGTGAATAAAAACCCTGCGTTAGAGCCTGGATCTGACAGTGAGATTTATTCGACGCGGACCTATCTGAATTATAATTTCTCCTCTGAGACGCGCACGCAATTGTTTGATTTACGTGTTGGCAGCGCGTTGAAATTTTCCACGACGGATGCAAGTTCGGATATCCGCATGGGCTCTGTCGATCCGCGGATCTATCTGTCTTATAGCCAGTATTCGAGCAGCAGCCGGCTTGATGTCACAGCAAACTTTGTGCGTGGTAGTATCGGAAATATCAATCCTTTGCTTGATGCCGCTGACCCGCTGGACCCGGACCGGCTCGCACCCGATTTTGCCAAGCTCACAGGATCGGGCCGCCGTGATGCGGTTGGGCTTGGGGCGACACTGGCGATTTGGAATGACGCGCGGTTCGGGATGAGCTTTTCGGCGAACCTGTCGCATCTTGATTATCATGATGCGACACACCCCGCGCTGCAAGACACGACACAAGGGTCTTATCTCATTGGCACACGCTATGACATATCAGAGGTGCTGACGGCCACGGCTGATCTGCATTATACGTCACTTGGGGTGAATACCACGGATGGGTCCCGCACTGGGATCGATCTGGGGTTCACCCTGTCGCAGCCAGATGGCAGCTATAGCGGGCAGGCGCGCTTTGTGAATGGTGAGGATGGGTTGCAAACGGGGCTGCTTTTTGCCCGCACATTAGAGCGCCCAACCGAAATTTATACGCTGTCGCTTGGGGCTGCGCGCGCGACAACGGGCGAAGTTTTTCCGACCGGGTATGTGTCAGTGCAACATGAAGCGCCGGATATGGATATTTCGCTCACAGCAGAGCGACGTTTGAACATTAGCACAGATGACACCGAAGAAATGCTGACCACCCTGTCCTTGGGTGCGGCCACACAGCTCAGCGAATATGGCCGCCTTGGGATGGATGTTGATTACGGCGATAGCCTTGGGCTGGTCAATGACAACCGCGCGACCTTATCCAGCGTCAAGGTGAGCTATTATCATGCGCTCAGCGAAGATTGGACGGCGAGCGCCCGGGTTCTTTATAATACCCGCAAAGCAACAGGCGAGGAGCGGGCGGATAACACCTCTTTTGCTCTGACACTCAGCCGGAGCTTTGATTTGCGGCATTAGAGTGCATCATAATGCTCGTGCATAAGTGACGCCGTCTTGATCATAGCTTCACCTTCACAAAGTGTAATGAGTTTTCGGGGTGTAATTTTTGGGTTTTTTAGGCGCACGCGCATGTTGCGCAAGGTTGCTATGGTTGTTGAAGGATTGAGCGATATGCAATCTGCAAAGAAGCTATCGCTCGCCAGCGGCTCAATATCAAAGGGTGCACAATAGTCTTTGGGAAAATCTTTGAGGTTGTCAGTCACGATGACAGATGCGCAGGTTTTAATAGCTGCTGCAAGCACATGGCGGTCTTTTGCGTTGATACTCTCTAACGTTTGTTCAAGTACTTCAAAACCTTCTACCGAGGCTTCCTCAAATGCCGTACACATATTCTTACACTGGCGAGCCGCATTTTTTTGAGGCTCTGGGTTTTTTCTACGCCGGAGCAGTTTCTCTATCGTGCGTTCAGTCTCTGCCATGATTTTATTAGACCAACGCACACGGAAGAACTCCTCTCGAGCAAATGAGAGGAGTATGTTTCGTTTAAGTGCGCTGGCCAGAATATTCGCGTCAACGAGCACTGTAAAGCGGTCTGCTTGGTAATTCACAGTATGCTGTTTTCTCCATCAAATTCTGCCAAATCAGCAAGAGCGGTGTCACGCTCACTATCGCGTTTGTCTTTGTAAGCGAACAAGTCACTCGCTTTGATACGCCTGTGACGGCCTACTGTTCCGAATGGTACATCACCGCGCTCCAGAATCTTAATCAGATGCGGGCGAGATATATTCAACAGGTCTGCTGCTTGTTGTGTCGTAAGTTGACTATCAAGTGGGATAAGCTGGAACCCTTTTCCACTACTAATCAAACGTAATACTTCCAAAAAGGAGTGTGTAAGCGCAGGAGAGAGCGTGATAGGCCGTGTTTTGCCCTCCACATTTGCGACGTTGATGATGGTGTCGTCGTTCTCTTTTATTTGAGAGGCGATGATTTGTCTAAGCATCTCGGCATTTGTGCTTTCCAATTTAGTTGGCAAGCGTTCATCAAAAGCCGACGCTGGGGATGCTGCGCTCATGGGTATTTCTTTCAGATTGTGTGTTCTCAAAATTATTTTTTGCAGGCGCTTTATGCGTCATTACGGTAGCAATACCGCAATATTCGCAATATTCGCAACAGTTTTTTGTCACTAATGAGTAAACAAACTGTTTAAGCCGGGAACTATGGCGTCAAATTAAGATAGTTTATATCGTGCTTATGGTGCGATTTTCACTCAGGAATGAACTGGGGCAGGCGCGGCAGCAAATCGGCCATGAAACCTTGCAATCGGGCGTCTGCGGTGGCTTCATCCTCACCATCTAAAATCGGTGTCACGAAACGCACGATCGCCCCATCGGTGCGCCCGCGGGTCAGGCTGTCATAGATCACCGTCATCTTAGCAGCATAATCATTGGTCATCCGGCGCCCGCGCTGTTCAAACCAATAATAGACCAATTGCTTTGATAGCCCCTGCTCGATAACTGCACGATTAAGGGTGAAATCCCCATAAATAGTATCTGGAAATTGCACGGGCGTGGGGTCGATTGAATAGACCTCCCATCCGCCGACAGGCAGGCAGACCTCGGGGCTATGGATGCCAGAGCCTTCGGTTTGTTTGGCGTACCATGCGGAAAAGACATTGATAGTCGGGCCGCCCTCGGGCTGCATATAGGTGGCGTTGATATAATCGGTGGCGCCTAAGACCTCTTCGATCTGCGGCTCAAGCGGGGTGATATAGGCGTGCCATCCGTTGATGTTTCGGGGGAAAAGCGCAAAATTATCCCGCTCAGGCATGACCCGCTCAGGCGCGGGGATCAGCAAAAACCCCGCAGTCATCAGGGCGCTGAACAAGGCCCCGCCAATAAGACCACGCGATGGGGCAAGCTGGCGCAGTTTCGCGGCCTCTGCCCCCAGACCATTTGTGTCGAGATCAATGACATCACGCAAAGGTTTCGGGTCACGTGTCAGCCGTTGTAACCCGATGGCCATTGCAAACAGGAGGCCAATACAGGCACCAAAGATCACCCAGCCTTCGAACCAATGTAGAAACCCTTCGGCCTGACCAATGCCGTAGCTATTGACCAATATCCCGATAACGCCAATGCGAAAGGCATTCATAAAGACGGTCAAGGGGGCGGCCATCACAAACAGCACAGCCTTATGCCAGAACGGCCCCCGATAGAGGATCGCATAGAGGTACGAAAACGACAGGATCGGAAAGAGATAGCGCAGGCCAGAGCAGGCCTCGGCCACTTGCAATTGATAGATGCCTAGATCGATCACATTGCCTTGGAGAAACACCGGGATATCGGCAAGGCGGATAAACCAGACGCCAATCTCGCTTGAGACCATCTGTAAAAAGATCGTCATCTGCCAATAGATGAACTGGGGCAGGGGGAGCATAAAGACCAGATGCAGCACAGGGGCCCAATGAAGACGGCCGCGCTGCCAGCCAAAGCAGATCAACAGCACAGCCCCAGTCCAAAGGATCAGCGCATATGTGACCAGATCAGGGATCTGCACCAGATTGCCAAAGATCCCCAACGCCAGCGCAAAACCCAAGAGGAAGATCCCTGGGCGGCGATCAATAGGTCCGGCGTAAGGCCCCGCCTGGCGCAGTTCTCGGAGGAAAAGATAAAGCGAAATAAGCGGGATAAGCGGCCCGTGGCTGTATTCCGGCGTGATCCAAGCCGTGCCAAGGGATTGGATCCCAAGCCAGAAAACAGGGAGTGCGGCACAGGTGAGCACCATCAACCAAAGCATTCCTGCCTGCGGCAAGAGAAGATACGCAAAACGTGTAGAGATCAGCCCAGTTGTCATTGGTTCCGATTAGGCAACAATCGGGGCATAAATAGGGCGATTAATCGTTTTTTAACTGTTGGGGTCAGTTGCGGATAGGGGCGAAATCTTATGCTAAGAAAATTTGGATCTCTGTCCCACTTGAACTTGCAGGGGTATACATCGTTTTCAGTCTTCGCATGGAAACCAGCATCTTGCGCATTATTTAACGCGCCCCAAGCCGCATATAGAAACCACCTTTCCTCGTTTGGAATTGCGCGCCACACTTCTGAAATGTTACTCTCAGATCGTTGGATAACCAACGATGGCTAAACTCGAAAGTACACATTATGTCTTCAAACCTCTTCACGCCGCTGCAAATCAAAAATGTTGTATTCAAAAACCGGATCGGTATGTCGCCGATGTGCCAATATAGTTCCACCAAAGGTATCGCGAGCAATTGGCACATGGTGCATCTGGGCGCGCGTGCGGTTGGCGGTGTCGGCTTTATTATGGGCGAATGCACGGCTGTTTCAGCGACCGGGCGCATTTCGCAAGGCTGCGCGGGGTTATGGAACGAAGAACAAGTTGCAGCGTTGAAGCCCATTGTCGCGTTGCAGTGTCAATTTGGTGCTGTGACAGGTATCCAAATATCGCACTCAGGTCGCAAAGGCAGTGCTGCAACAGCACTTGAAGGGGGAAGCCATTTAGACGCCAATGATCCAAACGGCTGGGAGACCGTCGGCCCTACGGCTGACGCCTTTGATCCAGATGGCACCCGACTTTGGAAATCACCCCGCGCCCTTTCTGGTTCCGAAATCCTCGAAATTCAGAACCAGTTTGTCCATTCTGCCAAGTTGGCGCTTGAGGTCGGATATGACCTTTTAGAGGTGCATTGCGCCCATGGTTATCTCCTGCATTCGTTCCTGACACCTTTGGTCAACACCCGCATTGATGGCTATGGTGGAGATCTGCGTGCCCGTGCTCGGTTCCTGCTGGAAACCGTAGAAAAAGTACGCGCCGTTTGGCCCCAAGATAGGGTGCTTTCAGTTCGGCTTTCGGTGCATGATTTTGTCGATGGGGGCCTGACCCTTGAAGACACGGCACAAGTTGGTGTCTGGTTGAAGGAACTTGGTGTGGACATTCTGGATTGTTCTGGTGGGGGCGCTGTGCCCGAGGCACGTGGCGCAATCGGGAACCGCACAGCGGAACAACCTGATATGGCGGGGGGGGGGCCCAAAAAAACAAGCCTGCCCGATATGGATGGGGGGGGCAACAATAAATCCAAACAAGCCGATGCGCTTGTCGCCAACTCTTGCGCAGACCTTGTCTTGTTAGGCCGCGAAATGATGCGTGACCCCCATTGGGCATTCAATGCAGCAAAAGAATTGGGCACGGACCCGCGTCACGTCCTAGCCGAGCAATATGGGTTTTTCGTAGGGTCCAACTAAAAACATAGCCTACTGTGGCCCAGACCAGAGCGATGACGCCCCTGAAGCTCGCGCAGTTTTTTCAGTCTTTGCGTGGGATTTCGCCACATCCACAACTGGCCTTGCTGGTGGCTGTGTTATTTGGGATAATATTACATAACATTGATTATCAGGTATCGCTCACATTTTACTTTTCTCCGAAAAGCACACCAGCATAGTTGTCTCCGTGAAAAACACCCGCCAATTCGTCAGTGCCAAACAATCCGCCTTCAAGTGTTGCAGTTTCCGTGACCACAGAGGTTCCATTGAAATACTGCCAATCGACGGATCCTCCGATGTCTGCACCTGACAGGTCTCCGTTGACGACGAAACTTGCACCGTTGTTGCCGGTGATGGTCTCAGCATCTATATCTATTGTTAGGGTAACAGTTGAACTTAAAATCGATCCAGTTGGTGTGCCTATCTGGTAGTTTGTGGTGTAGCTTGCGCCGCCCACTGCTGTGCCGTTTGGCGTGCCAGTTATTCCGGCAACCGGATCCCCATTCACAGTTCCAGCAAGCGCAAGAGCGTTGTCACTTTCGTATGATACGATGGCGTATCCAGCACCCAGCCATTGGTCTTCCCCGGTTGTCGCATCTGTAGACTGTTGCGCGGCGGGAAGGGTGTAATCCATTCCATCAAACGTTATGGTATAGGTTCCACCTGTTTGGCCGGCGGACCCTATGACAGTGGGTGTTGTGGCCGCACCGTTGCAGCCAGACAAAAGCCAGACAAGCCCCAGACAAATGGCGGTGTTTTTCATGATTATTCTCCAATGTCGTGGGCATTTAAAATGCCTCTAAGCTGGCGGTTTCGTGGTTAAATACAATTAAAATCTGTGGACTTGAAAAGCATTATTCCAGCAGGCCCAGCAAATAGGCTCCATAGTCATTCTTGGCAAACAGGGCGGCGCGGGCGCGCACCTGATCGGCGGTAATCCACCCCGCCTCATAGGCGATTTCCTCTAAGCAGCCGACCTGAAGACCTTGGCGGCTTTCCAATGTGCGGGCCATGTTTGATGCATCCAGCATGCTCGCGTGGGTGCCGGTATCGAGCCAGGCAAAGCCGCGGCCCATTTTATGGACCTGCAAGGATCCTTCGGCCAGATACATCTCAAGCAGGGATGTGATCTCAATTTCGCCCCGAGCAGAGGGGGTGATTTTGGCGGCCTTTGCAGGGGCCGTGCCGTCGAGGAAGTAAAGCCCGGTGACCGCATAAGAAGACGCAGGCACGTCGGGTTTTTCGATGATGCTTTCAACCGCGCCATCAGTTGCAAACCCCACAACGCCGTAACGCTCAGGATCACGCACTCGGTAGCCAAAGACCGCATTGGCGTCAGAGCGCGCCGCCTTTTGCAACATCTCAGTGAGCCCATGACCAAAGAACAGGTTGTCACCCAGCACCATTGCCGAAGGGCTGCCCGCCAGAAAATCCTCAGCTAAGAGATAGGCTTGCGCCAATCCATCGGGGCTGTCTTGGGTGATATAGGTGAGATGTATCCCCCATTGGCTGCCATCTCCTAATACGCGCTTGAACTGGTCTTGGTCTTGCGGTGTGGTGATCATCGCGATCTCGCGGATCCCGGCCAGCATCAGGGTGCTGATCGGATAATAGATCATCGGTTTGTCATAGACAGGCAAAAGCTGCTTTGAGACGGCCATCGTGATCGGATAGAGCCGCGTGCCGGACCCACCAGCAAGAATGATGCCTTTGCGTGTCATGTGAGGTCTCCTAAAACAGATGCGAGGGCCTGTCGCCAATCAGGGCGTTGAATGCCAAAATCAGTGTCTAATGTTGAACAATCCAGCCTGGAATTCAACGGGCGCGCTGCGGGTGTTGGGTAGTCTGTGGTAGCGATTTCCGTGACATCACAGGTGATCTTGGCCTGGGCGAAAATCTCGGTTGCGAAGCCTGCCCAAGATACATCGGGCGCCCCTGTGAAATGATAAATACCAGAACGCGCCTGCCCTGTGGTAAAATGCGGGGCCATCTGCAAAAGCGCATCTGCGATGTCATCTGCGGCTGTTGGTCCGCCGATCTGGTCCCCCACAATAGTGAGGCACGCGCGCTCCGCCCCAAGGCGGAGCATGGTTTTCACAAAATTATGCCCCGTGGCAGAGAACACCCATGAGGTGCGTAAAATGGCATAGGGGCATCCGGCTAATGCGAGCGCCTCCTCTCCCCTACGTTTGGTTGCGCCGTAATGGTTGATCGCCCCTGTTGTATCATCCGGGCGCCATGGGGTTTCACCATCACCGGGAAACACATAATCGGTTGAGATATGCAAAATCGGCAAGCCGCGCTTTGCAGCGGCGCGCGCCATGGTACCAACGGCGAGATGATTGAGCTGCTCGGCTTGATCACGCTCTTGCTCGGCCTGGTCCACGCCCGTGTAGGCCGCGGCATTGATGATCACATCGGCATCGGTCGCCGCTACGGCTGCGCGGATCATATCGGGGCTGCCAAGGTCTGCTTGGTCGCGGCCGAGCGCCACGATCTCGTGCATATCTGTGCTGCGTTTGCGCAGCGCCGTGGCCACCTGCCCGCTTTCACCAAAGACGAGCACCTTCATGGTTTGAGCCCAAGCCGCGTGCCCACACCGTCGCGCGATTGGAGCGCCTGCCACCAATCTGTATTATCCAGATACCAAGCGACAGTTTTTCCCAACCCTTCCTCAAGGGTGACCGAAGGGCGCCAGCCCAGCTCATTGCGGATGCGGGACGGGTCGATGGCATAGCGCGCATCATGCCCCGGACGATCAGCGACAAAGGTGATAAGATCCGCATAAGGTGTGGCTTGTGGGCGTTCGCGATCCAAAATCGCACAAATCATGCGGACCAGATCCAGATTGGTCGCCTCATTCTCACCGCCGATATTATACGAGCGCCCGATCACCCCTTTTTGCACCACCGTCAAAAGCGCATCTGCGTGATCTTCGACATAAAGCCAATCGCGCACATTATCACCTTTGCCATAAATCGGAATGGCTTTGCCCGCCAAGGCATTCAGGATCACCACAGGGATCAGCTTTTCAGGGAAATGGTAGGGTCCGTAATTGTTTGAGCAATTGCTGAGCACCACAGGCAGGCCGTAAGTCTCGCCCCAGGCGCGCACCAGATGATCAGAGGCGGCTTTGGACGCAGAGTAAGGCGAGTTTGGCGCATAAGCGGTATCTTCGGTGAAAAACCCAGTTGCCCCAAGCGAGCCAAAAACCTCATCTGTTGAGATGTGATGAAACCGGAAATCAGAGGGACGGTTTGCCACCTCCCAATACTGGCGGGCCGCTTCGAGAAGGGTATAGGTGCCATTGATATTGGTGGTGATAAACTCACCGGGCCCATCGATTGAGCGATCCACATGGGATTCAGCGGCTAAATGCATCACCGCATCAGGGGTATGATCGGCAAAAACAGTGTCTAATGCAGTGCGATCACAGATGTCTGCCTGAATGAATGTCGCATTGGGGTGGTCTGCAACAGGGTGTAGATTGTCCAGACAAGCGGCATAGGTGAGCTTATCAAGATTGATAACCTCATGCCCATCACGGATCGCTTGGCGCACGACGGCAGAGCCGATAAAACCCGCACCCCCTGTGATAAGAAGCTTCATGTTGGCACCTCATATGTAAAGGGGCTGTCAAAATCAGCAAAGAGCGGGGCATCGGCATCTTTGTCCGAAATGGTCACATCCTGCCAATCCCAAGTGATCCCGATATCCGGGTCATTCCAGCGGATCGCGCCTTCGGTCTCGGGGGCGTAAGTATCGGTACATTTATAGAAAAACTGCGTGTCAGGTTGCAGGGTCAAAAACCCATGGGCAAAGCCTTTGGGGATCAACAGCTGTTTGCCGTTTTCAGCAGAGAGGGTCACAGCGACCCATTGGCCGTAGTGTGGTGAGCCTTTGCGGATATCGACAGCGACATCGAGAACAGCACCTGCAACGACCCGCACGAGCTTGTCTTGGGCCCGTGGTGGCGCCTGAAAATGCAATCCGCGCAATGTGCCAGCTGGGGCCGAAAGCGAGTGATTGTCTTGCACAAAATCAAGGTCCACCCCGGCCGCAGCCCAGGTGTCCCGGTTCCACGTTTCACTAAAAAACCCGCGATGATCACCAAACCGTTTTGGCGTGATCTCTAGCACTTCTGGCAGTGAGGTCGGCGTGATTTGCACCATGTTAGGCCCCCGGGTGGGAGGAAAAGTAAGATCGCATATGGGAAAGTGCCTTCTGCTCTTTTTTATATAGGCTTAGCGAAAGAAATCGATTGTCGCAATATGAGCCGCAGATTGTGCGCCGGTACATGATATTTAATTGTGGCTGTGGGTCTTTTATAAGACGGGTCAATGCCTTGCTTTTGATCTGACCCCCATGACATCTCCGCGAAAAGGACAAGGTCTTTCCATAATATCCGCACTTACACCTTGTATATGGCGGCTATGTTTGATGCAAAAATATCCTTTATTTCATTGGCGCGGCCTGTGGTGGCTGTTGTTTTCATGTCCACGCTGATTGGCTGCGGCGGTGGTGGATCATCCACCCCGAGCGTCACAACGCCGCCGACAACACCTGACACAGGGGGGCCAAACAGCCCGTCAGAACCGCGCGGCCCAGAAACCGAGGCGCAAATGCTTCAAAACCATGCGGCTTTGAGGAATGATTATGACCCCTCTCAATATACGGCGCTGAATACGATCCCCACAACGGGCAGTGCGACCTATCAAGGATATCTTACAGGCGATCTGGCCAACAGGTCAGATGCGATCACGAATGAGATGATCGGGCAGCTGGACATGGCGGTGAATTTCAACGCCCAATCTGTTGGCGTTACGGGCACTGTCACAAACTTTGTTGATGCGGATGATCGCGGGATCACCGGATCACTCACACTTTCGCAAGGTGCGCTTGACCGTGCGGGTAACCCGGCCAGTGATCCTACATTGCGGATCAGGGCAACCGGCACATTGACCGACCATGCGGACCGCGATCTTGCGATGAGCCTCTATCTCGAGGGTGATTTCTTGGGCAGCACCTATGGCGCGGTTGGTGGAGACGCACTTGGCGCTGTCACTGTGAATGGCGTTGAGCAAGATTTTGATGGTAGCTTCATCGCAGAGCGGTAAGCTGCTCTCGCTTACCACAGGCTGGGGCAAAGCTCTTAGGCAAAAATACACGCTTCATCACTCTGTGGTCTAACTAAGAGCGTTTTTGGGCGCGGCAGGTGGGACGAAGCGCACTTTCGCTGCAGCTGCGCCAATGGCTGTTTTTGAAAGTGCGTAGGAACGGTTAACGGAAAATTAGCTGCTCAGGATGACCATAATCACCAGTAACTTCAGAAGATTGGCTCCGCGATGTTCATCGATCAGCACTTATACAAGATGGCCTTTGAGGCATACCTACGCAAGGGAACGCCAATTGAGTTATCAATAAAACAAGCGCGACCAACTACTCACTATATTTGGCGCACCCGCAATGACGGGAAAGTGCGTGATGGATCTGTGTCCTATAGCTTTGAAAACACCTATGATATGATAGGAGTTCTCTTCAGCATCGGCGACACCACAATCGGTGGATCATTTTCTGGGCAAAGCGTCGAGCAAAACGGCATAATCGAACTTGCGGGGAGCTTGGAGCTGTATCTTAATGACGAATTCGCGGACCCGTTGGACATTGGGGTGGAAGTAGATGACTACCGCCCCGGAAGTATTCTGTATGACAACATTCACAAGCCGTTGAACGATTATTTGAGAGGCCGCACGGGATCGCCAACTGGCGGTCCACAACGATTTGGCCTTCGTGACGGGAAGCCATATGCCATCACCGGAACATGGTCAGGCTCCATTGAAGGGCGAATTTATGCAGATGCAACCCGCAGCAGATACACAGAATGATTGCTGCTCTTCGCGTCTTCATCGTCACATTGAGTGGCATTATAATCCTGGGCGGCCTGTGTATGACCACGCTAGTCTGGGTTTATTCTCTGAAGTTTGACCAGTGTGTAAAGCTGCCGAATGGAAGCGAGCTGAGCTATGAGGCATTTGTCGACTTCGGTAACAGCTACTTGAGACCGGATGTTGTGCTGCGTGATCTAGAGGGTGCCATCATTGGCAAAGAAATTTGGCCCATACGGGTAACGGACGTTGCAACCTTTGGAATCGCCCGTCCGGAATATAATAGCTCAAAGCCCGACTTTTCCTTTGTCTGGACCGCTGACACTGGCTTAGTAAAGGAAGAGGAAAACCCATTTTTGTATGCTGAACTTTTGGCCACCGCCAATGCGACGTCAAACTACATTGGAGCACCCGTTGACTTGCACGTTAATACCCTTTGGATGTTCAAACGGCTTTCGGAAGACGAGCAATACGCAGGGCAGTCATGTGCAACTCGCTACTTTGCGATTTAAGTGAATAAATCAAAAAATAGTGTGTCCATCCGTTGCAAAGGCTTGAGCCACAATGCCTTTGCACAACCCGGTCTGATTTTGTCAGGTTTGTATCCGCAGCCAGAGAAACGGACATTGGTGCAACCTGCAGCATCGGTCCTTTCGGGCTCAAAGCTGCCATCACCCACACCGAGGCAGGGCTCGTGGGCTGAGCGCAAGATACCGCCCCTCTCTACAACTGACCCTTTTATTCAAAAATAGCCTCAGATAGACTATCTTAGCTGCATTTCTCATATGGGATTGATCATGTCTTTTTTAAAACGCCTTTTCAAAGGCTCTTCTTCATCAGAGCCGCAGGGAGAGCAAGGCGCTGATTTTACGGCCCCCTTGGCGCCTGACAGTGCATTCTTTGCGGTTGGGGATATTCATGGATGCATGGGGCAGATGAGAGCCCTGTTGGATCAGATCGATGCGCGCGATGCGACTGCACCCATTGTCTTTGTCGGTGATTACGTGGACCGCGGTGATGAGAGTGCGGCGGTTCTCAAAGCGCTTTTTGACCGACGTGATGATCCACGGATCACGTGTCTCACCGGAAACCACGAGGACATGCTGCGTGGGTTTCTAAGCAACCCAGCCGAGAAAGGCCGCCGTTGGCTGCAATACGGCGGGCTGCAAACACTGGCAAGCTTTGGCGTGGGCGGGGTGACACCACAAAGCACAGGCGAGGCGCTAGAAACAGCCGCTGCCGAGCTGACAGAAGCCATGGGTGATGAGATGATCGCCTGGCTAGCGGCACTGCCAACCTCTTGGCGCAATGGCAATGTGGCGGTGGTCCATGCAGGCGCTGACCCGCAAACACCCATCACCTTACAGGCTGCAAAAACATTGCAATGGGGGCATAAGGATTTTGAACGGATCCCGCGCAGTGATGACATATGGGTGGTTCATGGTCATACGATCGTTGATCAACCGATGGCGACCAATGGGCGGATTGCGATTGACACAGGGGCCTATGCGACGGGGCATTTAACGGCTGCCTATATCACCCCTGATGCTGCGACCGAACCGTTGACGTTTTTACACAGCTAGTTTCTTTTGCCAGACGCAATACTCTTTTATAGCTTTGCAGCGATACTCACCGAAAAGGTATTTTGATGCGCGTTCTTGTCACCGGCGGTGCCGGCTATATCGGAAGCCACACATTGCTTGAGCTGATGGCCCAAGGTCATGAGGTCTGTGTGCTTGATAACTACTGTAATGCGCGTCCTGTCGTGCTTGACCGGGTGCGCAACCTCTCAAACAGGCCTGTGACGGCTTATACCGGCGATGTTCGGCAAGCCACGCTACTTGATCAGGTGATGGCCGAGTTTGCGCCTGAGGCTGTGATCCATTTTGCCGGGCTCAAGGCCGTTGGCGAGAGTATGCGCGACCCTTTGGGCTATTATGATGTGAACCTGGGCGGTACGCTGGCGCTTTTGCATGCGATGGACCGGGCTGGCGTGCGGCGGATTATCTTTTCCAGTTCCGCGACCGTTTACGGAGACCCAGAGTATCTGCCCTATGATGAGGCGCACCCCACAGCCCCAACATCTGTCTATGGACGCACCAAGCTGGCAGCAGAAACCCTACTTCGTGATTGGCATGCCGCTCATCCAGAGACCTGCGCTGTGATCTTGCGGTATTTTAATCCTGTTGGTGCGCACCCTTCAGCACAGATCGGAGAAGACCCATCAGATACCCCCAACAACCTGATGCCCTTTATCGCGCAGGTGGCTGTTGGAAAACGGGGTGCCTTGCAGATATTTGGCGATGATTACGACACCCCTGATGGGACAGGCCAGCGGGATTATATCCATGTGGTGGATCTGGCCCGCGCCCATGTGGCGGCCCTGCGCTATAGTGCGGAACACACGGGTGCACGCGCCTTTAATATCGGCACAGGTGAAAGCTATAGTGTCAAGCAAATGGTGGCTGCTTTTCAAACCGCCTCGGGTCAAGACATCCCCTGCCAGATCACCGCACGCCGCACAGGCGATATCGCCGCCATGCAAGCAAATGCCAGCCGCGCCAATCAAGAGCTGGGCTGGAAAGCGACCCATAGCCTTGCTGATATGACACAAAGCACCTGGGCCTGGCAGTCGCAAAACCCCGATGGGTATGAGAGCGATTAGCGCCTAGCCTAATTATAGAAATGGGTTCTTTAGGGTCAGTTGTATAAAAACTGAGGTTCTGCGTTAAGATCGCTTGGCTCTCTGCGGCGCGAAAAATGACCGCTTTGAGCCCAAAGTGGCAGATGCTGCGAAGAGCACGAATGGGGGCCTCGGGACCGAAAGCCGCCTTCAATGTTTTCAACAAAATACAGCGGCGATTACCGCAATTGAGGGTTTTCTGGTTGGCTCAAACCCTCATTGATTACAGAGCTCTAAACGTTTTAACTTGCTCGAAACGGGGTCAGTCAACAATGCTGCGGATGAGGGCATCTGCCTCGAATCTGGATGGGATAGGTGTTCCGTCGATGTCTTCGCCAAGTGCTGCCAAAATTGCGCCCAAAAAGCACGTCTCGATATATTCTCTACTTGGATCATCCGTAGCGTCAACAAGGAGAATGATGAAGGCATTTTCATGTGCGAAGACTAGCCTCTCAATTCTACACCCTTCTTCCGGAAAGATTTTTCCACTCATGATTTCCATTTGTTGTTCTGAGATGTGAAATCCCTCAGGCGGAACAAATCGACCGTCAGACACTAAGTTAGGCCCAATATAGGTGACAATCGCACGGGCAAAGTTTCGGTTGGTATCCGCTTTGTTTGAGTGACCTAAAAAGTCGCGGCCCATTTCTGAAATCATTTCCTGAAAAAACGGATCTTCAATGTAGCCTGTAAGCCCAATTTTCCATTCACTTTCGCTCTCCTGAGCTACGGTCAACCCTGCAAAAGTAGCCAGACACAATGTACCTGCCCACAGAATCCTATGATTTAAATTTGAAGCCATTTAGATATTCCTTTCAATGCAGGCATACAGAAACACTAGGCAGCGGACTCATAAAACTCGATCCAGAGTCTTACCGATGCCAGTTTGAT
>CAKMZE010000004.1:0-6754 GCA_929200295.1 uncultured Alphaproteobacteria bacterium
TACAACTGCGCTATGCAGCCGCTTCTGTGGCCCAATATTGCACCGCGTTTTACAAAAGCAGAAACCACCACCAATTTCGCCGAACCCGGTGCCTTTGCGATCCGCCCAGATGGCACATTGATGTTGGTCGATATCTCGAACGGTCCAGCGGCCCGGCCAGACCTTGAAGAGCTATTGGATGGTATGATCTTTAATATAACAAATGATCGACCAGTCCGTGGGACGGCTTAAGGCCATCGATTTAAACACTTTGCGGTAACAACAAACAAAAAATATGGTGACCGCCTTGCGTATGACTTCCTGTCGCAAGACGCACCGGTTAAATCATTGAAGTCACTCAAGAACGTGCCAGCGATTTCACATCGTGGCATCAGTAACCATACGCAAAGAAATTGTGAGCTGCCGAATTTGATCCCAAGGCAGTGGGTCGAACTTTGCGAGAACTTGTCGAAATGTACAAGATTGAGCGATTTGTTAGAGCTCGCGCGGCCCTGCACACTGTAACCAAGAAGAAATCCGCAGATTCGAGTTTTCTTGCGTGAAAGGTTGTTAGGGATTGCCGATCTATTTTTTGATTTCCTGGATGCTGATGATGCCCACATAGGTCTTATGATACTTGGCCCGTGGGCCCGAAACATAGGTTCAGGTAAAACGATCTAAATCACTTGGATGGCCTTGCTCGTGCAGGAAAAGGCGAGGAAATGTGCACTTTTTTTGTAATGGCAATCAACCCCAAAAGTAGTGCGTACTGGAGGGACGAAAAAGATTTTAGAGACAGGATTAAGTGGGATAAACGTTGTTGGAGATTACCCAAAAGGATTGCTCAGGCTTATAAGCCCTCTTTGATTTGATCATTGAAGCGGTCATTCGTGCGCCACGCAGCATCGGTCAAGATGGGCTCTTAGCTGCCTTTAAGCGTTGTCGCTCGCAAGGCTCATCAGATTTCCCCTGAACACCTCCGCTAGTGTCCAGTAGCCAAGGCATTTGCGTGGCGTGGCATTTAGAGTGTCATTGATCAAGCGCATTTCTTGTTCTGGAAGAGACAGAAGCGCTATGTCGCGTGGCAATCGCCTCCGAACGTGCTTGTTGCCGATAATACATGCAGCCCACGGCACCTAGGCAAGAGTACCTACATGTGTCATAGAACAGCGCAATGGGAATGAATGGCCGCTTGCATGAGTAAGATATCGCCTCCAAAGGCTTTGAAACACCGTAGGGTGTCTTTGCGCGGCGCGGATAAGACGGATCTTCGCACACAATTTGCGGCGCTCTGCTATCGTTTCAAACGCGAAAAACTACAGATCTGTTTGATCACCAGTCGTGGCACGGGCCGTTGGATTTTGCCCAAAGGCTGGCCCATGCATAAACAAACCCCGGCCGAAGCCGCCGCAACAGAAGCCTGGGAAGAAGCCGGGCTCACTGGCAAAGCCCGCGATGCCAGCGTTGGCACCTATAGCTATATCAAGCTGATGAAAGATCAGGACCTTCCGATCATGACGCTTGTTTACCCGCTTGAGGTCAAAAAAGTGCATGATGATTGGCCAGAGAAAAACCAACGCCGTCGAAAATGGTTTTCCCCGAAAAAAGCCGCCAAAAAGGTGGATGAACAAGAGCTTAGTCTGCTTCTAGCGGCGTTTGACCCAAAGGCGCTGATGTAATCTTCGCCCTTGCACCTTTGGATAAGACACATAGATTGAACCCATGATACGTTTTGACCTGATTTGTGACCAAGACCACCAGTTTGATAGCTGGTTTGCCTCAAACGCTGCTTTTGAAAGCCTGCAAAAGGCAGGGATGCTCAGCTGTTTGCATTGCGGATCAAAGACAGTTCGCAAATCATTGATGGCGCCCAAAGTGCAAACGACAAACGCGGCCATGCCGCCAAAACCAGAGGCGCCATTAGCTCCGGCAGATCCAGACACAGCGACACAGCTCGCTAAGATGCGCAAAGACGTTGAAACAAACTCTGATTACGTTGGGCTATCTTTTGCGTCTGAGGCCCGCGCAATGCATGAAGGGACAATGCCCGAACGCTCCATTTACGGTGAGGCCAATGGCACTGAGGCACGCAAGCTTTTACAAGATGGTATCCCTGTGATGCCGCTGCCCTTTATCCCCACAAAGAAAAGCAATTAGGGCTTAATCTTATGTCCCATATTCTGATCAGTGGCGCGAACCGCGGGATTGGTGCCGCATTGCGCACGCAATATCTTGAAACCTCGGCATCAGTCATTGGCACACACCGCGACCAGCCTAGCCCCGGTATGATGCATCTTGATGTCACAGATCCAGCGTCCTGCGCCGCGCTCGCGCGTAATTATGGTGATGTGCCGCTTGATCTCTTGATCTGCAACGCGGGTATTTACCGCGATAAAGGGGCCGCACTTGAAACGGGCTACCCCGCTGATGATTGGGCCGCGAGCTTTGCCACCAATGTCACGGGTGTGTTTCTAGTGGTCCAAGCCTTGCTCCCGCAATTGCGCGCGAGCAAGGGCAAGATCGCGATTATCGGATCACAAATGGGCTCAACCACGAAAGCCAAAGGAGATGCATTGATTTACCGCAGCAGCAAAGCTGCGGTTTTGAATCTCGGGCTGAATCTGGCCACTGCGCTCAAGCCAGATGGGGTTGCGGTTGGAGTCTATCACCCGGGCTGGGTGCAGACCGGGATGGGCGGGCAAACCGCCGATATCGCAGCCCAAGATGCAGCCGCGGGTCTGCGGGACTGTTTCGCGCATCTTAGTCTGGCCACGACAGGCTGTTTTGAAAACTGGGATGGCCGCCCGCACGCATTATGATCAAAAGTGTTTTTACGAAACATCCATTGCCCATCTATGCATTTTCAGATTATGAGAACCGCGCAATGAAAAGCTGCGCACGGCAGCTATAGGGACATACTATGCCTACGCTTGTGATGAAATTTGGCGGCACCTCTGTCGCAAACCTAGACCGGATCGCCCGCGCGGCGAAGCGTGTGTCTCTTGAGGTGGCCAAGGGCTATGATGTTATTGTCATCGTCTCTGCTATGTCAGGCAAAACCAATGAACTGGTGGGCTGGGTAAATGAGACAGCACCGCTATATGACGCGCGCGAGTATGATGCTGTTGTCTCATCGGGTGAGAATGTCACTGCTGGCCTCATGGCGCTGAGGTTACAAGAGATGGATATCCCTGCGCGCAGCTGGCAAGGCTGGCAAGTCCCGGTTGAGACGAGCAGCGCCCATTCCAGCGCGCGTATTGAAGATATTTCGCCAGACAACATCCGCGCAAAATTCGCGGCAGGTGACCGTGTCGCTGTGGTTGCAGGGTTTCAGGGCGTGAGCCCAGAGGGGCGCATCACGACCTTGGGTCGTGGCGGGTCAGACACCACTGCTGTGGCCTTTGCTGCCGCCTTTGAGGCTGAGCGCTGCGATATCTATACTGATGTGGACGGTGTCTACACCACAGACCCGCGCATCGCGTCCAAGGCCCGCAAGCTCGATAAAATCGCGTTTGAGGAAATGCTGGAGCTCGCGTCACTTGGCGCAAAGGTCTTGCAGACTCGCTCGGTCGAGCTGGCCATGCGTTACAAGGTGCGCCTGCGCGTGCTATCATCATTTGAAGAACCGTCAGACAGCGCAGGCACTCTTGTCTGCGATGAGGAGGAGATTATGGAACAAAATGCCGTGGCCGGTGTGGCCTATTCACGTGATGAGGCGAAAATGACCCTTATCTCTGTTGCTGACCGACCTGGTATTGCGGCTGCGATCTTTGGCCCACTTGCTGAGGCTGGCGTCAATGTTGATATGATTGTGCAAAACATTTCAGAAGATGGGCGCACAGATATGACATTCTCTTGCCCGGTTGATCAGGTGATGCGCGCGCGCAAGGCGATGGAAGACGCCAAAGGTGCAGGCGATATTAATTTCCATGATCTTGTCTCTGATGAGGATGTTGCAAAGGTGTCAGTTGTGGGGATTGGCATGCGCAGCCATGCGGGCGTTGCCGCAAAAATGTTTGCGGCACTTCAGGCGGAAAGCATCAATATCAAAGTGATCACAACATCAGAGATCAAGATCTCTGTGCTCATTGATCGCAAATATATGGAGCTCGCTGTGCAAGCGCTGCATGATGCTTTTGAACTTGAAAAAGCAGCCTAGGGTCAGGATGCATTAATCACCCTTCGGGTTTGCCGGATTTCCCCGCTGACCGCAGCACATCTGTTTGAAATAGAACCACTATTCTTACTCAGGTGTTTCTTGTCAGCGAAAAAATCTGGTAAACTGGCAGTGCAGGATTAATGCATCCTGACCCTAAGCACATCTGATCTAACAGGATTTTATTCTCTACATCTGGTAACGCCTGCCATATAATGCAGAGGCAGTCATGCTGTGCTGCAAATGAGGGGGCAGAATGCCAGACAGGATTGAAACCGAAAGCCGCAAGCTTTTGGGAAAGCTTCGTACGGCTTTAGCAGAAGATAGCGCAGGCCAAGAACGGCTCGACCGGATTGTCGGTCTTATCGCGCATTCGATGCGCGCTGAGGTTTGTTCAATTTATCTGTTTCGCGACAGCGAAACGCTCGAACTTTGCGCCACCGAAGGTCTGCAAGCCGCCTCTGTCCACCAAACACGGCTGCGCCTTGGTGAGGGCCTTGTTGGCCGCACGGCAAAGTTTCGCCGTGTGATCAACACAGCAGATGCCCCCAATGAAAAGGGCTTTCGCTACATGCCTGAAACGGGCGAGGAGCGGTATTCATCATTTTGCGGTGTGCCGATCCAGCGCTTAGGAAGCACATTGGGCGTATTGGTTGTGCAGTCGCTTGCCGCACGTGAATATTCAGCAGATGAGGTTTATGCCCTCGAAGTCGTCGCGATGGTGCTGGCTGAAATGACCGAGCTTGGCGCCTTTGTTGGTGAGGGCGCGGCACTTATGCCATTGCACCAGCAACCACGGATGTTTCGCGGCTCGATCGCCCAAGAGGGGGCAACAGAAGGCACCGTTTACCTGCATGAGCCGCGCGTCGTCATCACAAACCCGATTTCAGACGACCCAGAAGGCGAAGAGACGCGCCTTAGTGATGCTATTGATGAACTGCGCGCCAGTATTGATGGGATGCTCACAAGCACTGCACAAGAGAGCAGCGAACAAACCACCGTGCTTGAAATCTACCGCGAGTTGGCGAATTCACGCAGTTGGAAGCGCCGCATGGTGGCTGATATCGAAAACGGGCTTTCTGCCGAGGCGGCGGTGGAAAAAGAACAATCACTTGCCAGAGCCCGCTTGGGTCGCTCTGGCAATGCCTATATGCGCGAGCGCGTGAACGATCTTGATGATTTGTCAAATCGCTTACTCAGGATATTAACCGGGCAAGGTACAGATACGGGCGAGATGCCCAAGGATGCTGTCCTTGTCGCACGTAATATCGGCCCGGGCGAATTGCTTGAGTATGGCAAAACGCTCAAAGCCATCGTTCTCGAAGAAGGCTCTGTCGGGTCCCATGCCACCATTGTCGCGCGCGCTTGGGCGATCCCGCTTGTGCTGAATGCAAAACGGATCACGGCCGAGGCGTTAAATGGCAATACGATCCTTGTGGATGGTGATCAGGGCATCGTTCACCTGCGCCCCGATGACACTGTGAAATCCGCATTCCGCGAAAAAATCGCGATGCAAGCCGCCGCGCAAGAACGTTATGCCTCTATTCGTGATCTGCCTGCGACAACGAAATGCGGCACGACGCTTGCATTGCATATGAATGCAGGTCTTATGGCGGACTTGCCCTCGCTTGATGGATCTGGGGCCGAGGGTGTGGGGCTCTTCCGGACCGAGCTGCAGTTTCTCGTGCGCAATAAGATGCCAAAGCGCACGGAGCTGTCTAATCTTTATACACGGGTGATCAGCTCAGCAGCGGGCAAGCGCGTGGCGTTTCGCACGCTGGATATCGGGTCTGACAAGGTGCTTCCTTATATGAAACCCAATGACGAGCCGAACCCGGCAATGGGGTGGCGCGCGATCCGTGTGGGGCTGGATAAACCCGGTGTCTTGCGTATGCAGCTACAGGCGTTGATCCGCGCTGCCAATGGTGGCCCGCTGACCGTGATGTTTCCCTTTATCGCGCAATTAGAAGAGTTTCGTGCGGCCAAATCCGAAATAGATAAGGCAATGGCACGCGAGCGCAAGCTGGGTCATCCTTTGCCCAAAACGCTCGAAGTGGGGGCAATGATCGAAACACCCTCAATCGCCTTTGCGCCTGATGCGTTTTTTGAAGAGGTCGATTTTGTATCGATCGGTGGCAATGATCTCAAACAGTTTTTCTTTGCGGCAGACCGCGAAAATGAACGCGTGCGCCGCCGCTATGACACGTTGAACCCCGCGTTCCTAAGCTTTTTAGAAAAGATCATTGAGCGGTGTGATGCGACCAACACCCCAGTTTCTTTTTGTGGTGAGGACGCAGGCCGCCCGGTTGAAGCCTTGTGTTTCGCAGCCATCGGTTTGCGCACGCTCTCGATGCGGCCGGCATCCGTTGGCCCGGTCAAACATGTGTTGCGGCGGGTCGATTTGAACGACGTCCGTGCGATCATCGCAACAGCGCGCGCCGATGGTGCGCCATCCGTGCGCCGCGCCGTTGCAGATTGGCTCGCTTATCAAGTCTAACGCTACAATACATCCTCCCCAGAGAAACGAAGAGCAAAGCGCATGAGCAATCATCAAATCAATTTCATCGGTTGGATCTTATTTGTGATCTCCGCCATCGGCTTTTGCATCGCGTCTATTGG
>CAKMZE010000004.1:6764-9165 GCA_929200295.1 uncultured Alphaproteobacteria bacterium
GTTTGGCTCTGTGTTTTTCCTTGTGGCCTGTCTTGTCTTTATGATCCCGTTTTTCCGGAACGATGAATGAGCGCTCTGGCCCTTGGGCTTATTGCTGCGCTTTGTTGGGGATTTCATGATATTTGCGTTCGGTTTTTAAGCCTGCGCACGCCGATCAGTGCTTGTATCTTTGTGGTGCTGACGACAGGGCTGGTTTTCCACACTGGCCTCACACTGGCTATGGGCGGATTTCTACCTGTGCCACGCGCGGCTGTTTGGGCCTCGCTTGGGGCTGGCACATTCTTTGTGATCGCTACTTTCGGGCTATATAGCGCGTTTCAACGCGGGCCTGTGCGGCTCGTTGCGCCCTTGATTGCAAGCTATCCTATTCTGTCCGTCGCAGTAGCCGTTTGGCAAGGCGTGAGCGTGTCGTACACGCAGTGGCTTGCCGTTCTTGCGATCTTTGCGGGGGTCGCAAGTGTGGCGGCTTTGTCAGATACATCCCAAGATGATGCACCACCCAAAGGCCGCACGATCCTATATGCCTGCATCGCGGCGCTTGGGCTGGCTGGGTCGCTTGCCCTTGGTCAATATGCCACTGGAATCAGTCATGAGCTGCCAACGACGTTGATCGCACGCATTGTGACTGTTGCCATAACTGTTGCGCTCCTCTTGCTCACTCGTCAACGGTTTTGGCCGGGGTGGTCAGCCCTACCGCTACTTATTGCGATGGGGGTCGCTGATGGGATTGCACTGCTGTGCGTTGTCTCAGCGGGTCATCTGCCTGATGCGCAATACGCCTCTGTCGCATCATCGATATTTGGCTTGCTCACGATTATCCTCGCTTGGGCGCTGCTCAAAGAGCGGATGACACCGACCCAATGGATGGGCTGTGTACTGACATTTGCGGGCGTGGGATATTTGGCGGTGTAAGATTTTTTATTAGCCCCTATGTGAAACCATCTAGACAGAGCTGTCCATTTCTCTGATCCTATGCATTGAGTCGTTACTGCTGGGAGAGATATCCATGAAATCGCATTACCGTGTTGTTGTCATCGGAGGTGGTGTTGTGGGCACGTCGGTGCTCTATCATTTGGCCAAGATGGGTTGGTCAGATGTGTGCCTGATCGAACGCTCTGTGCTTACCGCAGGGTCATCATGGCATGCAGCTGGCGGCATTCATGCGTTGAATGCGGACCCGAATATCGCCCAGCTTCAGGCCTATACAATTGATCTGCTCTCAGAGATCGAAAAAGAAAGCGGCCAAAACATTGGCCTGCATATGACCGGTGGCCTGACGATGGCCGGCACGCCAGAGCGCTGGGAATGGCTGCAATCGGCCTACCGCACGTTCCAATCCATTGGGATTGAAGATTGCCGTCTTGTCACGGTTGAGGAAGCCTGCGCGTTAAACCCGATCATGTCTGGCGATGGGCTCTTGGGCGGCATGTGGGCCGACCGCGAGGGATATGTCGATACCACAGGCACCGTACACGCCTATGCGGGTGCAGCCAAGAAACACGGCGCAGAGGTGATCGAACATAACCGTGTGCTTGAGCTAAACCAAACGCTCTCAGGCTGGGAGGTCGTCACCGAAAAGGGGACAGTATCATGTGAGCATGTGGTCAATGCAGCCGGGCTATGGGCAAAGCAAGTTGGCCGGATGGCCGGGATCGAATTGCCTGTCTCGCCGCTGAACCACCACTACCTGATTTCCGATACGATCCCAGCGCTTGAACAGCTCGATTTCGAGGTCCCAATGACTGTTGATCTCGAAGGGTTTACGTATCTGCGGCAGGACCAAAAAGGTGTGCTTGTCGGGATTTACGAGGTCGATCACCAGCATTGGATGATGGATGGCGCCCCTTGGGAGTACGGGTTTGAGCTGCAGCAAGAGGACCCGGACCGGATTGAGCGCGAGCTCACACTGGCGTTTGAGCGCTACCCTGATCTGCAAGAGGTTGGCGTTAAAACTTGGGTCAACGGAGCCTTTACCTTTTCGCCTGATGGCAACCCATTGGTGGGGCCTGTGCCGGGTAAACGCGGCTATTGGTCTGCCTGTGCAGTCATGGCGGGGTTCTTACAAGGCGGCGGTGTTGGCAAATCGCTCGCCGAATGGATGATCCATGGCGAACCAGAAGCAGACGTCTATGGCATGGATGTTGCGCGCTACGGGATATGGGCTGAGAACAAACAATATATCAAGGAAACCACCGGGCAGTTTTACACGCGCCGCTTTGTGATGACCTACCCAAATGAGCAGCTGCCCGCAGGGCGCCCACTGAAAACCGCGCCTGCCTATGCGGATATGACAGCCGCTGGCTGCCAATGGGGGCAAAGCTGGGATCTTGAAGTGCCGCTTTATTTTGCTGAGCCCGGTTTCGTCGAAACCCCATCGCTCAAACGCTCCAACGCATTTGAT
>CAKMZE010000004.1:9175-16669 GCA_929200295.1 uncultured Alphaproteobacteria bacterium
CGAATGTCAGGCGGTGCGCGAGGGCGTTGGGCTTTTGGATATCTCGGGCTTTTCTCGGTTTGAGGTCACAGGCGCAGGTGCTGAGGCTTGGCTCAACACGATCTTTGCAACAAAGCTACCCAAACCGGGCCGCGCGCGGCTTGCTGTTGCCCTCGGCGATGATGGGCGGCTCAAAGGGGATCTGACGCTGTTTAACTGGGGCGATGGCAGCTGGTGGATTATGGGCAGCTATTACCTGCGGCAATGGCATATGCGCTGGTTTAACGATCATATGGGTGCCGATGTAAACTTGTGTGATCTAGGAGATGAAATGGCTGGTTTCTCATTATCAGGGCCGAAATCGCGCGCTGTGATTGAGAAACTTACGGATGGTCCTATCGGCGATCTATCTTTCATGGGCTGCGGTGAATTTGATATCGGCCTCTTGCGCTGCAAGGTTGGTAGGCTCTCGGTCACCGGTGAAATGGGATATGAAATTCACTGCCGCATGGGGGATCATGCGGTGCTGCGTAAAACCCTGCTTGCCGCTGGCGCGGATGAGGGCATGATCGAATACGGGTTTAATGCACTGCTCTCCCTGCGGTTAGAAAAATCATATGGCATTTGGTCGGCAGAATTCACCCAAGGCTACACCCCGGGCATGACGGCGATGGACCGCTGGATTGATTTCGACAAGTCCGGGTTTGTGGGCCGCGATGCCGCCCTTGCAGAGCGTGATGGCAACGGGCCTGCGCAAGTACAAGTCACGCTTGAGGTTGACGCCGATGATGCAGATGCCAGCGGGTATGAACCGATCTGGAAAGACGGCGAGAAAATAGGCTTTGTCACCTCGGGCGGTTATGGACATACGCTGGGTAAATCGCTGGCGATGGGGCTTGTGAACATTGAGCACGCAGAGGTCGGCACAAGGCTGACCACCCATATCGTGGGCAAAGAGCGTCAGGCCAAGGTCATCGCCGCCTCACCCTATGATCCCACAGGTCAGGCCATGCGCGGATGAGAAAAGGGCGCGCAGCACGCAGGCAAGCAGAAGCCACATCGAAACGGCAGATTGATTATCACAATCTGAAAAACCCGTTTCCGGTGATGCGCGCCTTTAGCGATGACCATATCGCGGCCATGCACGAAGGCGCGCTGCACATCCTTGAGACCCATGGGATTAAGGTGCTTTTGCCCGAGGCGGCGCAGATTTTTGCCAAGGCAGGTGCGCGCTATGATGCTGACACACAGATGGCCTATCTTGGGCGCGACATCATTGCCGCCGCCGTTGCATCGGCCCCAAAAGAGATCGCTGTTGCCGCAGGCGCGCGGCACAAGGATATCACGCTTAAGCTCGGTAATCTGGTGTTTCAGCCGGGCGCGGGTGCCCCCCATGCCACTGATTTGGTCAAAGGCCGTCGCCCCGGCACGCGTGAAGACTATGATGATTTGACACGGCTGACCAACCACTTTGATGTGCTCCACATGATCCCGCCGCTGGTCGAGCCACAGGATGTGCCGCTCAATGTGCGACATTATTTTACGCTCAAATCGCAGCTCACGTTATCAGACAAGGTGCCGTTTGTGTTTTCGCGCGGTACACCACAGGTGCAAGAAAGCTTTGAGTTGCTGCAAGAGTTTCGCGGGCTCACAGATGCGCAATTTGCAGCACAGCCCCATTGTTACACGATCATTAACACCAATTCCCCGCGCACCCTTGATATCCCGATGGCCCAAGGCTTGATCGATTTTGCACGCGCCGGTCAGGTGTCAATCGTTACACCCTTTACGTTGATGGGGGCTATGGCACCGATCACAGTTGCAGGTGCGATCACGCTTTCTCATGCAGAAGCCTTGGCCGCGATCACCCTCACACAGCTGACCAATCCGGGCGCGCCTGTGTGTTACGGCACCTTTACCAGTAACGTTGATATGAAATCAGGCGCACCTGTCTTTGGCACGCCCGAACATTATCGCGCCTCACTTGCGGCCGGGCAATTGGCCCGGTTCTTGGGCCTGCCGTGGCGATCCGCCTCTGGCAGCGCTGCGAATGCAAATAATGTGCAGGCTGCGAATGAAACGCAAATGGGGCTTTGGGGTTGTCTGATGGCGGGGTCCACGGTGGTGATCCATGCCGCTGGCTGGCTCGAAGGTGGGTTGAGCGTTTCTTATGAAAAGCTGATCACCGATATCGAGGTGTTGCAAATGGTGGCTGAGCTATGCGCAGGCCATGAAGAAGCGGGCAGCGATCTCGCCCTGGATGCGATTGCCGAGGTACAGCCCTCGGGCCATTTCTTTGGTGCTGATCATACCATGGCGCGGTTTCAAACCGAATTTTATGCGCCATTGGTTCATGATTACGCCAATTACGGCACGTGGGAGGAACGGGGCCGCCCTGATACGAACGCTCGCGCGACCCAAATCTGGCAGGATATTCTTACGGCTCCGCAAAAGACCTATGGCTCAGACACGGCCCGCGGCGCGCTATATGATGAGATTGCCAAACGCACAGCGGCAGGTGGCGCCGCACCGGTGAGCTAGAAGATGGCGCAGCCCCTACATCGTGATGACCCTGACAAGGACCCATTGGTCGGCAATGTGAAGGTCACAAAGCAAGACTGGCTCAACGTCGCGATGGACACGCTTGTGTCTGATGGGATGGAACAGGTCAAAGTGCTCACTTTGGCAGAGCGGCTTAGCGTGTCGCGTTCAAGCTTTTACTGGTATTTCAAAAGCCGGCAGGACCTGCTGGATGCGCTTCTCGATCAATGGCTTGCCACAAATACCGCAGCCCTCGTGGCTGCCTCACAAGAGAACGCAAAGACAATCACGCAGGCCGTTTCAAACGTCTTTGCCTGCTTTATCAACCCCGCACGATTTCATAACCCGCTTGATTTTGCGATCCGTGACTGGGCGCGCAGATCTGGCAAGGTCCGCCGCGTGCTCGACCGTTCTGATACGCAACGCCTAGACGCGATTACCCAGATGTTCATGCGGTTTGACTATGCGCCCAAAGACGCCGCTGCGCGGGCGCGCGTGCTCTATTACATGCAAATCGGCTATACGGATGCAGAGCTGCAAGAGCCGCTCGAACAGCGTTTGCAAATGGTGTCGCATTACCTTTATGTCTTTACGGGCAAGACAGCGCCAGAGGTTGAGATCGCGCAGTTCGCCGATCATATACGGGCTGTTTTTGCACAAGATACGGGTAAAGAGGGGCCATCCCCATGATCATCGGTCACATCGGCGTGCGCGCAGGCAGCAAGGGCGTGCCGGGCAAGAACTTTCGCGATATGCACGGCAAGCCGTTATTGGATTGGTCGCTCGATCAGCTTTTTGCGGCACCCGAGGTGGACGCCGTTGTTGTCTCAACCGATGGGCCCGAGATGTATGATCACGCTGTGGCGCGCGGGGCGCTGCCCATAGGATTACGCCCGGCGCATCTGGCCAGTGATACCGCAGGCAAGTGGTCCGTTTGGCAACATGCCTTGCAAGCGGTAGAAGCGATCAAAGGCCCGGCAGATGTGTTTCTTGATCTCGATTGTACATCGCCCTTGCGATTGCAATCTGACATCAGCGGCGCGCTAGCGCTTTTCGCGCAAGACCAGCCCGATATGGTGATGGCCGTGTGCGAGGCGCGTTTAAACCCATATTTCAACCTGCTTGAAGCAGATGAAAGCGGGGCCTTACATGTGTCAAAGCCGCTCCCCGGTGGGGTCGTCGCCCGGCAACGGGCCCCTACGGTCTATCAACACGCCACGGGGACATATGTCGTCGCCCCCGATTATCTGCGCCGCGCGCATAGCATCTTTGACGGGCGGGTCATCCCTTATGTGGTCGATGAAGCCCGCAGCCAAGATATCGATAGCCCCACCGATTTTGAGATCGTGCAATTGCTGATGGCGCAACGTTTAGGCAACGCACCTAAGTAATCACCTTGTGGTGCGTAAAACCGGCCCGCCCAAAGTACTGGCTGGCTAGGCGAGGATCGTTGGCTTTGGCTGGCCACGTTCGCCAAAGCTAATTTCGGGTGCAGTGATCTGACTAATCAGCTCACCTGTATTCACTGCATGGTAGAGAGATCTAGGTGGGCGGGAGGTGACATCAACGTTACGCCGCACCCAGCGTCTGACCTCCATCTTTTTCAATGATTGTGACAAGGCACGATCCGTAATTGTGCGTAGATTTCGTTTGATGTCATTGAAGTGGCTCGGCCTGTGGATTGCCGTTAAAACTGGCAAAGTCCACGAGCGTCGCAACAAATCCTGATCTTCGTCTGAGGCCACACTTTGAATTTTATTGGCAATCGCAGCGGCAATGATGCCAAGCTTTGTTAGTCGGAATTCAGGGCGCAGAGGATGGCCATAACCGGGGTTTCGCTCTAACAACCCTATTGAGATCAGGTGGTCCATGCTTTGTGCAAAAGCGGTCCTGCTTGCGCCTGTCGCTGCCAACAGCGGTGCTTGTCGCCCGGCAATACCTATGTGCAATTGCGCTAATATAGGTATGGTCCAAGCTCTTGATGTGGTGTTGACAAACGTTTCAATGTACATAAAGTATAGTTAGTATATATTTAATAAGAAGGAAAGACCATGTCCCTTATTTCGTTAGAAAATACAATCACAATCGCGCTTTCGGTCAAAGATCGCCATGCAAGCGCTGAGTGGTATGAGAATATGCTTGGCTTCGACACCATCTACCATGCAGATGAAGCAGGATGGTCCGAGCTTCAAACCAATACGGCAGGGGTCACGATTGGATTGGGTGAACATACCAAACCTGTGCCTGGAAATTGCGTTCCTGTCTTTGGTATAGCTGATCTTGATACAGCGAGACAAAAGCTGGAACAGGTCAATGTACGGTTTGACGGTGAAACTGATACCGTCGAGGGCATGGTGAAGACGGCAACTTTCTATGACCCAGATGGCAACGCGATGATGCTCGCCGAAGATTTGACTAAAGATGTGTAGTGCTTAGCTTCTCAGATCTGTCATAGGTTCATAGGCTTGCGAGGTAATGAGCGTCAGTTAGAAATGATCAGTCTGCTTTGGTATGGTCTTGACGTTTTACAGCAGATTGCTCGACCACCCACCGACTACACCGGCGACCAGCCAGAGTGATATATAACAGCTCATCAGACTTATGAGCATATATTGGTGGGGTAGCATAAAATGCGCAATCCAAACCAACCAAAGCTCGAGTGATCAAAGCTATGGAGCGCTATAGATCGAACGCAGGACTTATGCTCACCCGCAAAAACTGTTCAATAGATTACTGAATGGGTAAGACTACGATACTTATCACCATCCCCGCCAAAACCGTTGGGTCGCTTTTTGTGCACCATAGGCTTTGGCCAATGCATCCGGGTCATACACATCCGTAATCCAGGTGCGCAGGTCGAGCCCTGTCGTTGCTCTCTGTTTCAAATAATTTTCAAGCAGAAAATCCAAACGTCCGGTCGCCGATTTGCGGATATGCAAATACCGAAACGTCAGTTGCGCGCGCGCCTCTTCGTCGGTTGCATCGCAATAGGTCAATAGATACATGGCGCTCGCCAACCCTGTGCGGTCCGCACCCGATTTACAATGCATGACAAACGGCTTTGGGATGGTTTCAAAGGCGTCTAATACAGCGATAAAACGTGCCCGTGTGGCAAACTCGCGGGCACCAAGTGGCGCGAAAACCAGATCAAGCCCGAGCGTTTTGCAGCTTTCCGCTTCAAACAAATAGGGAGATTTCTCTGTCTTACCACGCAGGCTGAGCACGGTGCGCACGCCTTTGGCTTTGAACCGTTCAAGTCGGGCATGATGGGGATGGTTCGATCGAAACACGCCCGGTGCGATTTCGGCTTCGTTTTTCCACCAAAACCGCAATACCCCGTGATCAAGCCAAAGATAATGCCGCCACGCAGCTTTGCGCGTCTCGGGGGTGGAAATATCATTTCCTGTCGCGCGGTGCAGGCTGCGTTCTTTGTGGTGCACCCAATTGGCGAATTTACGCAACATCTTTGCTGTCCTCATGCAGATCAGGCCATTCATGCCGGATAGAGCGGTCTTTGACAACGCAGCGTTTGCCCTTCGCGCCAGAACCGCATAGATCAAATACGAACAACATGTGGAGACAGTCATATGCAGATTGCAGGGCGCCCCATTGGGCCTGAATATCCTCCGCTCGTGATCGCGGAAATCGGCATTAACCATGGTGGTGATCTTGCGGTTGCCAAAGACATGGTCAGGCTTGCCGCGGGTTCCGGCTGTGAGATGATCAAGCACCAGACCCATATCGTGTCTGATGAAATGACCGATGAGGCCAAGGATATCTATCCACCCAATGCGGATGTCTCAATCTGGGAGGTGATGGAACGCTGTGCGTTATCACTTGAGGATGAGGCAGAGCTAAAGCGCTATACAGAAGCGCTGGGCATGATTTGGATTTCAACACCATTTTCACGCGCGGCGGCTGATTTTTTAGAAACGCTTGATGTCCCTGCCTATAAAATCGGCTCAGGCGAGGCGGATAATCTGCCGCTTATTCGGCACATCGCGCGCAAGGGCAAGCCCGTGATCATGTCAACGGGCATGCAGACGATTGAAAGCATCCGCGCCTCTGTGGATATCCTTGCGAATGCGGGGGTTGCGTATGCGTTGCTTGAGTGTACCAACCTTTACCCCTCACCACCCGAGATCGTCTCGCTGCAAGGTGTGACCGATCTGCGCAATGCCTTCCCAGAGGCCATTGTCGGGTTTTCGGATCATTCGATTGGCCCTGAAATGGCCCTCGCCTCTGTGGCGCTTGGTGCATGTATTCTCGAGCGGCATTATACCGATACACGCTACCGGATCGGGCCTGATATAATTAATTCAATGGACCCAGCTGAGCTGCGCCATCTTATTGACCGCAGCCGCGAGATCCATACCGCGCTGCATAACCCCAAAGAGCGCACAGAAAGCGAAGCGCCGGTTTACGCTTTTGCACGCGCATCCGTTGTTGCGGATCGCGATCTGCCCAAAGGGCATGTTGTGACCGAAGCAGACATCTGGGCCAGACGCCCAGGGTCCGGCGAAATCGCAGGCTTTGAGTTTGACCAAGTGATCGGGAAGACCCTCAATAAGGCTGTGACGCGCAATACCCAGCTCAAATGGGCTGATTTCAGCGGGTAACCGCAGCTGTTTAGGAGATAGCTGCGGATTGGAGCTAAATCCTACGCTAAAGGAATTTCGGAATTCTGTCACATATGAACTTACAGGATTATTTGCATTGTAAGCTCTTCGATCTGCCTGACAGCGTTTGGGGACAGCATAGAAAGTAATTCGGTTTAGGTAGAGAAAGTCGGCAGTGTGGACAAAGTTACAGTTACGAACAGTTCACGTGCGAACTATTTGCGCAAGCCGCCGCCAATACCAATTGCGACTAGACCACCTACCAAGAAAAACGCTCCCAAGTCACCCATTGGGAGAAAGAGCCCCCTGACCAATCCCAAAATGCCCAATAAAATCAAAATGTAAGCTGCAAATT
>CAKMZE010000004.1:16679-19793 GCA_929200295.1 uncultured Alphaproteobacteria bacterium
CGCAAAACGCTTTCCTCTAATAGTATCCAACTGTTCATGAATACCTTATGTGTTGCTTGGAACAGTTTCCAGTGTAGTCTACGGGTCGGCATGTTCAAGCTCGTACAACGCACATCTCAAATTCAAAGAACTTTGGGCTCAAAGCCGCCATTTTTCGCAGCGCAGAGTATACAGGGGGCGGCCTTTGCGTCAGATTTCGCCTTAATCCGCAGCGGAACCCATTAATCTCTATTTTGGCCAGTGATATCTTGTATCGTGTCCACCAGATAGCAGGTAGTACGGACCGATCTGTGTGAGGGTTGTGACAACGGCCATATACCCTTCAAAGAGCACATAGTTTGCGAGGCCAAACACAAAGACTGTGCTTGCGCCAAGTGCAAAAATCTCTTTGTCCGCGAGGTTAAAACGCCCTCGGAAAACCGCTGGGAATAAGTATATAGGCGAGACCGATAACAATGCCCGACGATTACTTGCAGCAGGTCGGCAATTGTTTCGGTTTCGCCCAGCGCTTCCAGATTGTGGGATCAAGACTCTGCTAACCGCACCACTGTTCGGGAGCGCTGTATTAACGCTTAAGCACTCCCAGCACATTTGCGAAATCATCAGTCCAAACCTGACCACCATCAGACGCAAGTGGGGTCCAGCGGGGATCGGTGTTCAAATCCCCCAAAGCATCTTCGTTGCGGGCGAGGACGACGAATAATGAGGCTATGTCGCCCGAATCCTCTGCTTCGTTGCCGGCATAGTCCTGTATGCGTGCTGTCAAACCCATTGCCTCGGCTAACCGCCCCAGCGGCAGGTCGATGTTGTAGTAGCGGTTAGAAATGTGGAACAGCAGCAAACCATCTTCACTCAGGTGATCAAGATAAATCTCGAACGCTTCGACTGTCGTCAAATGTACTGGTATGGAGTTGGACGAATAGGCGTCAATGACAAGAATATCAAAATCCAACCGATCCTGCTCAGCCAAGACCATACGTGCATCGCCAAGGTGGGTCGACTCATTCGGAGCACAGCGGCTCATAAACGTGAAATGGTTCGGGTCATGGGCGATATCGGCCACCAGTGCATCGATCTCATAGAAATGCCAACTTTGATGCGGTTGTCTGTAGCACGCCAGTGCGCCAATACCCAAACCAACGATGCCCACCGTGTTGGATTCATCCGCTTTGGTTGAGGTTAGCACCTGAGCCATTGGACCATTGCGGTGGTAGTAAAACTGCGGTTCTGGCCGGTCAGCGGTCAAATCGACAATCCGTTGCGCACCATGTAACGTATTTCCGTTTACGTAAAGGCGCCGCCCGTCTCTTTCGACGATGTTATGTATTCCGAAAAAGCTGCGATCTCTAAGAAGTACCGTTCCGGGATCTACGACGAAGACTTGTCCCACCACCAAAAAGGTGACTAATACCCAAGCATGGATCTGCGCCCTGCGGCGGATTGTAGTTGCAATCAAGAGGAGAAGTGCAATCGTGAGTGCACTAACTGCCATCTTACCAATTGCACTCGTTAAGGGCGCTTCCGCAACGACCAAAAGAATCAACGCCGTGATACCGACCATCGCAATCCGAGACGGGCGCGTAGCGCGTCCGATCAACAAAGTTACCGCAATCGCCACTGTGATCGCGCCCTCATGAAGTTCGTTGAAGACTATTGGCGCGATGATCGAATTGAAAAGACCGCCCAACGCGCCACCAACCGACATGGTTACATAGAACGTCGTCAAATGCTGCGCTGCAGGGCGGCTAGCGTATAGCAAAGCATGTGCATAAAGCGCGGTAAAAAAGAACGCGATGACCGTCAGGACTGCAGACCAGACACTGAATTCGAGGCCCAACAAATCTGCGAACGCCAAGGCCAACACACCAAGGCCAATGATATACCCCAAACGCAGCATTGTGAGCGACGCGATGGGTCGATTGGTAAAGACCAACACAAATGTTAACAAAAAGAGCCCCAAAGGGATTACCCAGATCAACGGCACAGCCCCAATATCCATCGTCATTTTGGACGTGATAGCCAGCATCAACGAGGATGGAATGAACGCGATGAGAGCCCAGTACAAGCGTGTTTGCAGGCTCGGTGCAGCTTCAATTTGCACGTCTTCAACCGGCTGCGCGATGCGCTCACGTGCCATGACGCCTGACGCCAACAATAGCACGCCCAAGACCCAAAACCCGACGGTCCATCCCCAACCGATCTGTCCTGCGCCAAACAATGGTTCAGCCACTAAGGGAAAACCCAAAAGAGCGATCAGGGAACCAAGGTTAGACGCCCCATAAAGGAAATACGGATCGTCAGCGGAATAACCGCCAGATCGTGAATACCAGCTTTGGATCAAGGGCGCATTCGCCGACAAGACGGCAAACGGTAACCCGACGCCAGTTGCAAAGAGCAGTAACGTTTGCCAGGCCGTGGAGGTTTGCGCGTCATAGCTCCAGCCCTCTGCAATAGCCAGCGGTAGAAAAGCCAGAGCAAGTGCCCATAATACCAAGTGAAGGGCAACTTGCGCCCGAATTGGCAAATACTGCGTTATCAAATGCGCATATAGGTAGCCCCCGATCAGGACAGTTTGAAAGAACAGCATTGCCGTCGTCCAGACAGCAGGCGCTCCGCCCACATGTGGAAGCACGATTTTTGTAAACAAGGGTTGTACAAAGAATAGCAGGGAGGCGGATAAGAAGATCGTCGTGGTGAACAAGACAGGCGTTAACCAACGGGGCTTTCCACTGATCTGAGTGGTCGTATGAATCATTTCTATCTCCCAAAATGTGTTCTTTGATCGGTTGTCCGCGTACCTAGAAGTTAAAATTGGCAAAAGCGTGTTATACGATTGGTAACATTACGTTTCGTACTTTCCTGAAAATACCAGCAGTTCAGACGGTCCTTGTGGGCACGAATTACGCTACCTCACCATCTTAATTTTGTCGGTCAATATCCCGAGCCTGGCCAGTGATATCTTGTATCACGTCCACCAGATAGCAGGTAATATGGGCCGATCAGCGTTAGCGTGGTTACAACGGCCATATATCCTTCGAAGAGCACATAGTTTGCGAGGCCAAACACAAAGACTGTGCTTGTGCCAAGTGCAAAAATCTCTTTGTCCGCGAGGTT
>CAKMZE010000004.1:19803-21650 GCA_929200295.1 uncultured Alphaproteobacteria bacterium
CCGCAAAACCGCTGGGAATAAGTATATAGGCGAGGCCAACAATAATGCCTACGATCCCCCCCGCCATACCATAGGTCATAATCAGATTATGTGGGTGCGATAGCCTCAGCCCTGCGCGATCAGAAGGTAAATAGTCAACGAGTGAAGCCCAGCGGTTCTGTGGGCCATAGCCAAAGATCGGCTGCTCTTTAATCGCCTCAAACGCAGCAAGCCACATCTCCATGCGCACACTGTTCTGGACTGTATCATTGGTAGAGGTGACAAAATTTGCAACGCGCGTTGAGTTTGACCCGATTTGCGTCGCACATATTAGCGCTATCCACGCAATAACGAGAAGGATCATACTATGCGCGATTAAAGTGCGACCGGGTGTATTGCGGCGAAAGCTCCAAACCCAGATCAAATGCAACCCTATCGCACCTAAGCTAACAGCAAGCGAGCTACGCGCCCCTGCAAGTGTACCAATCACGATCAACGCCAATAGCACGCCACCATAATGCAGCCATGCATCTGAGGCCTGTTTCGCTCGCAGCGCCAAAAACGCATTAAGATAGACAAGTGGGATCATCGCCGGTGTCAGAAATAAAGGATTACCTGCCAATAGACCGACACGTCCATAGGTCGACACATAACGCTGTTCAATAATAGCAAGCACAAAAACAATCAGCGGTACAACCGCCACTAACCGCAGATTTATTGCGTTCGATACATCCGGTGGGCGGAACCACAAGATCAAGGCGATGATGAAAACGGGCAATATCCTTGAGAGCGCACCATCTAAGCCAGGATCAGGCAAAGCAATTAGCCCGCGCAACGTGAAATACCCGAAAAATAACATGGCCAAGATCACATGCAGCCGTACAATCCCGTCGCGCGCTTCAGTCGCGCGTGTCACGCAAGCAGAGAGCAACATTGGCAGAAAAATCACATTTCCCCAAAGAGGCGCAAAAATCCATATGATCCGTATGTCTAAGAGACGGTACACAATTGACGGCAAAGCGGATATCCTCAACAACAACCTTATTCGGGCCATCAGTAATTGCATGATTTGCTGATCACATCTTTTAATTCATAGGCGCATTGATTTGGCACCAAAATCTATCCTTTTTGTCACAGGGACCCGGGCTGACTTTGGTAAGCTCGAGCCATTGGCCATTGCGGCGCGGGACGCAGGGATGGATGTGACCTTCTTTGTCACCGGCATGCATATGATTGACCGCTACGGGCTGACCAAGATTGAGGTGCACCGCACGCATGGCGTCAAAGTGCATGAGTTTGAAAACCAACGCGACGGTGATCCGCAGGATTTGGTGCTTGCCAAAACGATCACCGGGTTCTCGGAGTTTGTGCAAAGGGCGCGCCCCGATCTTGTGGTGATTCATGGGGACAGGGTTGAAGCGCTCGCCGCTGCGCTTGTTTGTGCCACGAATTACATCCGTTCAGCGCATATCGAAGGCGGGGAGGTCTCGGGCACGATTGACGAGATTTACCGCCATTGTAATTCAAAGCTTTGTAGCAATCATTTTGTCAGCTCGCAAACGGCGGCCAAGCGGGTGATGGCGCTGGGCGAACCTGAAAACAGTATTCACGTCATAGGCTCTCCCGAGCTTGATTTTCATGCGAAATCATCAGGCGTTTCCATCGCGGATGTCAAAGTACGGTATGACATCACTTTTGATAGTTTTGGCATATGCACGTTTCACCCGGTCACATCCGAGGCAGATACAATGGGCGCGCAAGCGCGCGTGTTGTTTTCAGCGCTGCGATTGTCTGGCCGGGCGTTTGTTGTGATTTCACCAAATAATGACCCAGGCTCGCGTGCCATCTTTTCTGTGCTCGATGAGCTA
>CAKMZE010000004.1:21660-24384 GCA_929200295.1 uncultured Alphaproteobacteria bacterium
CGCCAGAGCAATTCCGCGTTCTCCCATCGATGCGGTTTGCGTATTTTTCGGAGCTGATGAAAAATGCCGCATGTATGGTTGGTAATTCGTCTGCCGGGGTGCGTGAGGCGCCGTTTTTGGGTCTCCCGTCGCTTGACATCGGCACGCGGCAACATAATCGCGGGCGCTCGGCCTCGATCCATTTTGCGGGGGCAGATGACACCGCGAAAATTCATCAATTCCTGACAGATCAATGGGGTAATATCAGCGTTTCTGATAGCGGTTTTGGGTCTGGTGATGCGGCAAACCTCTTTGTCAAAAGCCTAGAGAGCGCTGATTTCTGGACGCAACCTTTGCAAAAAACCTTTCATGACTATGCCTAAGGCGGGTCTTGTCCTGCGCAGCTATCTTTGCGCGAGCCATGCGATCCCTGCTTTGGTGGGTTTGGTTTTGCGGCGTCGCATGAAACGCGGCAAAGAAGACCCTGCACGTGTGCAGGAAAAATCCGGGCAGCCGACGGTCCCGCGCCCCGATGGCCCTTTGATCTGGATGCATGGCGTTGGCCTAGGCGAGTTGCTCGCCTTGCGTGGTCTTATTGATCACATGCAGATGCTGGATCCTAGGTTTTCGTTTCTCGTCACATCCATGACGCGCAAAAGCGCCGAGGCCATGGCCCCGCAAATGCCGGCAAACACGCAGCACCAATACCTGCCGTTGGATGCGCCCGCTTATCGGCATCGTTTCCTCAATCATTGGCGTCCAGACCTCGCGATATGGAGCGATCAGGATCTCTGGCCGGGGCTGAGCCATGATTGCGCAGAACGGGCCATACCCCAAGCGATTGTTGCCGGGCGTATGGGGGCTGCTAGCTTTGCCAAGCGGCATCTTGGACGCGGCCTTTTCCAGCCTTTGCTAGGAAATATGGGATTGATATCTGCGCAGGATGAAAGCTCTGCGCAGCATTTGACGACATTATCAGGTGGAAAGGTGCGCGTTGATGGGTCTCTCAAACCTGCGGCTCCTGCCTTGGCCTGCGACCCAGACCTGCTCGCAAAAACACAAAATGCGCTAAAGGATCGGTTTGTCTGGGCTGTTTGCCCGTCACATACGGCTGATGAGACGATTGCGGTGGCGGCACATCAAGAGCTCTTAAAATCTGATCCTCAGGCGCTTTTGATTATCGCGCCGCGCTTTGTTGAGCGCGGGATCGCAACGCCATATCCCATGGCCTATAGATCAAAGGATGAATGGCCAACGCCGGATCAGCCCATATGGCTTATGGATAGCACAGGCGAGACGGGGTTGATCTACCGTCTTGCACATGCGGTGTATATCGGCGGTACAAATGACCAAACCCAAGGGCATAACCCTTGGGAGGCGCTGCGCCTTGGTGCTGCCATTTACCACGGGCCGCAGACAGGTAATTTTACGCGCGATTACGCACAGCTCGCGGCGGCGCATCTGGCACATCAAACCACGGATCCCAAGGATCTCGCATCGCGCTTGAAAACACCCGTGCCTGATGCAACGGATCTGCTCGCAAGTGCGGCGCAGCCGATAGAAACACTCGCGCTTGATCTCATCAAGCTTATGAGGTGCAGCGCATGACACGGCCTCTTACATGGCGCTTGCGGTGTTTGATGGGCTTTTACTGGCTGCTGTGGATATGTGGCTTTCCCGTTATCCTGTCCTATCTCCTTTGGCGCGGGTACAAAGACCGCAGGTATATCGCGCATTTCAGCGAACGTTTTGGGTTTTATAAAACGCAGGCAAAGGACACGGTTTGGGTGCATGCCGTATCCTTGGGTGAATTGCGCTCTGCGATCCCGTTGATCAAACGGTTTTTAGAGAGAGGTGAGACTGTTGTTCTAACGCATTTCACACCCGCCGGGCGTCATGAGGCCGAAACTGTCTTTGCTGATGAGATTGCAGATGGGCGCGTGCATGTCGCCTGGGTGCCTTTTGAATTTCATTGGTGTTTCAGGCGGTTCTTGCGCAATTTCGCCCCGCGCACTGCACTTGTTATGGAGATCGAAATTTGGCCGCGCATGATCCTGAGCGCTGAGCGTATGGGCGTGCCGCTTTTTCTCTGCAATGCGCAATATCCCAAAGCATCCTATCAAAGGGACCAGACAAAAACCCGCTGGCGCGCTGATCTGATCAGCCATTGCGCAGGCGCGTTTGTGAAATCGGATATGCAGCGTGATCGCTTTACCGCAACAGGGCTAAAGAATATCCATGTCACGGGTGAGCTACGTTTTGATCAGCTAGTGCCTGCGGTGCAAGTTGCAGCAGGTGTGCAGCTTAAATCCATCATCAGCAGACCGATATTGACCATCACCAGCGTGGTGGTCGGTGAGGATGACGGCTACATCGCGATGATCAAAGCGTTGAAAGAAGACCCTGATCCGCCGCTTGTCATCTATGTCCCGCGCGCGCCTGAGCGGTTTGACACCACCTATCAGAAGCTTGTGGATGCTGGGCTAAAAACCATGCGGCGCAGTGAAATTTTAGATGCAGATCTCGCCCCTATGACGCAGCCTGATTGCGATGTGATCCTTGGCGATAGTATGGGTGAGATGTATTTCTATCTCGCCCTTTGTGACCAAGCGATCATCGGTGGCAGTTTCGTGCCTAAGGGTGCGCATAACATCAGCGAACCGCTGGCCCTTGGCAAACCTGTCGTGCTTGGCCCCCATGTTTGGACAATCGAGTTCCCGTTTCTTGAGTCTGAAGCCGCAGGCG
>CAKMZE010000004.1:24394-35946 GCA_929200295.1 uncultured Alphaproteobacteria bacterium
CGGATATCGCGATGCTGATCAGCCATCTTCGCTCTGGTCAGGCGGCCCAGCCTGATCAAGTCGCGGCGTTTTTCAAAAGCCAGTCAGATGCGGTATCGCGCACCTATGATGCGATCATGACAGTAAAGCGTCGTTAGCCCGCCTCTGCAGCATCGCGAATAGCTTTGATGTTCGCCCCGTAGGGCGCGGGGTCAGATACGCCCCCCCCCTTAAAGACCGCAGAGCCCGCGACGAGCACATCAGCGCCAGCCGCTGTGACCAAGGGGGCGGTCGCGGCGTCAACGCCACCGTCGATCTGAATATGCACAGGTCTGTCACTAATCATCGCGCGTAAATCAGCGACCTTTTCAGACATATCGATGAACTTTTGCCCGCCAAAGCCGGGGTTCACCGTCATCACACAGATGAGATCGACCATATCCAGCAGTTCTTCTACCACAGATGCGGGTGTGCCGGGGTTCAGAGCGACGCCTGCCTTACAGCCAAGATCGCGGATGTTTTGAAGCGTCCGGTGAATATGTGGCCCGGCCTCATAATGCGCTGTGATGATATCGGCACCGGCATCTGCGAACCCTTGCAAATAGGTATCCACAGGTGAGATCATCAAATGCACATCCATCACCGTTTTGATATGCGGGCGGATCGCCTTGCAGGTTTGCGCACCAAACGTCAGGGCAGGCACAAAATGCCCATCCATGACATCCACATGGATCCAATCCGCACCTTGGGCTTCAACCGCTGCGATCTCTGCGCCAAAATTTGCAAAATCAGCTGCCAAAATTGAGGGGGCGATTTTAACTGTGCGATCGAATGTCATGATCTGTCCTTTGATCTATCCGTTTTCAGCGCCATACCCTGCAAGCAAAGGGCTGTCTATGGCGCGAAACCTATCTGCTGTGTGGATCTTGCCAATTGCGTTGCAAAATGACAAATTTATCCAATTGCAAGGAGCCCCCATGCCAACCCGCATTTCCACAGCCACCACCGTACAAGCCGATCAATTGCCACAGCTACATAGTGAGCGGAACACAGCCATGCCGCTTGATATGGATTGGGTTGCGAGCGTGCAGGCGAATACCTCAGCAATCACACGCCGCTGCGCGACATTACCCGGGCGTCGGAGCGTGAAAAAGGCGCATCAGGCCGCGTGGCTTTGTAAAGCCATCAGCCTGATCGATCTGACAACGCTTTCTGGTGATGACACAGAGGCCCGCGTGCGACGACTTTGTGCAAAAGCGCGCCAGCCTGTATCCCCTGATCTGCTCGCGTCGCTGGGCATGACTGGGCTGACCACGGGGGCTATTTGTGTCTATCACGATATGGTCGAAACTGCCGTGAATGCGCTGAGTGGCACGCATATTCCCGTGGCCGCTGTCTCAACCGGGTTTCCGGCGGGGCTGTCGCCATTTCACCTGCGAATACAAGAAATCCGTGAAAGCGTCGCCGCAGGGGCGCAAGAGATTGATATCGTGATTTCACGTCGCCATGTGCTCACCGGGAATTGGCAAGCGCTTTATGATGAAATGACCGAAATGCGGACGGCCTGTGGTGATGCCCATGTGAAAGCGATCCTTGCCACAGGTGAACTGGGCACACTACGCAATGTGGCCCGTGCGAGCCTGGTTTGCATGATGGCAGGCGCGGATTTCATCAAGACATCCACTGGCAAAGAGCCCGTGAACGCGACGCTCCCTGTGACGCTGACAATGATCCGCGCGATCCGCGCCTATCATGCGCGCACGGGGCTGCGCGTGGGCTATAAACCCGCAGGCGGGATTTCCAAGGCTAAGGATGCCATCACATATCTTGCCCTGATCAAGGACGAGCTGGGTGACCGCTGGCTGCAACCTGATCTTTTCCGCTTTGGTGCGTCGTCATTGCTGGGCGATATCGAACGCCAACTCGCCCATCATGTGACGGGCGCTTACTCCGCCAATTGGCGCCATCCGATAGGATAAAGAATGACCGTAAAAGAAATTTTTGAGACGATGGCATATGGTCCAGCCCCTGAAAGCGCAGATGAGGCGCTTGCGTGGATTGCAGATCGTGGCGGCATTGCAGGGCATTATATCAATGGTGCATGGGCTACTTTGCGCCATGATTTCACCACCCATAACCCTGCAACAGGCGCGCCGCTCGCCGGCGTCACCCAAGGCACAGCGGACGAGGTCGCGATGGCTGTGGCCGCTGCGCGAAAAGCGCAGCCCAAATGGGCCAAGGATGGCCATGCGCGTGCGCGTGTTCTCTATGCGATTGCCCGGCTTTTGCAAAAGCACAGCCGTTTGCTGGCGGTGATCGAAACGCTCGATAATGGCAAACCCATCCGCGAGAGCCGCGATATCGATATTCCGCTTGCGATCCGGCATTTCTATCATCATGCAGGTTTCGCGCAGCTTATGCAGGATGAGCTGCCAGACCATGCGCCCTTGGGCGTCTGCGGGCAGATCATCCCTTGGAATTTCCCGCTATTGATGCTGGCCTGGAAGATCGCGCCAGCCCTCGCGATGGGCAATACGGTCGTCTTGAAACCTGCGGAATATACGCCGCTCTCGGCTATGGTTTTTGCCGAGATTTGTAGCCAGGCAGGCGTGCCGCCGGGTGTCGTTAACATCGTCACTGGCGACGGCGAAACAGGTGCGGCCCTTGTTGCATCGGATGTAGATAAAATCGCCTTTACCGGCTCAACATCCGTGGGGCGCATCATTCGCGCGCAAACGGCAGGCAGTGGAAAGGCGCTATCGCTCGAGCTTGGCGGTAAATCGCCCTACATTATTTTTGAGGATGCGGACATCGACTCTGCGATTGAGGGCTTGGTCGATGCGATCTGGTTTAACCAAGGACAAGTGTGCTGCGCAGGTTCGCGGCTTTTGGTGCAAGAGGGCATCGCCGATGAGGTTTATGATAAGCTCAAGGCGCGCATGGGCACGTTACGTATCGGTGATCCGCTGGATAAATGCATCGATATCGGCGCGATCGTCGATCCTGTGCAACTGGCAAATATCACGGCAATGGTCAGCGAAAACACCGAAGGCGAGACCTATCAAACCGCAGCACCTAAGGGGTGTTTTTACCCCCCGACCTTGACCACTGGCTTGTCCCCTGCATCAACCCTGATGCAAGAGGAAATCTTTGGCCCCGTTCTCTGTGCCACCACATTCCGCACCCCGGCCGAGGCGGTCGAGATCGCCAATAACACGCGCTATGGGCTTGCGGCCTCTGTCTGGTCCGAGAACATCAACCTTTCGCTTGATATCGCGCCAAAGCTGGCCGCAGGGATCGTTTGGGTCAATGGCACCAACATGATGGATGCCGCCGCGGGCTTTGGCGGCGTCCGCGAAAGCGGCTTTGGCCGCGAAGGTGGTTGGGAAGGGCTGATGGGATATACCAAGCCCAAAACCAGCGCGAAATCTGCAAAACCTGTCGCCGCATTCACGGGGCAAGACACCCCAACCGACCCGCTTGACCGCACGGCCAAGCTTTATATCGGCGGGAAGCAATGCCGCCCCGATGGGGGCTATTCTAAGGGTGTCTATAGCCCAAAGGGCGCGTTGATCGGTCACGTCTCAGTGGCAAACCGCAAGGACGTCCGCAACGCAGTTGAGGCGATGAATGCCGCGAAATCATGGGGCCAAACCTCTGGTCACCAGCGGGCACAGATCCTCTATTACATTGCCGAAAACCTTTCAGCGCGCGCAGACGAATTGAGCGTGCGGATCAAAGCGCTCACCGGAAAGTCAGGTGATCAAGAGGTCGCAGCCGCGATCAATACGCTATTTTCAGCCGCCGCTTGGGCGGACAAATTTGACGGTCAAATCCATGATGTACCCATGCGCGGTGTGGCGATGGCGATGAAAGAACCCGTTGGCAAAATCGCGGTGCTTTGCGATGATACGCCGCTTTTGGGGTTGGTGCAGGGGTTTGCACCCGCGATTGCGATGGGCAATCGGGTGACGCTTGTGGTCTCAACACCATTTCCTCTCGCGGCGACGGATTTTATTCAGATCCTTGAAACATCCGACGTGCCAGCTGGGGTGGTGAATATTCTCACAGGTGATCAGCCTGCATTGGCCCCGGATCTGGCCAAGCATATGGACATTGACGCCATCTGGTCGTTTTCACCGCAGGCCTTTGCGCAGGTGATTGAGGCTGAGAGCATCAGCAATCTTAAACGTACATGGGTGGCTCATTCGCCGAGTATCAAACAGATTTTACACGCGGCAACTGAGGTCAAAAATATCTGGGTGCCATATGGTGAGTAACCCGTAAGGGGCGGCTTTGTTTATCCCTTGCGCCGCCAGGTACTGAACCACCGCCCAATACGCCCGCGGCGTTCTGCAACACCTGCCTGCACTTCATCCATTTGATGCCCCGCAGAATCTAACAACGGATCAATTGTTCTCTCGCGAAATTGCCGCCACATGGCGCGGATAAAGACAATCGCAATCATCAAAAAGATGAAAAAGAAGATGTTAAACCAAGGCGTTATGCTCGCGTCTGGCCCCGCAACCGGATTAATGGCAACGGCATTCGGATAAATCGATGCCCAACGCACACGCCAGCCATAATGGGTGATCGCATACCACCCCTCTTCACGTGCCGCCGATGCGGCCTCGGCCTGTAAATCAGAGCTATCAAATTTGAAATAAGGTGGCCAAATCCAGCCCGTATCCTCATTGCGGTAAACCATCACCTCAGTGCTATCGCGCTGTATAAACCCGAATAAAAATGTCTTTTTCTTATCGGTGTTAATCAGGCGCAAATCCCGTGTCGGCTGTTCAACCGTGCCGCTGTCGGCTTGGGCATAAAACATCCGGTTAAACCCTGAAAAGTCGGTGCGGATCACTTCGGTCGAGGTGACACGCACGATATCATGCTGCGGCAATACGTAATGGAACAAAAGCGCAAAGAAAAAGACGACCAGTAAGCGGAAAATTATTCGAGCACGGCGCATGAGTTATCCTTTAGTTGGCGTTGGTCACATAAACGATTGTCGCCACAATCGCAGGTGGGATGACAAAAACCAAACCTATAAGCTTTGGCCGAATGCTGGCGTTATATTCCGCAATCCCTTGGTTAACATAGTCAACACGCGACAGGCCTTCAACCGGGTCGGCATCATAGGTTTTTTCCAGCTTTTCGCGCCTGATGGATCGCGAATACACCGAGATCGACAGATAAATAATGCTGAGTGCAATAAATCCAAACACAACCAACCTGATAAATGACATTACCGTTCTCCCAATGCACGCCAGGGGCCAATCCTGGCAATCATATCTGCTGAAATCTGTTGTCGTTCCTGTGTGGCCCAAGGACCAGAGACAGGCGCACGAGGCACATCATCTGGTTCAGAGGCTGTATCATGGGTCCCAAAGAGCGTTGCTCGCACCCCAGCCTTATCCGCTTGATAAGCCTCTTCAAGCACATCCACCACATAAGTCTTTTTCGCGTCTGACCAGGTTGCGTAAGCGGCATAAAATGCATCCTTGTGGCAGATGTACAATTGCCGGAAATCCAGCGGGGTCAGTTCCGCCAAGAGCATATTTACTATATCCATGTTAGGGCCGGGCTTTGCGCGAAGCATATAAAAATACGCCGGATGCTCTGATGTAATCTCAGGCCAGTCGGCCTCTTCTTCGGCCCAGCGCGCAAGCGCCATCAGCCCATGCCAGGCCTTAGGCAGTTTCTGCGCATAACGCCGCCCAAGCTGCCTAAGATGGCGCGGTGTCGCTTTTGAAAGGTGTTCCCCTGCGGCAAGCGCGGTATCGGCCAAAATAAACGCCATCTTCTGATGCAAGATCGCTGCCGCCTCAGGTCCGCGTGCGGCAACAATCGGCTCAACCAGATCATTGGCGGCAAGGCAAGCCGCAATTTCACTGCGGTCGCTATATTGATAGACAGCATTGATTGGCAGCGCCCCATGTGATGTAAGATCATGCTGGGCAATGATCGCAGGGCTTGGGCAATTGCGAAACACGTAAAACCCACCAAAATGTGCCGTCCAAAAGCTATCTTGTTGAAATTCCATATGGTCAAGCTTGACAGGGTTGCGAGTGATATCCCCGGTCTCTTTGGCTAAACCGATCATATCCGCGATTAGCACATCATCATACCAAGCCTCTGGTTCTGTCTGAAAGCTATCAATCATTGCGCCGAGGGTTTCAGCCGTCGCAACTGTGCCTTTGGTCGTATCTGCGGTCACTTCAATACGCCGAATGTCCATCAGCGCAGCGGGGCTTTGCGCCTGATAAATCGAATTGACCAGCTCGCCTGCGACTGCATCTTTGGCCGTCAGCGCAAAAAGTGCGGCATCGTTTTGCGTGATAAACTGCTTGAGAATCATCCGCGAACTTGAAAGCTTTGCATGCAAAAGCGGCGCGGTTTTTTGTGCCGTTGTGAGCAGGATGAACTGCCTATTCACGCCTGCATGATTAAGATACATCGTATCGCTCAGCTCATCACCGATTTCAGGGCTATAGCCGGAAATATCGATGTGAAAATCAGTGAGACTCGTCTCGCGCCCAGTCAATGCCTTCAACGCACGGTTATAGCGATCTACAAGTGCCGGGCTATTGACGTGAATGAGATTGCCAAACATCAAGCCTTTTTCGATTAGACGGTGCATGGTGTGCACCCCCCGTTCATATCTGCTGTAGGATGGGCAATCTGCCCATCTGATGTAACAGATCTTGCGTAAATCACACGTGCCCCTTTGCTATACGTCGTTTGGCTTCTTCTGAACGCTGATAATCTCGGATCATATCCGCAATCGCCACCTCATCAGATTTATCCGCATAGCGGAATTCGCTATCGGCATAGCGGTTAATCTCTTGCAGGACCATTTGCGATGTCACGGGCACTTGCATCTCAGCAATCATGTCCTTTTTCACCGCGTAATCTTGGAACAAAAACACATCCGGCTCTTCCATCCAAAGATCAGGCAACTCAAAATCCATCGCGCGGGTTTTCACAGCATCTGTGATGTTCTTAATCGCCCGCCCGGTAAACCGTGGATCTGCCTTTTGAATGGCTTTCAGATAGGTGCCGAGCTTGGCCAATGTGTCTAAGTCGCCGATCTCATCAGACACCTGATCAAACACATCCAACAACCCCGCCTCATGCGGTTTTGCATGTGCCTCAAAAGACCGTGCCACAGCGCGCTTAATCTCTTGCGCTGAAAACACCTCATGCTGACCGACGGGAATATCGTGGTTCTTGCCCATCAAGAGATATAGGATATCGATATAATCCTCTTGCGTTTGTGGGCCATCCACTAAAAACCGCGCGCCAGCGCGTTGGCGCAAAGCATCATCCACATTCTCGGGGTAATTGGAAAACATCCCAAAGGTACAATTCCCACGCACAACCGTGTTTGCACCCGCAAAGCTTTCCATCAGCACTGCCGTGATCTCAAGCTGCCCAGCCGAGGATTGTCTGTCACCACGTTTCCCGGCCAGTTGATCAATATCATCAATCGTCCCAAACCCGATCACTCTGGGATCAATGATGGACTGGATAAATGCCTTTGCATTCTGACCTGATTTGCCTTGATAGCTGTCGATGTTGTCTGTGCTCAGGTTTTGATAGCGAAACGGATAGCCCGCAACCTGACAATATTCATTCACAAGCCCAGCCATCATCTGGATCAAGGTTGTTTTGCCCGTTCCCGGTTTCCCATCCCCCATGAATGTAAAGATAAACCCACCCAGCTCGGCAAAGGGGTTCAGCCCACGATCAAAATCATAGGCCATCAGCATTTTGGCCAGCTTCATCGCCTGATATTTCGCAATATGATTGCCAACAACCTCATGCGGTTTTTTAAAGCTCATGGTAAGGGCCGTGGTTTTCGCCCGCACGGATGGGGTGAACCCATCGACAGTAAACCCATCCTCAGCAACACGCCATGACACACCGCGAAACGCCTCGAGCCCCGGGGCCGCATGGGCGCGGGTCGCCGCTTGCTCCATCAACACTTCGGCAAAGGCGAGGACTGTCGCAACCAGCTGTTGCTCCGAGCCTGCAAAATCTGCGATTGCTTGATCAAGCGCCCAGAGCACCCCATGCAAGCCAAGCTGCGCATTTTCAGTGAGAAACTCATCAATCTCACCGATCTCGACCGTGTCTTCTGTGCGCTGCGCGCCCAATATAAACGCGCTGGCTGATCCAAAAACAAAGAGTGTGACCAAGGCCTCGGCCATCAACAGCTCCGAAAATGTGCTTTTCTGTGCTGCGGGTAAACGGCCCTCACGGTTCTGCCGCTTCAGTTCGACCAGTGGGGTGCGTGCGGCGAATTGCTCAGCCACAGTGAACGAGACGGCCAAAGCCCGCCTTACCCCCTGTAGGACGTTCGCCTTTAATGGCGAGGTCAGACCATCATCATCACCAATCGTTTCGATACGCGATATCAGATGAACGGCTTCTGCCCGCTGCGATGTGCGCGCCGTCAATCCCGGCGTTGTCGTGCGAAACGCACGACGTCGCGCAAGCCCCGGCGATTTAGAAGGGGTTTGAGCCGCATCCACGCCGGATGCGATCCGCGGGCTGTGATCAAACCCATCCATTAATTGCAATGCGGCCGTGTAATGCGCACGGATATCGTCTTCACTGACAGCGATTTGATCGTTTGTTTGGCTCATGACGTCCTACTCATACTATAGTCTCTGGGCACAAAGCCCTGATATTATTATCGATACGACAAGACCTTGCCTGTCTTGTTGACCACAAATTTGCGCACATCGCGCAACCCCGGTGGATCACGCGAAATGAGCGCCTGATAGGGTCGCTCTGGCATGATCAACGCACGGTATAAGGCGCTTGCACCGCTCTCTTGCGGTTCTGCAGCAAAAGGGTCGCGCGCAAAAATCTGCCGCTCAGCGTGGCTAAACCAGCCTGTTTTGACAGGTTTTGACCGCTCTGAAATCAGATCCTCTTCGGTCCAAACCAATGCCCAATCCTCGCCTTTTGGGCTTTTTGCCTCGGCTAAGACATCCCGGATCGGGCCTTTTTGTTTGGTGAATGCATGCGAATACATTGGACCGATATGAAACCTACGCAGACGCTTGGGGTGTAGATCGTCAAAATCTTTGTCGAAGCCCGACGCGATGGTCAGCAGCTTCAAACCTCCTAAGCTTTGCGCCATCAAATGTGATTGGACCTCGGGCCAGCGGCGCTGATCCTTTGGTAGGCCCTCTGATCCTGTGTCTTCTAGCTCCATCAGATAAATGACGGGCAAGTTGAGTTGGCTATCATAAACGGCCCAATGCACATAAAACTGGCGACGATGGCCTTGCGTTGCAACCCATTCAATTTGTGGGGTATTGCGCGCCCAAAACTGCGCACCTTTGATGAGCTCTTGGTAATACATGCGCTGTGACAGCGTATATTGTAATTTTGTGGGGATGCGGTGGTCGCGGACGATCGTCTCAACCATCTTTTGTTTGAGCGCCGATGACGAGAGGGTCGACGAAAGATGCGCCTTTGCTTGCACCGCATCACTGGCCATTTCTAACAGCTCAGCATACACGGGAAACCCGCTCTCTGAGCGATCAAATGTGAGTTGCCCCGCATGTGCCATACGACCTGCAAAATGATACTTATGCGCTAAAGCCCGAAACGTGAATGTCAGTGCCACAAGATACCCGGTGATGATCTCAGTCTCACGGGGATGCAAATTTCCCTCCGCTTCCATCACGGCGGATACTTTTCCCAAATGGCCTGTAATCTGCGCAAACTTGTCGAAATAGCGCCGTGTGACCCCGATATCGCTCAGAGCAAAGTGATCCGCAGACACATCGGTTGCTGTCATGCGCACAGCCTGTAGGATGGGCAATTTGCCCATCTTCTTTTGTGGTACGTGGGCAGATTGCCCACGCTACAATCAATTGCCATATTGGTTACTATCATGCTTATCGACGATTTGCTGGAACCTGCGGACGAACCGTTCATCGGCTTTTGCCTTTTGCGCCAGTACGTCGCGGGCAAACACCATATGATCCTCATGTGCCTCGAGCATATCCGCCATCCGCGCGTTTGTCGCAGATCCAATCGCTGCCATGGCGGTTTGCGCTTCTTGGTCTGTCTCCACGCCGATCTCATTAATCTTATGCGCAACGTCCTGTTGCTGCGCTGTTTTCAACGATTTTGAAAGTGCGTCATAAAGGACGACACGTTGTTTGGTATCGGTTTGCAATTTATTGATCAAAACCATCTGCGTTGCCGCCTGATTTTGCAGGCTATCGATCCAGGTTTTCCCTTTTTCAATATACCGCTCAAGAGTTTGCGATTTCGCGACCAAGACCTGCTCTTGCTGCACGCTTTCATTATAGCGCGAGTTGAGTGCCGCAAGCTCAGTTTCGAGCTGCGTGCGCAACGTGGCATCTTGCTCAACCGATATTTTGCCCTCGAGCGCAATAATTTCAGGATCAAGTGCGAGAATATCAGCGCGCACTTGTTCTAGTTCGGAAACCGCCACTTCGCGGTCGCTTAATGTCCCTGTCAAATTGGTCTCAACGGATGCTTTTTGTGTTTCAAGCATCTCAAGCTGCTCTTGCAATAGCCGGGTAATCACGTCTGATTTTGAAATCAGGTCCTGCAATTTATCATCGACCGAGGCTGTGCGAATACGCTCTTGCCGCATGCTATCGGCCTTGGCCTTTGAAAAGATGCCAATCAAACGCTCTGTCCCTGTGTGGCTGCGCATTTCATCAAAATCACGGCTAAATCCCGCTGTGACATCATCAAGCCCCATGATCAGCTCGGCAATATTTGCATTCATCACGTCTGTATGGGCATGCACATCATCAAGCGTGGCATTTTCAATATCAGCAATAACATCAGCGCCCTGCGCCATTTTCCCGCGCGCGGTCTCTATCTTATTTGTAAGCTCTGCTATCTTTGTTTGCGCCTCGGCGACCTGCGCTTGGCTTTGCTGAATTTGAGTTTCGAAATTGGCCACGCTAATCCTCCTGAAATAACAACTGTCATCTTATATTTAGGTGATGTTAACGCAGTTTACAAATCATCTGAGCATGAAATAGACGCTCTGCTTACGCAGAGCTAGTTTTGATAAAATATCGGAAGGTGATCTGCGGTGAGCGTGTTGCGACCCAAAAGCTCTTCTGGTGGGATGATCTTTGGGGGTAGCTCTCGGCCTCGTCCAAAGTATTCTGGATCGACGCGGCGCGATTCATCTTCGCCCCTGATATGCACGGCCATTGGAATCGTGACCCTGTTAAAGAGATCAATGATGTCGTGATTGAACATTCGGATACAGCCTGCAGAGCCTGAGTTGCCGATTGATTCCAGATCATTCGTCCCGTGAATACGGTAATATGTATCACGCCCATTGCGGTGCAAATAGAGCGCGCGGCTTCCTAGCGGGCTGCGTAATCCTCCCGGGATGCCCGCTTTGTATGGGCCGTAAACTTCAGGCTCGGTGCGGATCATGTTTTGGGTTGGGGTCCAGCCTGGCCATTTGCGTTTTTGCGCAATCGTTGCCCCACCGCGAATTGACCGCCCCTGCCGGCCGACACCGACCGGATAGCGCAGCGCAGAGC
>CAKMZE010000004.1:35956-52073 GCA_929200295.1 uncultured Alphaproteobacteria bacterium
CCATCGAAATTCACTAAGTATAAAAATTTCGCATAAGGATCGACATCAATCGTGCCTGGGCGCTGCTCGCCCAGATAAAACCCGCGCATTCGGCGATTAACGCCTTGCGTATATGCGGGGCTGATACCGGGCAAGAAATAGCCCGCATCCTCAATCGGCCCGTAACCTTCGGCAAATTGTAATGCGGGCTCAATCACCGCGTCAGGATTTGAGCGCGGAATGCGCGGGACACATGCTGAGGCTGAGGCAACCATCATCGCAGTAAACCCGCGCCGCGTCATCGCCGTTGATTGGGCCATCTGTACTCCCCTCATAATCATATAAAATTATAACCTGTAGATTGCAGTATTAAAGCCACAAAGAACAGTGGAATGCGAAAAGAACACATATATTTTGCATAGTTAACAACCGCGTTTGTGAGAGGCAGAAGTGCCGCCACTGAACGATCAAGACATTTTTCAAATCTGAAACGATATTCTTTGCGTGACAGAACGTTTCACACAGGGCAAACTGTTAAACATGTCGATTATTGCAAACCTACGCGCTTTGTTCATAGGGCGCCCCGCGCCCGAAGAGCCAACGCCATTACCGCCTGGTAAAACCCGTATTCATCTTCTCATTGGGATGTTTGAGGACGAAAGTGCTGCGCGCAGATACTGCTATTCAGGCGGTGGGAATACGCCCGAGCAATTGACCGTGGAACAGCCCGGTGCCTTTATCGATACCACCCATGTTGAAGTCAGCTTTGGAGATCATACCGAGCTGTTAACGAAATATCTGGGGACATCACAAAAAACTGGGATGTTTGAGAAAGTTAACCAAGCGAATACGCTGATTGTCATCTCTGAACCTGCGTTTGCTGGTATGCCTTACCGATTGGATCACACAAAAACATTGCGATATGCTGGGGCTTTTGTTGTCTCGCTTTGAGTATGTTCGCCTGGCTTAAACCACTCATAGCTCTCATTTATCCCTCACGGGGTCTAAGATAATATCACACAACGTACTTTGTGCTGTGCTCAGTCCGGCGATCACATTGAAATGATGCAACCTCGGCAAAATATGGTTTTGACAGTCCCAGACTTGCGCGAGTGCATCCGCTTGCATCAGAAAACTGGGGCGTTCGTCCGCGCCAACGACGACATCAACGCGGCAATCAGGTGTCTGCGCATGAACTGGGCTTTCGCTTTGCACGACCTGTGCATTTAATCGCAAATCTTGCGCCATGGATGTTTTCATCAGGGGCGCGAGATCAGCAACAGGTGAAATGGGGATGATCCGATCCACACGCTGTAACCAGCTTTGCCCCAGCCCGGGCATACGCGCCACAAGCTGCCCACCCGCAGAATGCCCCACAAGCCGCAATGGCCCTTGCACAGCCTGCGCAACTCTTTCGCAGCCTTTGGCAACCTGCTTTGCGATCTCAGCAAGTGTCACCTGCGGGCAAAGATCATAGGACAAGAGTGCGACAGCCCAACCCCGCGCCAAAGGCCCCGCGGCCAAATGCGACCAATAGGATTTATCAAACCGCATCCAATACCCGCCGTGAACAAAGATCACACAGCCTTTGGCCTGACCCTGTGGCGTAAAAAGATCCAACACCTGCCGTGCGCTTGATCCATAGGCGCAATCAATCTGTCCGGGCACTTGCGCGCGAAATGCTGCCGCTTCTTTGGCCCAGCCTGCAACAATTGCATCCGCATCTGGAATATAGGCTGCATTGGCATAGGCATCATCAAGTTCTGCCATCTGGTCTTACCCCGGCTGCATTCTGGTCTTTACGCAGACCCTATTCATAGGTCAGATAACGCAAATCATTATGAGGTTCACTATGCTTGACCAAACAACAAATCTGCAATCCCTGTTATCGCGCCCTGATCTGATCTGCACCAAAGCGTTCTTAGCTGGCGAATGGTGCGACGCGGCCTCTGGCAAAACGTTTGAAGTCCGCAACCCTGCCCGTGGCGATGTGATCGCCGAAGTCGCTGATCTGAGCCGTGACGAAGTCACCCAAGCCATTGCAGCGGCAGAAGCGGCACAAAAGCCATGGGCCGCATTGGCCGCCAAAGAGCGCGCAACTGTGTTGCGCCGTTGGTTCGAGCTGTTGATGGCCAACCAAGAGGACCTCGCGATCATCATGACCGCAGAGCAAGGCAAGCCATTGGCAGAGGCCCGGGGTGAGGTCGCCTATGGCGCGTCATTCATCGAATGGTTTGCCGAAGAAGCCAAGCGCGTCTACGGCGAGACGATCCCGGGCCATATGGCTGACAAACGGATCACGGTGATCAAACAACCCATCGGTGTGGCTGCGGCCATCACGCCTTGGAATTTTCCTAATGCGATGATCGCGCGCAAAGTCGCCCCGGCGCTTGCTGCGGGCTGTGGGTTTATCGTGCGTCCTGCAACGCTCACCCCGCTCTCTGCGCTTGCCATGGCTAAGCTGGGTGAAGAGGCAGGCCTGCCAAAAGGCATCATGTCGGTTGTGACCTCATCTGCGGCGTCAGAGACCGGTAAAGAATTTTGCGAAAACCCGACCGTCAGAAAACTGACATTCACAGGCTCAACGGAAGTGGGCCGTATCCTCTTGCGCCAAGCCGCTGATCAAGTGATGAAATGCTCGATGGAGCTGGGCGGCAACGCGCCGTTTATCGTGTTTGATGATGCCGATCTAGATGAGGCAGTCATCGGCGCCATCGCCTGTAAATTCCGTAACAATGGCCAAACCTGCGTCTGCGCAAATCGTATTTATGTGCAAGACAGCGTCTATGATACCTTCGCAGCTAAGCTGAAAACGGCTGTTGAAGCGCTTGCCGTTGGTGATGGCCTCAAAGACGGAACCGCTTTGGGTCCGTTGATCGAGCCCGCGGCAGTTGATAAGGTACGCGAACATTTAGATGATGCGCTCGCAAAAGGTGGTGAGATCCTCACAGGCGGTAAACCACATGATTTTGGGGGGCAGTTCTTTGAGCCCACAATCGTGACAAACGCCAGCAAAGAGATGCTTGTCAGCACAGATGAAACATTCGGCCCCTTCGCGCCTTTGTTTAAGTTCAGCGATGAGGACGATGTGATCGCACAAGCCAATGATACGATCTTTGGTCTGGCCGCCTATTTTTACGCCAAGGATATGTCACGGGTGACCAAAGTGTCCGAAGCATTAGAATATGGGATTGTCGGCATTAACACAGGCATCATCTCAACCGAGGTCGCGCCTTTTGGCGGTGTAAAGCAATCAGGCTTGGGCCGTGAAGGCAGCCATCATGGCATGGATGATTTCATGGAGATGAAATACATCTGCGCCTCGGTATAATCCATCAGGTCAATGAGGGGTTTCGACATCTCGAACCCCCTCATCTCAGGCGTTCTGTAAACGCTTTGGTATTGTTAAATTCACTGATGGGCTTGCCACCATGCAGCCTTGGATTGATAAAGCGCATATGATGACCCGGCTCTTGATGTGCTTTCTTACAATGATCATGATGGCCGCACCTGTGCAGGCACGTGATCTGGTCGTCTTTGCTGCGGCCAGTCTGAAAGGGCCGCTAGACGAAATCGCTGGGGCATTTGGTGATATAACAATCTCATATGGTGGGAGCGGGGCCTTGGCCCGGCAGGTCGCGTCTGGCGCGCCTGCGGATGTCATCCTATTGGCCAATGCCGATTGGATGCGGCATTTATCAACCGCTGAGGCCGTGAAAAAAGACAGCGTGGTTCAATTTGCCAGCAACAGGCTGGTATTGATCGGGCCTGCGGGGGCAGAGCCGCTTCCGCTCACATCTCAGGCGCTTTTGTCAGCATTACAAGACGGCCCCCTAGCGATGGGGTTCACATCATCTGTGCCCGCGGGCATTTACGGGAAAGAAGCGCTTGTGAACTTAGGGCTTTGGGACACTGTCGTGCCTTTCGTGGCACAAGTGGATACAGTGCGGAGCGCGCTTGCCTTGGTGACGCGGGGCGAGGCGCCGTTAGGGATCGTGTATCAAAGCGATGTGTTGATTTCATCAGATGTCACAATCCGCGCGCGCTTGCCAGAGACAGCGCATGCACCAATCCAATATCTTGGTGCTTTGACAACAGAGGCCGGACATATCCGCGCGGCAGAGTTCCTTGGCATGCTGCTTGCACAAGAGGGGCATGATATCTTTATCGCGGCACATTTCTGCCCAGCGGAGGGATGCTAAGATGAGCCTCTTATCACCAGAGCTTTGGGGTCCAGAACTTTGGGGTATTGTGACGCTGTCATTGCAGGTGGCTCTGGTGGGGATGCTCGCGGCGCTCCCTTTTGCGGTTGCTATGGGCTATGTGCTCGCGCGCAAACGGTTTTGGGGGTGGCATATCGTCAATGGCTTGGTGCATTTGCCGCTGGTGATGCCGCCTGTGATTACCGGGTATTTGCTGCTTGTGCTCTTTGGACGGCAGGGGGTTATTGGTGGCGCGCTTTATGATGTGTTTGGGATCACCCTTGCGTTTCGCTGGACGGGGGCCGCATTGGCGGCGGGGATCATGGCCTTTCCTTTGATGGTGCGCGCAATCCGGCTTGGGATCGAAGCGGTTGATCCAGGGCTCGAGGCTGCGGCTGCAACCTTAGGTGCGCGGCCTGTGCGCGTTTTCTGCACTGTGACATTGCCGTTGGTCTTGCCAAGTTTGATTGCCGCAGCGATCCTTGGTTTTGCTAAGGCGCTGGGCGAATTCGGCGCAACCATCACCTTTGTCGCGGCGATCCCCGGTGAGACACAGACAATCCCATCGGCAATTTATGCGATGCTACAAGTACCTGATCAAGAAACCGGAATTACGGTATTGGTTGTCTTGTCGATTGTATTCGCATTTGGCGCGCTCATCGTTTCTGAATGGCTCGCGATGCGCGTTGTAAAAGGGCAGGGGCGCTGATGTTGGATGTCATGATCAAAGGCGCCTTGGGTCAAAGCCAATTTGACATCAAGTTTACAGCAAAGCCTGGTGTGACCGCACTTTTTGGTCCTTCTGGTGCGGGCAAAACCACGGTTGCAAATGCGATTGCGGGGCTTTGGCGACCCGCGGAAGGGCGGATCGCTTTTGGTGCTGAGGTTTGGTTTGACAGCGCGCTGGGCGTCTGGGTGCCGCCCCATAAGCGCAAACTGGGCTATGTGTTTCAAGATGCGCGGTTGTTCCCACATTTGAGCGTCGCGCAAAACTTGCGGTATGGTGGCGCACATGATTGGGAGCGGCTGATAACGCTTCTGGATTTAACCCCACTCTTAGATCGAAAGCCCGCACATCTATCAGGTGGGCAAAAACAAAGGGTCGCACTTGCGCGGGCGCTGATGCGTGCCCCTGACGTGGTGGTGATGGATGAGCCGCTGGCATCATTAGATGCGCCACGTAAAGCGGAAATCCTGCCCTATCTGTCACGTCTGCGCGATATATCAGGGGTGCCTATCATATATATCAGCCATGCGATGGCTGAGGTGGCAGAGCTCGCCACGGATTTGGTGCTGATTGATCAGGGGCATGTGCGTGATGCGGGCCCTTTGAACGCGGTGCTAACGAACCCCGCCAATCTGCCATTGCTTGGCCCCCGTGATCGCGGTGCGGTCTTGCATGCTGAGGTTACAAAGCACGATAAAACCGCAGGGCTAACTGAGCTGACATTTGCAGGTGGCACATTGCGCCTGCCCGGTCAGGTTGGGCGCTTGCAACAGATGCTTTCGCTGCATATCCCTGCGCAGGATGTGATCCTCGCGCATGATGTGCCGCAGGCGATGTCAGCGCTCAATGCATTGCCCGCGCGCGTGGTATCGCTGAGCCAACTTCAGTCGGGCAGTGTGATCGTCAGCTTAGAAGTGGGCGAAACACAGATCCTGTCGCAAATCACCCAGCATTCGGCAAACGCTCTCAAGCTGGACGAAGGGCAATCGCTCTTTGCGATCATCAAAGCCACAGCAATGGGCGCAAGCCGGGTGTAATCGCGGTTGTTAGAGCGTTGGTTTCTTTTGCAGCAGCGGCATGACATCAGCCATCTCAGGGCCACGGGCGCGGCCCGTTACGGCGAGACGTAGCGGCATAAACAGCGATTTGCCTTTGCGCCCGCTGGCCTCCTTTGCGGCTGCGGTCCATTGGCCCCATGTTTCCGCCGCATAGGGCGGCGCACCAAGCAGATCAAAAGCCTGCGCGATGAAATCCGCATCCTCATCCGCGACAACAGGTGTCGCACCATCACGAAAGAGCGCCCACCATTCGGCGACATCATCAAGCTTGCTGATGTTATCGCGCACCGCATGCCAGAATGCCGCTGCCAAATCTGTAGGCACCCCGGCGGCGGTCAATGTCTCTGTCACGGCCGTATGATCCAAAGTGCCCAAATGACGCGCGGTCAGCGGCCAGAGATCTTCGGCATCAAACTTTGTTGGGGCAGAGCCGAATTTACCGATGTCAAATCCCGCGACGACCTCATCAATTGAGGCGCGCAGCTCAACCGGGTCTGAGGATCCAAGCCGCGCCATGAGCGATAAAACAGCCTCGGCTGCGATGCCGTTTTCCCGCAGATCGCGCAGGGCCAAGGTGCCTAAGCGCTTTGATAGCGCCTCGCCCTGCGGGCCTGTCAGCAAGGAATGATGCGCAAAGCGTGGAACAGTGCCGCCCAACGCCTCAATGATCTGGATTTGTGTCGCTGTGTTTGTGACGTGATCCGACCCGCGCACGACATCAGTGATGCCAAATTCCGTATCATCCACAACCGAAGCCAGCGTATATAAAATCTGCCCGTCGTTTTTAAAAAGCACTGGGTCAGAGACCGAGGCCGCATCAATCGAAATATCACCGATAATCCCATCGGCCCATTCGATGCGCGTGTGATCCAATTTAAAACGCCAATGCGAGCCGCCACGCTCTGCACGCAATGCATCCTTTTCAGCATCTGAGAGGTTCAGCGCGGCACGATCATATACAGGCGGTTTACCCATGTTGAGCTGCTTTTTGCGCTTTAAATCCAGCTCAACCGGGGTTTCAAAGCATTCATAAAGCCGCCCCATGTCGATCAAGCGCTGTTTGGCGTCTAGATATTGCGGCATCCGTGCGGATTGATGTTCAACCCGGTCCCATGTGATGCCGAGCCATGTCAGATCATCTTTGATCCCTTGGATATAGGCGTCTTCGGATCGTTCTTGATCAGTATCATCAATCCGCAGAATGAATGTGCCACCGTTTTGTCGCGCAATCGCATAATTAAACAAGGCTGCACGCAGGTTTCCGATATGCAGCCAACCTGTTGGCGATGGGGCAAAGCGAGTCGTGGTCATGAGGTCTCTCCGGTTTAGAGCTTCCCCATTCTCATGCTTCCTGATGATTGTCCATATTCAGAGCATGGGGCTCATGTCGCTGTGACAGGCCATTTCTTTGACAGCGCTTCAACGCCAATGGTGATAATCTCGCGCACAACATCAAGATCGACATCGGCGAGCTTGTTAATATACAAGCAAGCCTTGCCGGTTTTATGTTTGCCGAGCCGCTCTAATTGATCACCCAGCGCGAGATATCCGGGCATGATATAGAGCACCTGATTAGCCTTGCGCGGGCTAAACCCTGTGGCAAGACAGCTTCCTGAATGCCCCGTTTCATAGACATAATCATAAGCGCCGTAGCCTATGATTGTCGGTCCCCACATGCGCGGGGTCCAGCCTGTGACTTCACGAAATAGACGGTCGAGGGTCTGCGCATCCGCCCGCCGCGTTGGGTGCTCTACCGCTGCGATAAAATCCATTGGATCCGTGTCTGTTTGCACCGTCATCGCACCTGACATGTCTATGCTCCGTTTCGCAATCTTTGGGTCATAGATACCCAATTAGCGGTATTTTGGCTATTTTATTCGCTCTCGTCGCGAAACCCGTTCACAATCGGATAGCGTCGATCAAGCCAGAATGCCCGCTGTGACAGGCGTGTTCCTGGCGCAGATTGGAACCGTTTATATTCGCTTATATAGAGCAAATGTTCGACCCGTTTCACGACCGCACGCTCATAGCCTGCCGCGACGCAATCAGCCACGGACGCATCATCATCGACCAGCATTTTGAGGATGCCATCAAGCACCTCATAGGGGGGCAGGCTATCGCTGTCCTTTTGATCTGGGCGCAGCTCGGCTGTGGGGGGTTTGTCGATAATTGCAGTGGGGATCACCTCGCCTGCGGGTGCGCGCATCCATGGACGGTGGTTTGCGTTGCGCCAGCGGCATGCGGCAAATACCCGTGTTTTATACATATCCTTGATCGGGTTATACCCGCCCGCCATATCGCCATAGATCGTGGCATAGCCCACGGCCACCTCGGATTTATTGCCTGTGGTCAGCAGCATCTCACCAAATTTGTTTGATTGCGCCATAAGCAAAAGCCCGCGCAGGCGCGATTGGATGTTTTCCTCGGTCAGATCAGCCTCAAGCCCGTCAAAGAGCGGGGCGAGCGCCTGGGTGACGGCGGCTCTTGGCTCTGCGATTGAGACGGTGTCATAACGACAGCCCAAAGCATCAACCACGTCTTGCGCATCATCTAATGAAGCTTGTGAGGTATATTCGGACGGCATCATCACGCCGCGCACGTTTTCAGGCCCTAATGCATCTGCGGCGATTGTCGCGACAATCGCAGAATCGATCCCGCCGGATAGCCCAAGAAGCACCTTTTGAAACCCAGTTTTACCCATGTAATCGCGCAGGCTTTCGACCATTGCGTGGTAATCTTGCTCAAGATCGCTGGGGAAAACATGCTTTTCGCCATCTTCTGCGACCCAGCCACTCTCGGTATGGGTGAAATCAACATGGGCCAACATGCTATCAAAAAGCGGCAGCTGTACGGCAAGCTTTGCGCCGGGGTTCAGCACAAACGAGCCCCCATCAAACACCTGATCATCTTGCCCACCGACCATATTCAAATAGACCAAAGGCACGTTATTTTCGATCACCCGTGCGACCATCTTGCCCATACGCACATCGAATTTGTCTTTGCGGTAAGGCGAGCCATTGGGTACGATAAGGATCTCAGCACCGCTTTCGACCATCGCCTCGGCCACATCGACATGCCATGCATCCTCGCAAATCGGCGACCCTACGCGGGGCCCGTCTGGGATTGCATAGGGCCCTTGGATCGGGCCGCGATTAAACTGGCGCACCTCATCGAAAACAGTGAAATTAGGCAAGAAGTGCTTGTATTGACGCGCAATAATCTGACCACCACGGCAAATGAAATACGTGTTATAGAGCCGATCTTCCACCAGACAAGGCCCACCAATGGCAAGCATTGGTCCATCTGCGCAAGCGCGAGCAAGGGCTGCAACCGCATCCATCGCAGCGTGATAGAACGCTGGTTTCATCACCAAATCCTGCGTCGAATAGCCGGTGATAAACATCTCGGGCAGGGCGATCATATCGGCATGCGCCTCTTTCGCCTCTTCCCACGCGTTTTGCGCCATCGCTGCATTGCCAGCAATATCACCGACATGCGGATTAAGCTGTGCCATTGTCAGGCGAAATTTTTTCGACATCGTCATAAACCTCTTGCACGTGGGGATAGATGTAACAGATGTTTCGCGAAGGAAAAGCGCATTGCACGATCACCGTTGCCCCGGGCACGATGGCTCGCTAGGCTATGGCTAACAAAAGATTAAGACCAAGGGATACCGACGATATGATGTTTGGATGGTCCAGACCCGCAGGGCTCGCCGTTTTGTGCATGCTCTATACTGTTTCTGCCGCGGCGCAATCCGTGCAGACCAAGCAATATGATGATGGTGGTGTCTACGAGGGCGCGTTCCTTGAAGGCAAGCAACACGGCATTGGGACTTACCGGCTCCCTAATGGCTACGAATATTCCGGCGAATGGTTCGAGGGCGAGATCCGCGGCCAAGGCACAGCCACCTTCCCCAATGGCTCGGTCTATGTTGGCAGCTTTGCGCGCGGTAAGCCCGAGGGCACGGGGATGATCACATTCGCTGATAGCGGCACCTATGAGGGCGACTGGCTGGACGGCAATATCACCGGACGCGGCATCGCCAATTACGCCAATGGCGTGATCTACGAGGGCGAGTTTCGCAATGCCATGCACCATGGCACGGGCACGATGCGCAGCCCCAGCGGCTATATCTACGAAGGCCCATGGATCAACGGCGTCAAAGAGGGCGTGGGAAAAGTGACCTACCCAGATGGCGGCGTCTACCAAGGCAGCCTCTTGGCGGGCGAACGCCACGGCGATGGGATCCTCACAATGAACGATGGGCTCGTCTACGCGGGCAATTGGGTCAATGGCCAAATCCAAGGCGATGGGCGTCTTGTCCAAGCCAATGGCGACACCTATGAGGGGATTCTCACCGATGGCCGCCGCAATGGGCAGGGCAAGGTGACATATGCCAATGGTGATGTCTATGTCGGCAACTTCGTGGACGACAAACGCCACGGGCCGGGCACATTCACCGGAACTGACGGCTATTTCTATGATGGCACATGGGAGAACGGCCAAATCCACGGGCAGGGCACAGTGACCTACCCCGATGGCTCTGTCTACACAGGCAGCTTTCGCACAGACCTCGCCCATGGCACCGGGAAAATCACCTATGCGGACGGCGCAACCTACGAAGGCGATTGGGAAAACGGCGTCATCAATGGCATGGGCAAGGCGGTCTATGCCAATGGGCTGATCTACGAGGGCGCGTTCCTCAACGCCAAAAACCACGGCAAAGGCAAGATGACCTACACAGACGGTTATGTCTATGAAGGCGACTGGGTCAATGGCCAGCGCGGCGGCATGGGCACTGCTACCTATGCCGATGGCACCATCTACGTGGGCACCTTTACCGCCGGTCAGCGCAATGGCACGGGCAAAATCACCCTGCCCGATGGCTTTACCTATGAGGGCCAGTGGTCAGACGGAGAGATCAACGGCATTGGCGTCGCCACATATGCCAATGGTGATGTCTATGAGGGCATGTTTGAACGGGGCCGCAGACAGGGGGCAGGTACAATGCGCTATGCCTCGGGGCAGGAAATTTCGGGCGATTGGGTCGATGGCACCTTGGTCGAAAACGCGCAAACACCCGAAACGCCAGAGGCCGAAGACGCCGTGACAGTCACAGAATAAACCACGTGGCCTATTGATCACAACCCGCCCGATTGATCGCGCGCGCACTGCAATATTGCAATGTGGGGTTGAGAGAGCGCCACACAGACCCTACCCTGCACCAAGCGGGGAGGGGATGTAATGTCAAAAACGAACATGGGCGCGGATGCCGCATCGGGTTTTGCATGGGTTGAGACGCTGATCATACCTGTTGCAATTGCGGTTATCATTCTCGTGGTGACCCGCATCTACGATGCTTATTTCACGAAAAACGCGCTGCGGGTTGAGCTGCGCAATACCGAAACCTGGCAAAGCCGGATCGCAGCGCTGGAATGCGGGCGCCATGCGGCGTATCTCGCGGTGATTGCGCGGATCAGCAGCTTTGCGCAGCGGGTCTGGGGGCCAATTTTTAGCTGGCGCGCGCTGGGGGTGAGCTATGTCATTGCATTCTTTTATCCGATATTTTTCTTACTGTTCGATTGGCTGATCTTTGGTCATCTTAATCTTGCGGGTTTGCCGATCTCAGATGCAAGGACCCCATGGCAAACACGGGCTTTGACGGTTAGTTCGCTGGTCATATATTGTTTCATTTTAGCAATTTACATGAATAATGTTACTCCCATTCGTATCAAATTAATGCGTGGCATGAGGTATTTGTTTCGACTCTTTTTACCCGCAATATTTGGGCGATTTTTTTCGAAGTTCTCTAATGTTGGATATAAACTAACGTTTGCCTTTGCCTTTCTCACGACCGTTGCTGTTGCCACCGTTTTTATATTTACCAGTGCAGGTGTTGTTGTCGGTGACCTGTCCCTTGAGGTTATATCGGCCGGTTTTCTTGCTTTACTTGCTGTTTTTTCTGTTTCCTTTTTCGCAGCTTTTTCTGTTGGTATTTTTGTCATAACCGGTGCCCGTCTCATTACTGATCCAAGCGTTGGAAATAGCGCGGTTTTTTTGCTCATCTCAATGCTGCCGCTCTTAAATGCCATGACCGACTTTCCCTCATACGCCGCGACACGCTGGTTTTTTGGCAAGATCACACAGGGTGAAAATACGCTGCGACAGATCCTATGGGGTGTGGCGTTTGATGTGATGATCGGTGTCCTCTGCTTTGTCGCCTTGCTAGCGATGCTCTATTTCGGGCTGTCGCTATGGAAGGGGTATTCCCCCACAACGCTGGCGCTTGACCCTGATCTTTATCTTCAGAGGATACGAGAGGATGGCGTCTTTCAGGCGGGTTTCCTGCTCGTTCTCTTGGGCTTTACGACGCTCTTGCCGACGTTGACCCATGTGGTGTTTGGCCTGCGTGCGGTGTTTGTGCAAGGCTCGCGTTATTCTGCGCAAGCCGCGCAATTGCTGCGTGACAAACGCCCGTCATCCGTGATCGGGGGTAATCCCGCGCTGACTGATGATCAGCGGGATGCTGTGGTTGAAGATGTGATCAGGCTGATCCTCAAAGCTCGCTTTTGGGCTGCGGTTATCCTCACTTTGCTCTTTGGTGCGCTTGTCGCTGCGGGTCTCGGTCTCTATCATCTTGTGCTTTAATAGATGCGCACACGTCTGCGCCTCTTGTCCGGGGGCGGGCGGCGGTTTATCACCTGCGAAATAATTGATTTATTCAGGCAGGCCCCAATGGCGCATTCCCCTCGTAATCTGCATCTGTTTACGCTTGTCGCGTTGATCTGCCTTTATAATCTGATCGCGTTTCAAGGGCCGCTTTTGGCCTATGCGCTGCGGTATACGGAATGGGACGCAAATGGTGCCGCACAGATGGTGTCATTGCAGGTGTTGCAGCTTGGCTTGCTGGGTGCGCTTCTCTTGTTTGTGGCGATGTTTTCGATCTGGGCGATGAAGCTACTGACGACCTTGCTGTTTCTCGGGAACGCGGCCGGGCTTCATTTTATGAATGCTTACGGGGTTGAGCTGGACCTGACGATGATGCGCAACATCTTTGGCACCAACACAGGCCAAGTGGGTGAGCTGATGCATTGGACGCTATATCTCAAACTGGTGGCGATGGGGCTTTTGCCCAGTGTGCTGGTTTGGGTGATTGGCGTGCGCAGCCCGCGGCTCTGGCTGCGGCTTTTGGCCCCCTTTGCGGTTTTTGGCGCGATGCTGGCGGTGCTTTTTGCGACATCGACGACCTGGCTGTGGTACGATAAACACGCCACGCGGATGGGTGCGCGGATCTTGCCCTGGTCCTATCTGGTGAATACGGGGCGCTATTTTAACAAAGAGGCACTGCGCAACCGGGTGCAGGTGCTCTTGCCCGATGCGCAGTTTATTGAGGCAGAGCCTGCGCAAAAAGAGATCGTCGTGCTGGTGATCGGTGAGGCGGCGCGCGCTGAAAATTTCAGTCATTACGGGTACGAGCGTGACACAAACCCCTTTACCAAGGATTTGGGCTTGGTCGTGCTGCCGATGGGAAAATCCTGCGCGACCTATACGATAGGTTCAGTGGCTTGCATCATCACACATGAGGGGCGCGAGGCCTCGGCCCGGACAGAGTTTGAACCGCTGCCAAGCTATCTGACCCGCCATGGGATCGAGACGATCTGGCGGTCAAACAGCGGCGGGACCCCTCCGTTTCAAGCAACAGTTATCGAACGTGTGCATGAGATTGCCGAGCGGTGTCGCGCAGAAAATGGTGAGGGTGCAGACTGCCCAAGCCCATACCTTGATGGCGCATTAGTGCATCAATTGGGCGCGGTGTTAGCGGGGTCTGATGCGCAGCGTATTCTTGTCGTTTTGCATCAAACCGGATCGCACGGCCCCAGTTATTCAAAGAAATATCCGCCTCAATTTGCACATTTCACACCTGTGTGTGACACGGTGCAGGTCTCGACCTGTAGTGAAGAGGCGCTCTATAATGCCTATGATAATACAATTCGCTATACGGATTATTTGCTGTCGGATGTGATTGCACAATTGCAATCTATACCAGATGCAGCCTCTGTGCTGATCTATACGGCAGATCATGGGCAATCCTTGGGGGAGAACGGGCTATATCTGCACGGCTCTCCGCCTGCGTTTGCCCCAGATGTGCAGCGATATGTGCCGTTCTTCGTCTGGATGTCTGATCGGTTTCAAACGGTCAAAGGGATCACGCCAGAGGATATTATGCGCGCTGAAAGCCATGTGCATGATTTCCCGTTTCACAGCGTGATGGGGGCCTTTGGGATGCGCAGCGATATCTATAAACCGCAGTTTGATATCTTTGCCCAATAACCACTGGAGGGCCATGAGCCGTCTTGTGCAAAATAAAACCCCGCCAAAACTGGCGGGGTTTATATAATACCACCTGTAAGGTGATCACATGTTCTGCACGCTTATTCGCGGTTACCAAACAGCTGAAGCAGGAACATGAACATATTGATGAAGTCGAGATAGAGGTTCAACGCCCCCATAATCGCCGATTTCGCCAGCCATTCCTGATCACCATGAGCGGCATGCGCCAGATAGTCAGTTTTGATCTTTTGCGTATCATAGGCCGTGAGGCCCGCGAAAATCAGAACGCCGAGCATTGAAACAGCAAACATGATCGCAGGCGATTGCAGCCAGATATTGACCAGCGATGCAACGATCAGACCGATCACACCCATAATCAGGAAGCTACCCCAACCAGAGATATCTTTCTTTGTTGTGTAGCCCCAAAGCGAGAGACCAGCAAAGGCGATCGCGGTGATCAAGAAAACCTGGATGATTGAAAAGCCAGTAAAGACAGCAAAGATCCAAGAGATCGATACGCCCATCGCGGCAGCAAACACATAAAAGAACGTTTGCGCGCCAGCTGCGGACAAGCGGTTAATCATCGCGCCAAACATAAACACCATTGCCAAAGGCAAGAACATTACAACCCATTTGAGCGGGCTTGTCCAAAGTGTTACGCCAAGTTCTGTCAGGTAAGTGTTTCCACCGATCTGGTAGGGTGTCGGCATTTCAGATAATGCGAGACCCGATAATGCCCAGGCCGCAGCTGCTGTGATGACCATGCCAACAGACATGGTGCCGTACACTTTGTTCATATGGGCGCGAAGGCCCTCATCAATTTCCGCCGTATGGGCAATGCCCGCCGTGCGAATAGGGGGATAATCAGCCATGGATGTCTCCAGTTTAAAATATTGCGCGCTGCATGAGCGCATTACCACAGATATTGGCAATGTTCGGTTGCTTTTCAAGCTTGAAAATAGGGGATCGCTTGCTTTGTAACGATATTTTTTCCGATTGTTACCCAGTGAGCAACGGTTACCAGTATCTTCGGAACATTGTCTTAATTCACAAGCGTGGTATGCAATTTTTTAAACATGATGCGAGGGCCGTGGGATTAATCGGCATCCGCCATTTCAGGCGCGGGCAGGGCCAATGCTTCGTCTGGCATTTGCTCGGGCAACGATAATGAAATTGCGCCGCTCGCCGGATCAAAGCTGATTTTGGGCTTTTCTTCCATCAATGCGGTCACAGCGTTGAGATCATCAAGCGCGCGCTCAATGGTTTGACGCTGGGTTACGATTTTCCCAGATTTACCTTTTAGTCCAAATAAGAAATTCAACATTGCGGGTCCTTTAAACTGATGTGGCTGAACATAAATTATGCGCAGTGTAGGCGATTTTGGGTAGGGGAAAGGCAGCGTCAACTTCCCACGGTTGAATGTGCTTTGCGCCAGCGGCACCAATTTTGGGGGCTGCGGTAAAATTATGAATAGATAAAATTATAGTGATTAACCTTGTTTTCATCGGAATAAACCTGCATGTGAGGGGTGCAAACGTTATCTATCTCGACCCGCTGTTCTCCTTTTTGGCTGCAGTTCTTCGACCTAGCACTGACCAAGCCAAGCTGCCGCACCGACGCGGGCAGCCTTAATTTTAAAGGAAACACACGATGGCTTCAGGCACCGTGAAGTGGTTTAACACCACAAAAGGTTACGGTTTTATCGCCCCAGATGGCGGCGCAAAAGACGTATTCGTCCACATTTCAGCTGTTGAGCGTTCTGGCCTAACTGGTCTGCAAGACGACCAAAAGGTTACGTTCGACATCGAAGCAGGCCG
>CAKMZE010000005.1:0-12609 GCA_929200295.1 uncultured Alphaproteobacteria bacterium
ATTTGATATGCAGGTCGAGGTAGCCGCACGCATGGGTTATGTGGATGGCGGCGGACGTCGCGCAGTTGAACACTTCATGCAAGACTACTTTCGCCAAGCCACGCATGTTGGTGATCTGACACGCGTGTTTTTAACCGCATTAGAGACGGATCACACAAAACCAGAACCCCTGCTCACGCGCTGGTTTTCACGTCGCAAAAGTGCACGAGCCCCCTATGCAATTGCACAAAACCGACTAACCATCGCAGATCAAGACGCATTCTTTGCTGATAAATTGCACATGTTAGGCATTGTCGAAGAGGCGCTGCGCACAGGCACCCTGTTGCACCCAGACGCCATGCGACTGATGGCAGCGAACCTGCATCTGATCGACGAAGACATGCGCCAATCACCCAGCGCCAATAAGCTCTTTCTTGATATTTTGCTCAAGCACGGCAACCCTGATCGGGGCTTGCGGCGGATGAATGAATTAGGGGTTCTCGCGGCTTTCATCCCCGAATTTGCCCCTATCGTCGCGATGATGCAGTTCAATATGTATCACCATTTCACCGTGGATGAGCATACAATCCAGAGCATCAATCACCTGAGCATGATTGAACGCGAAGAGCTGATCGAAGAGCTTCCCGTTGCCTCTGGCATCTTAAAGCAAGGGGTGAACCGCAAGGTTCTCTATGTGGCATTGCTACTTCATGACATTGGCAAAGGCCGCCCAGAGGATCATTCTGTCCTTGGCGCACAGATCGCAAGGCTTGTGGCTCCGCGCCTTGGGTTGTCTAAAAAAGACTGCGACACGGTTGAATGGTTGGTGCGTAACCATCTGCTTTTGTCTGATACCGCGCAAAAACGGGACATTTCAGAACCACGTACCGTGCACGGCTTTGCCAAAGCGATGAAATCTGTAGAGCGTTTGGATCTTCTTACAGTGCTCACTGTCTGCGATATTCGCGGTGTTGGTCCTGATACGTGGAACAATTGGAAGGCCGTATTGATCCGTAATCTTTATGCCGCAACGCGCGATGCGCTTGAAAACGGTCTTGAGGATCTTAACCGCGATACCCGCGAAAACGATGCAAAACGGGCCTTGCGTAGCGCGCTCACTGATTGGGGCAGCAAAGCTGTGCGCCATGAGACCAGCCGCCATTATGGCCCCTACTGGCAGGGCTTACCCGGTGCGGCTCATGTGGTTTTCGCCAATCTCTTACACAGCCTTGATGACGATGATATCGCGATTGATCTGATGCTGGATGCAGATCGCGATGCCACGCGCGCCTGCTTTGTGATGGTGGATCACCCCGGTCTCTTTAGCCGCATGACTGGTGCGCTTGCGCTTGTGGGTGCGAATGTCGTTGATGCGCGCAGCTACACATCAAAAGACGGCTACGCCACGGCCACCTTTTGGATCCAAGACACGGATGGCGCGCCTTATGACATGGCACGTCTCCCCCGATTGCAACAGATGATCCGCAAAACCATGCGCGGCGAAATCGTTGCGCGTGATGCGCTCAAAGATCGTGATAAGATCAAGAAGCGCGAGCGGGCTTTCAAAGTCCCAACCACGATCACCTTTGATAATATCGGTTCAGAGATTTACACGATTATTGAGGTCGATACCCGCGACCGACCCGGGCTTCTTTATGATCTGACGCGCACTTTGGCCCATAGCAATGTCTATATCGCGAGCGCCGTGATCGCGACCTATGGCGAGCAAGTGGTTGATACATTTTACGTAAAAGACATGTTCGGGCTGAAATTTCACGCCGCACCAAAACGCGAAACGCTTGAGAAGAAGCTGCGCGATGCGATTAGCCTTGGCGCTGAACGCGCCAGAGGATAAGGCAATAATGAAACGCACATGACGCGATAGATGAGGGCCGCAGTTTGAAACCAATACGCCTCATGGCTGGCTTTTTCACCGTTGGTGTTTGGACGCTGCTCTCGCGCATCTTGGGCTTTGTGCGTGATATCATTATCGCCGCCTATCTTGGCACAGGGGTCGTGGCCGAGGCATTTCTGATCGCCTTTTCGCTGCCCAATGTGTTTCGCAGGTTTTTCGCCGAAGGGGCCTTTAACATGGCCTTTGTGCCCATGTTTTCGAAAAAACTCGAGGCAGGCGATGATCCACATCGCTTTGCCCAAGATGCCTTTGTCGGATTGGGGTTTATCCTCTCGGTCTTTACGATCATCGGGGTGATTTTCATGCCCGCGCTTGTGGCGATTATGGCCTCTGGGTTTCGTGGGGATGAGCGTTTTGATCTTGCCGTCTATTATGGACGCATCGTCTTCCCCTATATTCTATTCATCTCATTGGCAGCCTTGTTGTCAGGCGTATTGAACGCAACAGGGCGTTTTGCCGCCGCAGCCGCAGCGCCTGTGTTGCTCAACATCATCTTTGTGATCGTGCTCTTATGTGCGGCCCTGTTTTCTGATGCGCAGGCCTACATGGGCACGAGCCTTGCCTATGCGGTGCCAATTGCGGGCATTGCACAAATGGCATTGGTCTGGGTTGCCGCCAAACGCGCAGGCTACCCGCTGAGATTACGGCGCCCAAGGATGACACCCGAGCTGAAACGCCTTGCGATTATTGCAGCCCCTGCGGCGCTCGCAGGAGGGGTGATCCAAATCAACCTCTTGGTCGGGCGTCAGGTTGCCAGCTATTTTGATGGCGCTGTAGCGTGGCTCAATTATGCGGATAGGCTGTATCAGCTGCCCTTGGGTGTCGTCGGGATCGCCGTTGGCATTGTGTTGCTTCCTGATCTGTCGCGCCGCTTGCGCGCGGGCGATACCGCCGGAGGGCAAGACGCATTTAACCGCGCGGCCGAAATCTCGCTTGCGCTCACAATCCCTGCTGCGGTTGCGCTAATCGCGATCCCTCTGCCTTTGGTCAGCGTGCTCTTTGAACGTGGGGCGTTTAGCGCGAGCGACACGGCAGCCACGGCGTTAGCTGTGGCGATCTATGGGCTTGGGCTACCCGCCTTTGTCTTACAAAAAACGCTACAACCGCTATATTTTGCACGCGAGGACACAAAGCGCCCGTTTTATTACGCTGTTGTTGCGATGATCCTCAATGCCGCTTTGGCAATCGGTCTGTCACCTGTGATCGGGTTCATCGCGGCGGCTGTTGGCACATCATTAACAGGCTGGGCGATGGTCGCGCAGCTGTGGTGGGGTGCGCGCGATATGGGCAGCGCGGCCCAGCTCGATCAACGGTTTAAATCCTCAATTTGGCGGATCATTCTCGCATCATTTATGATGGGGGCTATAACATGGGGCCTTTCTCAATTGCTTGCTCCGTACCTTGTGCTTTCTGGCATCAGATACCTTGCGCTTTTCGTGCTCGTCGCCAGTGGCATCGCAAGTTATTTCGTGATTGGACATCTCATCGGCGCATTTCATATCAGCAAGCTCAAGGCAGCATTGCGCCGTTAAACCGTCAGATAATGACATAAGTGCATGCAATCATCATTGCGCGTCAGCCTTGCATCCGGCAAACTACACGCGATCAGGGGGAGGCAGAGATGCGTAAATTTCTTGTCGTATTGGATGATAGCCGCGAATGCTTAAACGCGATGCGCTTTGCAGCAATGCGTGCCGCCCATACGGGTGGCGGTGTTGAGGTGCTCGCGATTATTCCACCCGATGAGTTCAATCACTGGATCGGTGTGGCCGAGATTATGCGCGCTGAAGCACGCGAGCGGATCGAAGTTCACTACGAGGTGTTTGCCAAATGGATGCGCGACAAACAAAATGTCACGCCAGAGCTGGTGATCCGCGAGGGCGAAGCGCTCGACGAAATCATTGCGCAAATTCAAGACGATCCTGAGATCGGCGTACTTGTGCTTGGGGCTGGCACTGACAGCAAAGGCCCCGGGCCGCTTGTTACGGCGCTGACCCGACAGGCTGGCACATTATCCGTACCGATCACGGTCGTTCCCGGTGATCTGTCCAAAGAGCGGCTCGAGGCGATCACTTAACGCGGGTCACGGGTTTCGCGGGTTAGAATCGTTCTAAACCTTGACTTATGATGATGCCAAGCGCATATCATAAATCTGATAGAAAGGCTGATCGCATGTTCATTCAAACAGAATCGACCCCAACCCCCGCCACGCTCAAATTCTTGCCGGGCCAAACTGTTCTTGAGCTTGGTACAGCAGATTTCCCGAGCGCAGACACCGCTGGTGCCTCTCCGCTTGCGCAGCGTATATTTGCAGCCGGGCATGTGACGGGCGTCTTTTTGGGCGGTGATTTTATTACAGTGACCAAGGCCGAAGATGCGAACTGGGATCATATTAAACCTGCTATCTTAGGCGCGGTAATGGAGCATTACCAATCTGGCCAGCCCGTCATGGGTGACGGTCAAACCGCAAGCTCTGGTCACGCAGAACATTCCGGTGAAGATGCCGAAATCGTCATACAAATCAAAGAGCTGTTAGATACGCGCGTCCGCCCCGCCGTTGCACAAGACGGCGGCGATATCACATTCCACGGCTTTGAACGCGGCGTGGTTTACCTGCACATGCAAGGCGCCTGCGCAGGCTGCCCATCATCGACGCTCACCTTGAAAATGGGCATCGAAAATCTCCTTCGCCATTACATTCCCGAGGTTGTCGAAGTCCGCCCCGTCGCCGCCTAAAGCCCGCGATATGACCGATAAAAACACTAAAACTCCGGTCGAGAATGTGAATGTTCCCGGCCAAATTACGCGTGTTGATGCCACGAAATACGCAGCTATGCGCAACGCGATGATGCAGATCATGGGGGCAACCCCAATGACCGCCACTGCAATCAAAGAGGCTGCAAAGCCCCATTTGCCAAGTGACCTCTTTCCCGGGGGCACGACCGCAGGGTGGTGGCAAAAAACCGTGCAGCTTGATCTCGAGGCCAAGGGCATTTTGCAGCGTCACGCCACGAAACCTCTTACGTTTTCAAAAACATGAGCCAGCCAACCCTCATCGCTTTTGATACCTCGATGGCGCATTGCGCTGCGGCTCTTATGCACAACGGCACGCTCACCACGCGGATTGATCCGATGGCCAAAGGGCAAGCCGAACACCTTATGCCGATGCTCGAAGAGATGCTTGCAGATGCTGGGATCACTTGGCAGGATTTGGATGCAATTGGCGTGGGCATAGGCCCGGGTAATTTCACCGGGATCCGCATTTCTGTCTCTGCGGCAAGAGGCTTAGCACTTGGGCTGAATATCCCGGCTGTCGGTGTATCGACGTTGGACGCGCAAATCTGGGGGGTTGAGGCAGGCAATACCATCAGTTGCCACGACGCGCGCCGCGAAATGATCTATCTTCAACAAGGCCGTGACGCATCCACAGCCCAGCTTTGTGAAATGAGGGCTGACACATTGGCGCGATTTGCGAAGCCGTCCACAACAGTTGTTGGCAATAAAGCCGAAGAGCTCGCCACGCTGATGGGGTGGCACGCAGCCATGTCTAATGCGCCTATTGTCGAAGGCATCGCACATTTAACCGCTGAGCGGTTCCATAGGGCTGAGCTTGCCCGCCCTGCCCCGCTCTATCTGCGCAGCGCAGATGCAGCCCCGCCACGCGATGCTGCACCCATCATTCTGAGCTGATGCAAGACACGTTTGATATCACGCCCCAAGCGCTTGCGGAGACCCATAGCGCCGCTTTTCACCACACCCGTGGCTGGACCGCAGCCGAATTTGAAACGCTATTACAAAGCACTGGTGTGATTCTCTGTGGAGACGCCCGCGGCTTTGTCATTGGGCGGGTGATTAGCGACGAAGCAGAGATCATTACAGCGGCAACACACCCCGAATTTCAGCGTCAAGGACGAGCACAAAACGCACTTGGCGCATTTATCCATAAGGCTCAAAAAATAGGCGCACGGACAGTGTTTTTAGAAGTCGCAAGCGACAACACCGCCGCTAAGTGTCTCTATAAAAATAATAAATTTGAAATTTCCGGCACAAGGCCGCGATATTATAAGCGCCATGATGGCCAGCAAATAGATGCACAAATCATGCATTTGGTGCTGACAAACGCGATATAGCCCAATCTCACGGCACATTTGCCTAAAAACAAAACGTTTTTAGTTGACCCCGCCGGGCTGGCGTTGCCTTATTAGCATGTGACCCGACGCAGATGCGATCGGACCTGCTTTTCGGGGGAAAGGGCAGAAGAGGCTCGCCCCCTTAACCAAGACCTGGGAGAAACGACCTCATGACACTCACACCGAAATTTTTGACCGCGACAGCTGTTATTGCGTTAAGCGCAAACGCAGCCATGGCTGACCCTGCGGTTCTTTTTGACCTTGGCGGTAAGTTCGACAAATCCTTCAACGAAAGCGCATTCAATGGCGCGCAGCGTTGGGCAGACGAAACAGGCGGCAACTTTGCCGAGGTTGAAATCCAATCAGACGCCCAGCGCGAACAAGCCATCCGCCGCTTTGCAGAAGCTGGCAACAACCCGATTGTCATGGCCGGCTTTGCTTGGGCCTCTGCACTCGACGAAGTCTCAGCCGATTACCCCGACACAAAGTTCCAAATCATTGATATGGTCGTCGGTCAGCCCAACGTCCGCTCAATCGTATTCGCCGAAGAGCAAGGCTCTTACCTTGTCGGTATGCTCGCGGCGATGGCATCTGAAAGCGGCACGGTGTCCTTTATTGGTGGCATGGATATCCCATTGATCCGTAACTTTGCATGCGGCTATGTGCAGGGCGCAAAGGCTGTGAACCCAGATATTAACGTCATCTCAAACATGACAGGCACAACACCTGCCGCTTGGAATGACCCAGGCAAAGGATCAGAGCTGACATTGGCGCAGATCAGCCAAGGCTCTGACGTTGTTTATGCGGCCGCTGGCGGTACTGGCGTTGGTGTTTTGCAAACGGCTGCCGATAACAGCATCCTGTCAATCGGTGTGGATTCAAACCAGAACTACCTACACCCTGGCAAGGTTCTGACATCCATGCTCAAGCGGGTTGATAACGCCGTTTACGATGCGCTCTCTGCTGGCGACGGGCTTGAGCCGGGCTTTAACGTGATGGACCTGTCAAACGGCGGAGTCGGCTATGCGTTAGACACGTTCAACGCTGAGCTGATTTCAGACGATATGAAAGCGGCTGTCGACGCAGCAAGCGCTGCGATCGTCGCTGGTGAGATCGCAGTTCATAACTACAATTCTGACGAATCTTGCCCTGTTTTTGAATTTTAAGTCAAGAACTTAGGCCATATAAAACCAAGGGCCGCGCGACTGTTTGCGCGGCTCTTTTCACATAAAGGATGATACATCATGAGCACCGCACTGAATGACTTTTTCACAGCTTGGGCCGTAGAAGACGCGGCAGAGCGCAATGCGTTGATTGACGGGGCACTGGGTGCAAGCATCCTTTATGCAGATCCACGCACTGACGCGGCATTAACCAGCGTGGATGCGATCAAAGACTACGTCGCGATGTTCTCACAGATGGCCCCCGGCATGCCTGTATCAGTCGCCAATGTTTCGACAACACTGAACTTTGCGCGCGCAACGGTGCAATTTGGCACAGCCGAGCAAGGTCAGCTAGGTCAATATACTGCTGATCTAGACGATGACGGTAAGATCACACGCTTGATCGGGTTTGTTGGGGTCGGAGCGCCCGACGCATGACCACAGCCGCAGACGTTGCCCCCGCAATTGAGCTGCGCGGGATTTCCAAAGCCTTTGGCGCTGTCCAAGCCAATAAAGACATTTCCATTCGGGTGATGCCCGGTACGATCCATGGTATTATTGGCGAGAATGGCGCGGGGAAATCCACGCTCATGTCGATTTTGTATGGGTTTTATAAGGCGGATGCGGGCGAAATCTTTATTTCAGGTCGAAAAACGTCAATTCCTGATAGTCAGGCCGCCATTGCCGCTGGCATCGGAATGGTCTTTCAACATTTCAAGCTTGTTGAAAATTTCACGGTGCTTGAAAACATCATTCTTGGCGCTGAAGACAGCGGCTTGCTCTCCCCTTCCTTACGCCGCGCCCGCCGCGAGCTTGCAGCATTGGCTGATGAATACGGGCTTCAGGTGGAGCCCGATGCGCTGATCGAAGACATCGGTGTTGGCATGCAACAAAGGGTGGAAATTCTCAAAGCGCTCTACCGCAAGGCTGATATCCTTATCCTTGATGAACCCACCGGGGTTCTCACCCCCGCTGAGGCGGATCAATTATTTCGCATCCTCGAGCGGCTGAAAGCCGAAGGAAAAACGATTATTCTCATCACCCATAAACTGCGCGAAATTATGGGCGCCACAGATACCGTGAGCGTCATGCGCCGTGGTGAAATGACCGCAACTGTTAAAACATCAAACACATCGCCCGCCGAACTGGCCGAGCTGATGGTGGGGCGCAAGGTCTTGCTACAGGTCGAAAAACAACCCCGCAAACCCGGTGCGCGCATCTTGGACATTTCGAACCTTACAGTGCATGATGAAAAGAATGTTCCGCGTCTTAAGGGCATCAATCTGCATGTGAACGCTGGTGAAATCCTTGGTATTGCGGGTGTCGCGGGTAATGGGCAATCTGAGCTGCTTGAGGTTCTGGGTGGCTATGCGCAAGCGAGCGGCCAGATCACGATGAACGGTCAATCGCTTGACCTCACGGGCGCAAAATCTGATGGGCAAAGCCGCCGTACGCGGGGCATCGCCCATGTGCCCGAGGACAGACAACGCGAAGGCTTGATCATGGATTATCAGGCCTGGGAAAACATCGCCTTCGGATACCACCGCGACCACGCATATCGCAAGGCCGGGCTCTTTATGGATCACGGCGCAATGCGCCGCGATACCACCGAAAAGATGGCGCGCTTTGACGTGCGCCCACCTGACCCGCGGCTGGCTGCAAAATCATTCTCAGGCGGGAACCAGCAGAAAATCGTGCTGGCCCGTGAGATTGAGCGTAACCCAGATTTGTTGCTCATCGGGCAGCCCACACGCGGCGTGGATATTGGCGCGATTGAATTTATTCATCAACAGATCATCGCCTTGCGTGATCAAGGCAAAGCGATCTTGTTGGTCTCGGTCGAACTCGAAGAAATCCTCGCGCTATCAGATCGTATCGCGGTGATGTTTGATGGGCAAATCATGGGCGAGCGCCTGCCCGAAAACACCGATGAAAAAGAGCTGGGTCTCTTGATGGCTGGGATCACAGAGGAGGCCGCCTAATGGACAGCGCAATGCCGAAATGGGCTGATGTGTTCCTCATTCCCATGATCAGTCTGCTGCTCGCTGCGGTCTTTTCCGCGATTGTGATTTACGCCATCGGCGAAAGCCCGATTGAGGCGCTCAAGCTGATGGTAGTTGGCGCCGTCGGGTCGACCTATGGCTGGGGTTATACGCTTTATTATGCGACAAACTTTATGTTCACGGGGCTGGCTGTGGCCGTCGCGTTCCATGCGCGTCTGTTTAATATTGGCGGCGAGGGTCAGGCGATGCTGGGTGGTTTGGGCGTGGCTTTGGCCTGCCTCTACATCCCTTGGTCGCATTGGGCATTTGCGCTCATCGGGTCGGCCACTGCGGGGGCTGTTTTTGGGGCAGCTTGGGCTGCCATCCCGGCCTTTCTTCAGGCCAAACGCGGCAGCCATATCGTGATCACCACGATCATGTTTAACTTTATTGCCGCCGCTTTGCTAAACTTCCTGCTCATCGGCGCGCTCAAGCTCAAAGGTGCGATGGAGCCTGCCACCGGAAAATTCCCTGAGCCCACGCATCTGCCGTCGTTTCAGGATATGTTCAGCTATGGTGACACGGTGCTATTTCGCGGCGCCCCGGCGAATATCTCGTTCTTTGTGGCTTTGCTGGCTTGTGTTTTCGTTTGGGCGCTCATCTGGCGCACAAGGCTAGGGTATGAGCTGCGTGCCTATGGGCATTCGCCCACGGCGGCAAAATATGCAGGGATCAACCCCACCAAAATTATCATGGTCACCATGCTGATTTCTGGTGCTTTGGCGGGGATGATGGCTGTGAACAACGTGCAGGGCGAGGCAGAGCGCCTTGTGCTCAACGCCGTTGAAGGGGCCGGGTTTATAGGTATTGCGGTTGCTCTGATGGGCAGATCGCACCCCTTTGGTGTGCTGCTCGCCGCGCTCTTGTTTGGCTTTCTTTATCAAGGCGGTGCAGAGCTCGCGCTCTGGACAAAGATCCCACGGGAAATGATCGTCGTAATCCAAGCGCTCGTTATCCAGTTTACAGGCGCATTAGATGATATGGTCCGCACACCTGTGACAAAGATTTTTGTCGCACTTCGACGCCCCCCATCTGGACAGGAAGGGTAAGAAAATGAGCATCTTTCTTCTCTTTCAAATCGAAGTGCTCGACAGTGCTTTGCGCTTAGCAACACCGCTGCTGCTGGCCTGTCTTGCTGGGCTTTTCTCAGAACGTGCAGGCATCTTTGATATCGGGCTTGAGGGCAAGATCCTGATGTCTGCTTTTGTCTCTGCGGCGATTGCCTCAGTCACAGGGGACGTCTGGCTTGGGATGCTTGCCGGAATTTGCGCGTCGCTTGTGCTTTCGCTGATCCATGGTGTGGCGTCGATTACATTCCGTGGTGATCAACTGATCTCGGGCGTGGCGATCAATTTTCTTGCGGCTGGGCTGTCTGTTGTGATCGCACAAAGCTGGTTTCGCGAAGGTGGGCGGACGCCGCAGCTTTCGGGTGATGCGCGTTTTAGCGGGATTGATCTTCCTTTCGCAAATACGCTCGCTGATACGCCTCTGATTGGGCCGGTTTATCATGGCCTGATCTCAGGCCATACGATATTGGTTTATGTCGCCCTTTTAACAGTGCCGTTAAGCTGGTGGATATTATTCCGCACACGGTTTGGCTTGCGTTTGCGCGCTGTTGGCGAAAACCCTGCATCAGTGGACACGGCAGGCATATCCGTGGTGGGCCTGCGGTTTGCCGCCGTAATGATCTGCGGGATTTTATGCGGGCTTGCAGGCGCGCAAATGGCGACAGCAGAACCTGCCGCAGGCTTTGTCAAAGACATGACCGCTGGGCGTGGGTTCATCGCCCTTGCCGCACTGATCTTTGCAAAATGGCGCCCTTGGCATGCGCTTTATGCTTGCCTGCTCTTTGGGTATTTACAAGCGATCGCCTTGCGCCCCGATTTAATCGAAGCTGCTTTGGGCTTTTCGGTGCAAACACAGCTTCTCGATGTTTTGCCCTATATTCTCACTGTCGTTATTCTGGCAGGCTTTGGGGGCAAGGCGATCCCCCCACGCGCCGGAGGAGAGCCATATGTCAAAGAACGCTGAAGCACTTGCCCGCGACATCCGTAACCGTGCAGGGAATGCACCTATTGCGGTTGGGCTGATCCTTGGGTCCGGCTTAGGGCATCTTGCTGATACTGTTGATGGCGTGGCCATCCCCTATAGCGATTTGCCAGGCTTTCCGCATGCAGGTGTTTCAGGGCATAATCCTAACCTCGTCATCGGAGAGCTCGAGGGCGTGCGTGTCGCTGTCTTTGGCGGGCGGGCGCATTACTATGAAAGCGGGCGCGCTGATGCGATGCGCCTCCCGCTTGAGGTTCTGGCAGCACTTGGTGCGGGCACGATGCTTGCAACAAACGCCGCAGGTTCAATGCGGCCTGATATGCCCACTGGTTCTATCATGAACCTCACCGATCATATCAACTTTGCCGGTGCAAACCCGCTTATCGGGGAGCCCACTGATCGACGCTTTGTTCCTATGAAGGACTGTTATGATCCAGACATCAGGGCGGCCCTAGCCGCTGCGGCAACAACAGCCGAGGTCGAGATGCATGAGGGCATCTATGCGTGGTATTCCGGCCCATCCTTTGAAACCATAGCCGAGATCAAGGCCCTGCGTATATTGGGCGCTGATGCAGTGGGCATGTCAACAGTGCCCGAGGTGATCCTCGCCCGGTTCTTAGGTCTCAAAGCCGCCGCCATATCCTGCATCACCAATATGGCCGCAGGCATGTCTGATGAGCAGATCAGCCATAGCCATACCAAAGAGATGGCCCCCCTCGGCGCCGCGAAATTAGAACGCGTATTAAGAGCCTGGTTACAAAAACAAGTCCAAAACACCTAAGCTCATAAGTCCAATCACATCAAAATGCTGCAATTGCAGAAAAATTACGTCTCAGAGGGTTTGACAGACCCCCATGAAATAGGTTTTGTGCGCGCAACGGCCCAAATGGCCGTTCGGAACGCCCATGCAAATCTATCTTCCCATCGCCGAGGTCTCGGTGAACGCTTTCCTTTTGTTAGGGCTAGGTGGGCTTGTCGGTGTCCTTTCTGGCATGTTTGGCGTTGGCGGCGGATTTTTAATGACGCCGCTTTTGTTTTTCATTGGCATCCCGCCCGCGGTTGCTGTGGCAACAGAAGCCAACCAAATCGTTGCATCATCATTTTCAGGCGTCTTAGCACATTTCAAACGCAAAACCGTTGATCTGCGCATGGGGGGTGTCCTGCTGATTGGCGGGTTAATCGGCTCTGCGCTTGGCATTGTGGTCTTTAATTACTTGCGCGCACTTGGACAGGTCGATCTGCTGGTCAGGCTTTGCTACGTGGTCTTTCTAGGCATGATCGGCTCGCTGATGTTTATGGAAAGCCTGCGCGCGATCCGGCGGGCCGGCAAA
>CAKMZE010000005.1:12619-31703 GCA_929200295.1 uncultured Alphaproteobacteria bacterium
TGCCGTTCAAAATGAAATTCCGCGTCTCTGGGCTGTATATCTCGGTGATCCCACCGATTATGGTGGGTATCCTTGTGGGCATCCTCGCCGCAATTATGGGTGTTGGCGGTGGCTTTATCATGGTGCCTGCGATGATCTACATTCTTGGCATGCCGACCAAAGTTGTTGTGGGCACATCCTTGTTTCAGATCATCTTTGTGACCGGGTTTACAACGATGCTCCATGCAACGACCAACTATACAGTTGATGTCGTCTTGGCAGTTTTATTGCTAATCGGTGGCGTTATCGGCGCACAGGTCGGCACGCGCATTGGCGTGAAAATGAAGGCCGAAGAGCTACGCATCTTACTTGCCATCATGGTGCTCTTAGTCTGTGGAAAACTCGCCTTTGATCTTTTGATCGAACCTGCTGAGCTCTATTCAATCGGCGCGGGGGGGCATTGATGTTACGTCTTCTCGCCCTTCTTATCCTTATCGCAGTTCCTGCCAAAGCCGAAGAGATCGTGCTGGGCCTCAGCCGGGACGAGGTCGCAATCACAGCAACATTTGATGGCTCTGATATCCTAATCTTTGGCGCGATTAACCGCGACAGCGGCATCGTCAAAGACGGTGATCTGGGCATCATCGTTACAGTCGCGGGTCCAAATGAAAACTTAACCGTGCGCCGCAAGGACCGTCGCTTTGGCATTTGGATCAATACTGAGGCCGTCGAGGTTGGCATCGCACCGACGTTTTATGCGGTCGCAACAAACGCCCCATTGGCCGATATCCTCACCGACCACGAAGACGTCAACACCCGTATCAGCCTGAACCGTGCGATCCATGCCATCGGCCCATCGCAAAACGGCGGGCGCGATTTTGCTGATGCGCTAATCCGCATTCGGGGAAACCAAGCGCTCTATCAAGCGCTCGAAGGCGCTGTGCAGGTCGAGGCTGATACGCTGTTTCATACCAATGTCACCCTGCCTGCGAACCTCACTGAGGGGGATTATAAGGCCGAGATTTATCTCACCCGTGGTGGGAAGATTGTTGACGTCTATGTCGCGACGATCCCCGTGGTCAAAGTTGGGCTTGAGCGCTGGCTTTATCGTCTCGCCCATGAAAATGCGTTTCTCTATGGCTTGATGTCGCTGGCCATCGCCATTGCCGCCGGATGGTGCGCATCCGCTGTTTTCACGCTTTTCAAACGGTAATCAGCCTACCCGCGCCCGATATATGGCATTTGTGTCGCCATAATCGTTTGGAACTGCACATTCGCAGAAAGCGGCAGCGACGCCATCGCCAATACAGCATCTGCAATATGCTGCACGTCGATACTGGGCACTGGTGGTAAACCATCTGCTCTGCGCGTGGCGTTCATATCCGCAATCATATCGGTATAGGCATTGCCGATATCAATCTGGCCACAAGCGATATCAAAGGGACGTCCATCCAATGACAGACTTTTTGTCATACCAGTGATCGCATGCTTCGTCGTGGTGTAGCTCATCGCCCCTTCGCGTGGGACATGCGCAGATACAGAGCCATTGTTAATGATCCGCCCGCCATGCGGCAATTGTACTTTCATCGCCGCAAACGCGGCGCGCGCGCACAAAAACATGCCCGTCAGATTAACATCGACAACCTGCCGCCAATCATCCAATGCCACCTGATCAATCGGGCCCTGCGCCCCGAACATCCCCGCATTGTTAAACAACACATCCACATGCCCAAAATCAGCAAAGGCGCGTGCGACCTGATCTTCTTGTGTTACATCACACACGAGCGGCACGGCGGATGCATGCGTATCTGCGATCTCAGCCAGGGCTGCGTGACGGCGCGCGATGAGACCGACATCCCAACCTGCACGACAGAAGGTGAGCGCCACCGCCCGGCCGATACCAGAGGAGGCCCCTGTGATCATAATCCGTTTCATACAGTCTCCTCCTCACTGCTCAACGTGAATGGCGCAGGCCCCGTTGCAAGGTCATCAACACGTAGCAATGACTGCGGCTTTGCCAACCTGTTACGCACCACCCAGCGCAGCTCAGTTTCTGCGCGCGTAATCGCGACATAGGCCAATCTTTTCCACAAAGGTTGGCCTGCTTCAACCCGGCCCATCCGGGCTGCAATCTCGATATCAGGTGCAAAGACTTGCACAGTATCCCATTGTGAGCCCTGCGCCTTATGAATTGTCACCGCCGCCCCATGCAAGAACGTCGCCCCCATCCGGGCCGCAAAGGGGATAAACGGCTCTTCATCGCCTTCTTGCTCAATTTTCACAATTGAGGCCGCTGACACCTGCGGATCGATTGCCCCCATCACATGCAACCGCGAAAACCCAGGTTTTCGCCCCGGCCCCAGATAGATCACTTGCGCGCCTTTGATCAGCCCGCGCGCTTCAAGATCGAGCCGTTTTTTGCGATGTTTCATCGGAAGTTCAATACCATCACAAATCAGCGGCTCACCTTCTAACAGCTCATCCGCAGGCGCGCCAAACGCTGCCCGAAACGCATGGATCAACCGGATCCGTGTCGCGTTGCGCCAAACCAATACCGGTGACCGCGCCATAAGATCGGCCTCAACCCGCTGGGCCATCACCACGCGCGGATCAGAGGCCGCAGCCTCAGCGACCATTTTCTCAAACTTGTAAAAATCAACCATCGGATCAGCCAAAGCATGCGCAAGATCAAGGATCGGATTATCCGCATCCTGCCGATGCACCCGTTCAAGGGTTTGCACGCGTGGTGCGGCGAGGCTGTCAAACACCATCCCCCCTTCGGATTGCACAGGGGGAAGCTGCGCCGGATCACCAAATAGCACCAGCATCGGGAAAATCTCTTGCAGATCTTCGAACTGCTTTTTGTCGAGCATTGAGCTTTCATCGACAAAGCCAATGTCCAATGACTCTTCCCGTCGTTTCCAGCCGGTAATGAAATCGCTGCCACGCAGACCCGCCGCGGCAAGTGCTGCAGGCACCGATGTATTCACCTGATAGGATGCATGCGCCCGCTCTAACGCGACATCAGTGAGACCCTCAATCTCAGGCCGCTCCCCTTGCCCCGCGAGCCACTCTGCAATGCGCTCATATTCAGGATCATAGACAGGCGTATAAAGAATGCGGTGGATCGTGGTTGCAGGCACCCCGCGATTACGCAGAACAGAGGCCGCTTTGTTTGTCGGCGCAAGGATCGCGAGCGTGCGGCGATCTTTGCGACGCTTTCCTTCCCAATCGCCAGACACAATATCAACACCGGCCTCAGCAAGCGCTTTGTAAAGCGCGGCCAACAGCATGGTTTTACCTGATCCTGCCTTCCCAATCACCGCAATGACAGAGGACATATCCGTATGTGGCGGCCGCAAAAGACTATCATCAAGATCAACACCCACATGGCGCAAGGCCTCGACCACATTATCCCACGCCTGTGCTTGGTCGTCAGAAAACGTCATTTGTGTCGTAGGGGAAGTCATCTCATAACGTTATCTTAACTGCGTCACCAGCACCAGCGCTCAGGCTGCGATTTCTCGCGCAATCGGACAACCAAACGACCGTAAGAACCAATGCTCTGACAAAGCCGAAGAGATGCCCGCACGCGATAGCACTTTGGCACGATCCGCATCAGAATACTGCCATAGGCCGACGCTAATCGCCTCGCGCCCCTCACCCTGACGCCCCAAAATCAATGGGCTCGCACCGATCATCCGATAGATACGCACCATGCGCGCATCAAAAACACCCAGCAAATGCGTCAATGCAAAATGACGCATGAGCTCACCACCTGCTAGCATCAAACATGCTGCAACTTGGCTTGATACCCCCTCACGCAGGCAAAACCGCGTGCACTCCCAAATGTGTGGATCATGCAGCGGACCATCCTTTAACAATGTTGAAAAATGATCATTGACCATCGTTCTACCGGACAGAGGCAGAAACCGCATTGATCCGCCGTGGGTATTATCAGGTAGAACCCAAATCACATAAAGCGTGTCATCATGATCATATGCGTCACATTCCCACCCTCCGTCTGAGAGCGTCACATCCCATTTCAAACGCCTTTTAAACTGATCCGCGCGGTCAATATGCATTGTGCTTTGTAATAGCGGCTCATCCGCCAAATCACGGCCATAAATATATCGAAGCATGTGTCCATCCCTTGGTGCGAAATACACCGCAAAGATGAAAAAACAGCCTCTCTAATTTATGAAACCTGCGTCACGCACCAATAAAAGAAAGGTTAATTTGCCGCCACTTGCGAGGCCGCTTCACGCCCCGGCCAGCCACCTTCGGCGGCACGCGACGCACCACCGATAACAATCTGCCCTTCGGCGAGTGCACGTGCAACGGCATGGATCGTGTTGCTCGCCCCTAATTTGAAACGCGCGCTCTCAATATAAGCGCGCAATGTGTGCTCTGATATTGACAACATGCTGGCCACCTGCCCCCGACCATACCCCATGGCGAGGAATGTCAGCGCATCGGTCTCACGCGGGGACAGGGGGCGAACAGGGTCTGGCAAACGCTTCTTCTCTAATTCGAGGGCTTTTTGGTTTAAGTAATGCGCGATCAAAATCAAATCGCGTTGGTTATGGGTGGTGAACTCGGCCCAAACATCATCCTCGCACATATGATTTAGCGAAAACAAAGCGAACTGACCATTTGGTCCGCGGATTGGTATCGAAAACCCTTGATTGCCAAGCCCATGCGCAATCGCATCTTTGCGAAACACCCGCACGGTTTTCGATGACCAATCGAGGCTTTTCCAATCAACGGGTTGGAAGTGTTGGAAACATCCACTGATAACAGGATCAACCCTTAGATAATCACGCTCAACATAGCGCTGCGCCCAAACCGGATCATATGTCCCAAATCCATATTGTTCCCCGTCGGCACTGACCCAATGATAGACTGCATGTCGAATATGATAATGATCACGCAGTCCAACAATGAGAGCCTGAATTTTATCCAATGCGTCTGCTTGTTCCAGCTTGATTAAAAAATCGTCGAGTTCCAGATTGATCACCCTGCATTTTTACGGATGTTACCTGCGCCAATACTTCGATTTCAGCCTCGGCAACGCGCGAAACCTCATCTAATTTTGACGCTAGCACAGGCAGATCATTACCTTCAGCAAAGGTCTTTAGATCCGCGAGTACATCGATTATCCATTTTTGTCCCATTCTCAGCCTCTTCCTAAAAGGTTAATGAACCGTTAATGGTTAATACTAACATATCAATGGCTTGCGCGTTACAGACCGTTACGACCCCCCCAGAAATAGCGGGCTGAAAACAAGTGGATACCTGAGAACGCACCACAGATAGCGGCAATGCGTTCTCCCTAAGGCGTGTCATTACACGTGTAAAAATATAGGTGCGATTTAACGCGCCCGCACGGCGAGAGCCGCATCAAACGTCTGCAATCCCGGTTCAGGGGATTGCACAAGAACAGACATATTCCCCGGCTTATGCTGGTTCTTCCGCATCTTGATATGTGCATGAGGGATCTCATCCCAAGCAAAAACCTCTGACATGCAGGGATCTAGCCTGCGTTCGACCATAAGATGGTTTGCGGCTGCGGCTTGTTTGAGATTTGCAAAATGGCTCCCTTGCAGGCGTTTTTGGTGCATCCACATGTATCGCACGTCAAATGTCAGATTATAGCCAGTTGTACCGGCACAAATCACAACCATGCCACCGCGCTTGCAAACAAATGTCGAGACTGGAAAGGTTGCCTCTCCGGGGTGTTCAAACACCATATCAACATTTTGGCCTTTACCTGTGATATCCCAAATTGCCTTGCCAAATTTACGCGTCTCAGCAAACCATTCTTTATACGCAGGCGTATTCACTTCGGGCATCTGCCCCCAGCAAGCAAAATCATTTCGGTTGATCACACCTTTCGCACCAAGCGACATCACAAAATCACGCTTGCTTTCGTCACTGATCACGCCGATCGCATTGGCACCAGCCGTTTTAATCAGCTGAATTGCATAAGATCCCAGCCCACCAGACGCGCCCCACACAAGCACGTTTTGTCCTGGCTTTAAGTCATGCGGCTCATGTCCAAAGAGCATTCTATAAGCCGTAGCGAGGGTCAGCGTATAACACGCCGCCTCTTCCCAACTCAGATGCTTTGGTCGCGGCATCAGCTGTTGTGATTGCACTGCAGTAAATTGCGCAAACGACCCATCTGGCGTCTCGTACCCCCATATCCGCTGTGAGGGCGACATCATTGGGTCCCCCCCATTACAGTGCTCATCATCACCGTCGTCTTGGTTACAATGGATGACAACCTCATCGCCAACTTTCCAACGTTTGACCTTATCACCAACCGCCCAAACGATCCCCGAAGCGTCAGACCCCGCGATATGGTAATCTGCTTTGTGCACATCAAATGGGCTGATCGGCACGCCAAGACCTGCCCAAACGCCATTATAATTCACCCCAGCCGCCATCACCATAACGAGCACTTCATGGCTATCGGGTGTTGGGCAGTCCACGACCTCAAGCTGGAACGCTTGGTCCGGTTCACCATGACGTTCGCGCCGAATAGCCCATGCATGCATTTGTTTTGGCACATGCCCAAGCGGTGGTATCTCGCCCACGTCATAGAGATCCTTGGCCTCTGCGTCGTATTTCAAGCCACTAATTGCATGATCAAGTGCCATTTGGATCTCCATTCTATCTCATCTTTCAACACGGCAAAGATTCGTGCTGGCCTCGCAAGAGATAAAATCGAGAGGGAAATAAAGCAACTAATTTTGTATAATTTTTGTAATTTTATATCTTCTGCGTTGCGGCATTTGGAAAATGATGTGCAATCGTATTTGCGTAATATATTAGGATGTCACGCCCAAAGGGGGTTATTTCTACATTCTTTTCAGTTAGTTCAACCAATCCACGATTTGCAAACCGCTCTAGGGTTTGCGTGACAAGTTGGTTTGCTTTGCGATGCGGTGCAGGCATTTGCCGCTGGGCGAGATCAGCAAGGATTTTTTCGACATCTTGTAATATCTGATCGCGGTCCGAAGTTTCAGCATGCAGGAGAACATGCGCCAATAATGGCACCGCAAGCACCGGGACCACTGATGCAATTCTCTGCATCAGCTCATCTGCCACCGCTTCCGTTATATTTGGCGTATCTTGCGGAAAGCTGCTGAGCTCAAGTGGCGGGCCGAACCCAACACAAGCCGTCCCGAAGCCAAGGAAACGCCTCGTGAGACGCGCCCAAATATGGCGTGTCGTTGCTTTGACGACCGAAATGAAAGAAGGGCGAAAGCGCCGCTTACCTGTTTTCTCTGCGCGGATTAAAAACTGGTCTTCGAAAATCTGATCATAGTTCACCCCAACTGGCACAAATATAACATCACGGGTGTTTTCTGAGCGATTTGAGATAATATAATTTAACAAACCCAACTTTGGTTGCCCGAGCTTGCCCGTCAGGCTCAGTCCCCCTTCAGGGAAAATCGCTTGGGTTACACCACCATCTGTGGCCATTTGAACATAGCGTTCCAGCACCCGACGATAGAGCACACCGCGTGACCTGCGCCGGATAAAATATGCACCCATAGCCCGAATAAGGCCTGACAAGGGCCAGACCCGCGCCCATTCCCCCACAGCATAGGACAGTGCACTTGTGCGGCTGATCAAATATGTCACCAACACATAATCCATGTTGCTGCGATGATTGATCACAAAGATTACTGTGGCATTAGGATCAATTTCTTCTAATGCGGCACGATCAAAGCGGCCCAAACGCACCCGGTAAAACGCACGCGACAGCCATTTGGCCAGACGTGCACCAACGGTGAAATACGCGGTCGCAGAAAAGGACGGCACGATCTCGCGCGCATAACGCTTTGCTTTTTCAAAGGCGACGTTCTCAGGGATGTTTTCACGTCGCGCGTGTTCAACAATCGCATGCGTGACCTCGGGGTCGTGGATGAGCCGTTGGATCATGTCGTAACGTCGCGCGAGCTTGAACGGTTCAATCGGTCTTTGCAGTCGGGTATTTAGCTGCTCCACAAGCCGTTCTGCGCGCTTGCGAAAGAACCATCTTACTGATGGGAAAAGAAAATGTGAGGCAAAGGTCACAGCCGCAAAGAGCAGAATAAGGATAAAAGCCCAAAGGGGCATGGAAACCGTTTGCGTCATGTGCAGACATTATGCCGATGATAACGAAACGTAAATCCAGCCCTTACGCCGCAACGCAGCATATTGACCTGTCATAAAATACCAAATATGATCGAAATACAGAAATAATATTACCTACGGAATGCGAATGTCACTCACCCCCGAAAAAGACCGCCCCTGGCTGTTTCGCACATATGCGGGCCATTCATCGGCTGCCGCCTCAAATGCGCTTTATCAAAGCAATTTGGCCAAAGGGCAAACGGGGTTATCCGTCGCCTTCGATTTACCCACACAAACGGGCTATGATAGTGATCATATCCTTGCCAAAGGCGAGGTCGGTAAGGTTGGTGTTCCGATTTGCCATCTCGGCGACATGCGCGCGCTTTTTGACCAAATCCCACTTGAGCAAATGAACACGTCAATGACGATTAATGCTACAGCGCCATGGTTGCTCGCGCTTTATATTGCATTGGCCGAAGAACAAGGCGCTGACGTAGCAGCGCTGCAAGGCACCGTTCAAAACGATATTATCAAAGAATATTTGTCACGCGGGACATACATCTGCCCCCCTGCCCCTTCGCTGCGTATGATCACGGATGTTGCGGCCTATACCCGTGCACATCTGCCCAAATGGAACCCGATGAATGTCTGCTCATACCACTTGCAAGAGGCCGGGGCGACGCCAGAACAAGAGCTTGCCTTTGCATTAGCAACAGCCACTGCTGTCTTAGATGATTTGCGCGCAAAAGTGCCCGCCGAACATTTCCCACAGATGGTTGGGCGGATCTCATTTTTTGTAAATGCCGGAATCCGTTTTGTGACAGAACTATGTAAGATGCGCGCATTTGTAGAACTTTGGGATGAAATCTGCGAAACGCGTTACGCTGTCGAAAACCCAACATACCGCCGCTTTCGGTATGGTGTGCAGGTAAATTCGCTTGGGCTGACTGAGCAACAGCCAGAAAATAATGTGTACCGCATTCTTATTGAGATGCTTGCTGTGACGCTTTCAAAAAACGCGCGGGCGCGGGCTGTGCAATTACCTGCTTGGAATGAAGCTCTGGGCTTGCCGCGCCCTTGGGATCAGCAATGGTCGCTACGCATGCAGCAAATCATGGCGTATGAAACCGATCTTTTAGAATACGACGATTTGTTTGATGATAACCCAGCAATCGCCCGGAAGGTTGAGGCGCTCAAATCGAGCGCATTGGCAGAACTCAAGCATATTGATGACATGGGAGGTGCTGAAAACGCGATTTCATACATGAAATCGCGCTTGGTCGAGAGCAATGCCAATAGGCTTAAATCCATTGAAACAGGTCAAACCACTGTTGTCGGTGTTAATAAATGGCAACATGGCGAGCCATCCCCACTAACCACCGCTGAGGGTGCAATCATGGTTGCAGATCCGGCCGCAGAAGCCGGTCAAATCGCACGTTTGCAAAGCTGGAAAGCCCAACGCAACATGCAAGATGTGAGCGCAGCATTGGCCGCGTTGCGCAAAGCCGCGCGAGATGGGACAAATATCATGCCACCATCAATCGCCTGCGCAAAGGCAGGGGTCACAACAGGAGAATGGGCAGACGTGATCCGCGCTGCATTCGGTGAATACCGCGCACCCACAGGTGTGCGGCAAGAGCCCACAAACCAAACAGAGGATTTAGATAACATCAGAGCCGCAGTTACCCGTGTCAGTGACCAATTAGGGCGACGTTTAAAGATCATGATTGGTAAGCCCGGTCTTGACGGGCATTCCAATGGTGCCGAACAGATCGCCACGCGCGCAAAAGATTGCGGCATGCAAATCACCTATCAAGGCATCCGGATGACCCCAGAAGAAATCGTATCCACCGCCAAAGCAGAAGATGTGCATGTGATCGGTTTATCTATTCTATCAGGGTCACACATGACGCTCATCCGCGAAACATTGGCACAGCTTGAGAATGCGGGCTTGGGTCATATTCCGGTTATCGCAGGTGGCATTATCCCAGCCGAAGACATTGATACCCTGCGGCAAGCTGGGGTCTCGCATATTTACACCCCAAAGGATTTCCAGCTCAATGCGATTATGTCAGATATCGTTGCGCTGGCTGAGAAAAACCAAGCGCTCTACTGAGAAATCGCTTTGGGCTTATGTATTAACTCCATGGCTGCGGTTATACCCGTTCAGCGGCGGTGAAACCCACCCCTTTAAATCAGCCTCTTGCGGTTTCCAGACCTGCATCAGCAGTGGGTGACATTGCGCGACATCACTTGAGTGCTGCGCGCTGCAATCACCCCCGGGGCAAGCACTCAGCACCGCGCGCAGATCAATCTCGGCAAAAAATTCGATGTGGTCGCCGGGGCGTACGGGGCTGGCCTTCATAAAATATTGCCCTGTATCGCGGGTGAACCCTGTGCACATAAAGACATTGAGCACATCATGCACCAGTACCTCGGCCTCGGGTAGCTCAATACCCGTATGCGCAGCCAAAGCCCGCGTGAGGTTTGAATGACAGCAGTGATGATACTGCGTCCCGGACAACAGATTACCGGTATATGGGTCACACCGTGTGCCGATCACATCATGCACAGAGCCGCCATATGGGTCGATCCCATACCACGCAAGACTATCGGTTATAATCGTTGCCATCGGGCGCAGGTAGGGAAACTGCGACCATAGACGATCCCCAATGCTGACATGCGTGCCATGCAGCGCCCGCGTCTTACCTGAATAAAACCGCTCATGCAGATTATCTGCGGCAAAGAGATTAAGATCGCCCACCTGCGCGCCCTCAATGCTCTCAATCCGCAGCATATGCCCCGCGGGGACTAAGATAGCAGCGGCGTCACGGGGCTGAACCGTCACCTCATCAACCAGCTCAGCGCGCGCGCGCGCATTTTGATAAAGCGGGACATCAGCTGCGCTCAGCGTATCCGTTGGATAACAAATCACTGGCGCAATTTTGCGGCGTGTGTCCGCGTCATAGGGGGCGTTTTCTTGTGTCATGCGCATATGAAATCTGATTTCGCGCCGCATGGCCAGACTGTATCATTCTGATCTCATATTATTCATCTGTGACGTGTGTGATTTGACAGCTCACCGACAAATCCGCATGGTGCAGAAAAATAAATGAGGGCATCATGCAGTTAAAACCGTATCTTTTCGCCATATCTCCTGTTTTCATGGTCGCATGTGGTGATGGCACCAATCCTTTTGATCCTGATACGCTGAGCGTACAATCAAGCTTTGTCACGCCAGGGACGGATGGCACATTTAGCTCAACACTGGATAATGTGCGTGGCAAGCGCGACATTGACGCATCAGGAAATGGTTATGCATATCAAGTCGGTACGATTGATAGCAGTTTAACGCTGACTGCAAATGCGGGCACCGTTTCGGCATCGACACTAAGCACACCGCCTACAACGGGCACCACAACGTTACGCGGCACTTATAGTGCTGAAACATATCTCAATGCGCGTGTGGAAAGCGGTGCGATCACAGGTGATCGGCTGTCACATGCCGGCACTTTGCAACTGACGGCTGATTTCGCCAACAACACCCTCACCGGAAGCGATGCAGACCTCACTGTGAATGGCACGATCAGCTCTGGCACGCTTTCTGGGACAGTGACCTTTAGTGGCATCACAGGTGATCTATCTGGCAACATGGGCGCGACCCAAGCAATTGGTGCGTTTCATGGAACCACCACAGATGGGGTGATGGCTGGCGGCTTTAACGTCAGCCAGTAATCACAGCGAGATTGAAAGCAAATAACAGGCGTAGCCTGCGTAGCTCAGTAGCATCACAGGGCCAAGGTGCTGGCGCAGGCGCGTCACAAAGAACGACAGCAGCATCAGCACAGTGATCGCCATTAAGATCATGATGTCCGCTTTGATTGCCACATTATAGGTGAATGCGCCAACCAGCCCTGAAACGCCCAAAATCCCCATCAAATTAAAGATCTGGCTACCAACGATATTGCCAAAGACAATCTTTGGCCGCCCCATACGCGCCGCTGCAATGCAGGCGAACACCTCGGGCAAGCTACCGCCAGCAGCAATTACGGTGGCGCCAACCACAGCCGTTGGGATGCCAAGCGTTGTGGCCAAAATTACCGCGTTATCAACCGTGACGTCTGCGAGAAACGCCATCGCAACAGAGCCAAAAATGAGCTGAGCCACCAAGATAAACATCGTTTGCTCAGGCACATCATATTCATCGTCATCATCCCCATCGCTGAATTTCAGTGATGCCAGCATATAGACGACAAACCCACCAAAAAGGATCAGCGAAAACGCCCGCCCAATATGGCTAATCCCATCCGCATTTGCAGAGCCAAGCGTCATACACAGCACCGCAGCTGTCGCAACAAAGCCAACCATTGCAGAGACAAAATACCCTTTGGGCAATTTATCAAATTTGATCAACATCCCAGCAAGACCGATCCCAAGCCCAAGGTTCACAATATTGCTGCCAACGATATTACTGATGATCACATCGCCTTGGTTTTGAAAGCTCGCCGCGAGATTGATGGCCAGCTCGGGCGCGGATGTGCCAACGGCAACGATCACGCTGCCAACAATAAACTCTGGGATACCAAATCTGCTCGCGACACCCACTGCACCTGACAAAAACAGCCCAGCTGCATAAACGACCCCGATTAAGCCACCGATCAAAAGGGCCAAGCTTAGAAGTGTGCTGATCAAAGTTGTCCCCAAATCTTATGCGCAGTCAAAACTGTAGACAGATACATAAGCGGCAAACTCAGAGTTTACCAGTGGGAGAGATCACCATCACGCATCAATTTAGCGCAGCGCCTTTGGAATTGCGATACTGCCATTATCAATCGGAGCGACCCCACCTTCGGTCCCGCCCTCGCCACCGCAATAAAGCCGTGCTTCAAAGCCAGGCGTGGCGGTATCGCTGTCAACATCCATGATAAACTCACGCACTGCGGTCAGCCAATAGCGTGTCGCAACGGGATCGTCGATCACTGAAAACGCAGGCTTTTCACTGTTTAAGCACAGCAATACCTTCAGCGGGATCATCTGATCCGCGCGAATATTCAACAGGTCCGTATAAGCGCGATTGGTCGTTTCAAGACCGAAAATAAACACACCACGTTCGAAATGTTCAGGAAGTCTCTTTTGGCTTAACTTCAGCGTCGTTGTCGAAAGTGCAGCGCTAACTGACTGTCGGTTCTCATCTAAGAATGTATTTTGCAAATGCTCGCGGTCTGGTGGGCTCATTTGTTTGTAATTGAAAACATAGTGCCAATCCCAAACGCTCGGGCCTTCAATGCTGCGTTTCATCGCAACAGGAGGGAGCTCACCCGGGATCGTAATTTTTTCACCGACCCTGATAAAAAACGGCTGCGTGTTTACGGTTATGCAGTCAATCAGCGCAGAATTGAAATCTGAGATGTCGCTGCTTGTCCCATAAAATGTTTGGGCCAAATTATCGGTTTCGCTGGGCTCCGCATCCGCGGGCTTGCGCCACTTTGGGATGACTTTTGGAATAAGCTTTTTAAAAAGATCGACGCCCTGTCCGGCAGTTTTTATCGCTTCTTGTAAATACTTAAGTTCACCCGTGTCAGGGATCATATCCATTATCGTGGCCCCTTAGATAAATATTTTGCAGCGAAAGAGCGGCTAATATCATAGAGACCGCGCGCAGATGTCAGTGCCATCAGCGCAATCCCAAGGACGTTGGTAAACCCATACGCAATGAAATACGTCAAAACACGATCTGTCTCGAACATAAAAATAAACGGTTCAGAGAGCACAATCGTCAGCGGTAGATTTACAAAACTATCGTTCCACAATGTGAACGGGCTTAACGTAAAACCGATCACAAAAAGTGTCGCACTTAGGGTATGACGAATTCCATTATTCATAAGACGAACAGAAGCCTTTCAAATTTTCACACATCATAATTGCGATACCACCCAAAGGTAAAGAGCTATCCTTTAGCGGGAATTTTACATTCAGATAGTCCTTGGCTCGTATGTCGAGCGCTCATCCAAACGTAGCTATGATAAGCAGCCCCACATAGGATACATTTCACTAGCGCAATAAAAAAGGCGATCTGAATACATCAGATCGCCTAAAATTTCAACTTTTAGCGCAGGACTTAGTGGCCCAAAATCTGGCTCAAGAACAGCTGTGTCCGTTCAGATTGAGGGTTGTTAAAGAACGCTTCTGGCTCGTTTTGTTCAACGATCTGACCTTGGTCCATAAAGATCACGCGGTTCGCAACCTGACGGGCAAAGCCCATCTCGTGGGTTACGCAGATCATTGTCATCCCGTCCTCAGCAAGCTCGATCATCGTGTCGAGCACCTCTTTGATCATCTCAGGGTCCAGCGCAGACGTTGGTTCATCAAACAACATAATCCGTGGCTTCATGCACAAAGACCGCGCAATCGCCACACGCTGCTGCTGACCACCAGACAACTGGCCAGGGGATTTATCCGCCTGCTCAGGGATTTTCACCTTTTCAAGGAAATGCATCGCGATTTCCTCGGCTTCTTTCTTGGGTGTTTTGCGCACCCAAATAGGTGCCAGCGTGCAGTTTTCAAGAATGGTCAGATGCGGGAAGAGGTTAAAGTGCTGAAAGCACATGCCCACCTCTGACCGGATCTTGTCGATGTTTTTTAGATCTGATGACAGCTCAGTGCCATCCACGATGATCTGGCCCTGCTGGTGTTCTTCCAGGCGGTTGATACAGCGGATCAAGGTGGATTTGCCAGATCCCGATGGGCCGCACACCACGATGCGTTCACCCCGGTTCACAGTCAGATTGATATCGCGCAGAACGTGGAACGTCCCGTACCATTTGTTCATACCTGTGATTTCAATCGCGATCTCATCCGAGATCTGCATGTTCGAGCGATCAATTTCACGATCAGTTGCGAGTTCAGACATGTCTCATGTCCTCCTTAACGATGTTCGCGCTGGAGTTTCTTCTCCAACTGCAGTGAATAGCGGCCCATGCTGAAGCAAGCGATGAAGAACATCACGCCGATAAAGATGAAGAGTTCCCAGTAGATGCCGTTCCACTCGGTCGTGGCGCGGACAGCTGATGCGATACCCAATGGATCAAACAGGCCAATAAAGACCACAAGTGTCGTGTCTTTGAAGAGGCCGATAAAGGTATTCACAATTCCCGGGATCGAGATTTTGAGCGCTTGCGGCAGGATGATCAGACGCATTGACTGCCAGTAGTTTAACCCAAGGCTGTCAGCACCTTCATACTGCCCCTTTGGCAAAGCCGCGAGGCCCCCGCGCACCACCTCTGCAATATAAGCCGCAGAAAAGAGCGTCACCATAATGATCACGCGCAATGTCAGGTCAAAGTTTGTCCCCGGTGGTAAAAAGTAGTTTAGCAAAAGCTGCGCCGTAAAGAGCCACACAATCAGTGGCACGCCTCGGATCACCTCGATAAACACCACAGCGAATGTTTTGATGATGAAGAGATCAGACTGCCGCGCAAGAGCAAGCAAAATACCCAGTGGCAACGACAAGACAATGGCAGATAGACCGATCACAACAGAAAGCATAAACCCGCCAAAGTCGCGCGATTGTACAAACTCAATCCCCAAAGGCACCGTGTCGGCCAAAGCGGCATAAAGATCGCCTGCAATGAAATACCAGTAAAGAAGTGGGAGTATGATTGCAGCCAAGATCCCCGCAAGCGGGCTGATCAGCCGCGTTGCTAAGCCAAACGCGAAATAGCCGACAACAAAGCCCAATGCGGTGCTTACAGGCAGCCAGACAGAGCCCCCCCAGAGCAGCCAGAAACAGGCAAATGGAGCAATCGCAGAGACGATCAACAGCTTGCGCGAGGTGTCAGGATAAAGCACCGGAACAAGGCCCGCCAAAAACAGCAGCAAAGCCAGCACAGGGCGCCAATATAGATGACTGGGGTAATAGCCAAAAAGAAGCTGGTGCCAGCGATGCGAGAGCACCGACCAACAGGCAATCCCATGATCAGACCCAACTGTTGCGTCACGGATTTCACGGCATTCGGTCAGCGATGACGCGCCCCAAATACCCCCGATTGTCCATGGTGCAACATGCCCCACAACCCAATAAATCACATAGAGCGAGATGATGGTCAGGATCGCATTCAACGGGCTTGAGAATAGGTTCTCACGCACCCAGCGTACAGGTCCAATCTCTGAAACAGGCGGTGCCGCCTCAGCGAGCATTTCCTTGCGGACATATGAAACGTTTGTGTCACTCATTTTAGCGCTCCGTCAGTTTCATACGGCTGTTATAGACATTCATCACACCAGAGATCAGCAATGACAGCGTAAGATAAAAGAGGCCTAGCAATAGCATCCCCTCAAGTTCGCGTCCTGTCTGGTTGATCGTGATACCGCCCAATGTCGCACGCACATCCATATACCCCACCGCAATCGCGAGAGATGAGTTCTTGGTCAGGTTCAGATACTGCGAAATCAGCGGTGGAATGATCACCCGCATCGCCTGTGGCAAGATCACAAGGCTCATGGTGCGGTTTGGCTGCAGACCGAGAGCTGACGCCGCCTCGGTTTGTCCTTTGCTCACCGCGAGAATACCGGCGCGCACGTTTTCAGCAATGAACGCACCTGTGTAAACAGAAAGCGCAAGCCAAAGCGCAATAAGCGAGTTACGCAGATGCACCCCTTCTGTGAAGTTAAACCCTTTGAGATAAGGCTTCACAATTGTTGCTCCGAGAAAGAACAGCACAATCCCAACAGGGATAATCAGGACAGCAAGGTTAGCCCAAAGCGTATTAGGCCTGTCACCCGTTGCTTCTTGTATCCGGGAGGCGCGCGCATTCAGTGTGCGCACAACGATAATGCTGATGATCAATGTACCAATGACAAGCAACCAATCAATGCCGCCGGATGCGACAGGGACAAGCCCCTCTTGTGAGGCGACAACTTCATTACCGCTCATTGAATTGGTAAAGCCGATACGCGGGATATATGTCCCACGGTTTGTGATCGCCATGCTATCTGCAAGGATCATCGAGGCCGCAGGGTCTTCGCCGCGAAACTCATTCGGGCGCGGCGTTGATTCTGTCACGACCGCGAAAATCAGGATAATCCACAACAACAGTGGAACGTTACGGAACCCTTCAACATAGACAGCCATTAAGCTGCTCACGACCCAGTTTTTCGAAAGCCGTAAAACCCCTGCGATCACGCCAATGATCGTTGCGGTTATACATCCGAGAAACGCAACAAGCAGCGTATTCAGTATCCCAACGAGAGCCGCGCGACCGTGGCTTTTCTGGCTGTCATACTCAATCAATTGTTGATTGATATCATAACCCGCAGCGCTTCCTAAGAAGCTGTAGTTAAAGTCTTTACCAAGATCATTGAGGTTACTGATCGTATTGGCGACCAACCACCAAAGACCGCATGCGATCAGAATAAAGGCAATAACCTGAATTGTAATCGACCGGTAGCGGGTATCATAAAGTAGTTGAGATAGCCGAAAGCTGGGCTTCGGCGGGTCCGTTAGGACTGACATGCATTATCCCCCAAGGCTCTCGCTATTATTTTAGGCTTTGCAATGACACCAAGATATTATCTTGGGATACAGGCGGCGCGAGAGGCGCAAATCTTTTATATGATCGTTCTATAGCGAAAGGCCCGGTCGTTTGACCGGGCCTTTGCATTCAATCCTAGCGGAAAGGTGGTGAGTAGATCAGACCACCGTCTGTCCACTGTGCGTTCAGACCACGAGCAAGACCGATTGGTGTGTTTTCACCAATGTTTGTCTCGAAGACTTCGCCGTAGTTACCACCAACTGCGAGCGCAGAAACCGCCCAATCAGCGTCCAGACCAAGCATCGCGCCCAGCTCACCTTCGGTGCCAAGCATACGGTTGATTTCTGGGTTGTTGGTTGGTGCCGCAGCCAGCTCAGAAAGGTTTGATGAGTTCACACCAAGCTCTTCAGCTGTGATCATCGCATTCAAAGTCCAGCGCACAATGTCGCCCCACTCGTGGTCGCCGTGGCGAACCAATGGGCCGAGTGGCTCTTTTGAGATGATTTCTGGCAGAACAACGTGGTCGCCAGGTGCTTCGAATGTTGCACGTGTCGCAGCAAGACCTGATGCGTCAGTTGTGTAAACGTCGCATGCACCAGCAAGATACTGCTGTTGTGCTTCAGCGTTTGTTTCGATTGGCACTGGCTCATATGAGATGTTGTTTGTGCGGAAGAAGTCAGCAAGGTTCAGCTCTGTTGTTGTACCTGTCTGAATGCAAACAGTCGCACCATCAAGATCTTTGGCTGACATCACGCCAAGTGCCTTTGGCACCATAAAGCCCTGACCGTCATAGTAGTTAACGCCAACGAATTCGAACTTGAGATCGTTGTCGCGTGAGAATGTCCATGTTGTGTTACGTGCCAACATGTCAACTTCGCCAGATGCAAGCGCAGTAAAGCGTGTCTGACCAGTTGTTGGTACGAACTCAACAGCGCTTGGGTCACCCAAAACAGCAGCTGCAACAGCGCGGCATACAGCCACGTCAAAGCCAGCCCATTCGCCGTTTGCGTCAGGTGCAGCAAAGCCAACAAGACCAGTTGACACACCACAGTTAAGCGAGCCACGCGCTTTAACATCGTCAAGTGTCGCAGCTGATGCCACAGCGGCTGACAAACCAGCGACTGTCAAAGCACCGAGAAATACGGTTTTTTTCATTTTTACCTCTTCCTGAGTTCCACCACGTTTACAGTAGCGGATTATTATCCACCCCATCTCTGGGGCAGCTGTGATAACGTGGGGTTGCCCCCCGACCTACATAGAGTGCTGGGAATCAGGGCTGTTCGTCAAGGGTCCGATTGAAGATTCCTACTATCTTTTCAGACATCATGGTTAAAAGTGATGCGCAATATAGCAGAGTCGCGATACCGCTGCTTAAGTGGCCATCACAAAAAATCGCGCCGCTCCGAGAAAGGCGTCGCATTTGATCTGCGCTTGGTGGCTTGCTT
>CAKMZE010000005.1:31713-35461 GCA_929200295.1 uncultured Alphaproteobacteria bacterium
CCACTCTTCATCGACACGTGACACGTCCCATCCCTCTTTGGCTGTAATTTTTCCGTCCATTACAGCCAATGCGATTATCAGCGACCCCGATATGCTGATCAGATCATGTGCCGCGGCCAATTGAAACGCGGTAAGCTTCTCCAACTCTTTCTGTAATCGCCCTAAAGCTTGCGATTCTTGTGGCTGATGCATGACCCCAAAGCGTGGCTTTAGATCCGCGCCGTAACGGTGTTTTGCCCATGCCAAAAGCGGATCCCAATGCTGGGTTTGCAACGCAACAAGCGCCTCAGGATTAGTCGCACGGTAACATAGCAGATCGCTATCCCCGTAGGCTGCGAGCATCTCAACAACCGCGTCAAACTGCAAAGCGACCTTGTCAATCGCCGCATTCGCACCGCGCGTCACAGGCATCGTTAACGGATCAACCCGTTGGTCTTGCGCGTCCCATTCCGCCGCAATGGCATCTGCTATTGCGCGTGTTGGCACGATCAGCGCGGCTTTGGCCGGTGTTTTGACAGGGCGCCCATCCAACGCAATGCCAAAACCTGCATCAGATGATGTCACATTTGCTGCGTCCCAAAACCGCTTTACAGCCCATTCGCTCATGCGTCAGATCCTATGAGTTGATCAATCGTTGTCATAATATCGCTTGGGTCTGTCACGACCCGATCTGCCGCCAGCGACACCGCATCGTGATAACCCCAAGAGACGGCGATCGTGTGCACACCTGCCGCCCGCCCCATGTCGATATCAAAGCTCGTGTCGCCAATCATAACAGTCCGCGCAGGTGCAATGCCAGTTTCAGTAAGGCAGGCTTGGATCATCGCAGGGTGCGGTTTTGACGGATGGAAATCCGCCACTTGCAAGCTTTGAAAATAGCCTTCTAACCCATGACCCGAAATCAGCTTATCAAGCCCACGCTTGCTTTTGCCCGTGGCGACCGCAAGGATGGTCGTGTCTTGCGCATGCAAGCCATCAAGCACACCGCGCATGCCTGCAAAAAACGGGCTGGTGAGGGCAGAGCCCTGCTGCTGGCGCATATGGAAATATGCATCCCGGTATCCTTGGCTCAGTGCCGCATGCTGCGCATCTGATAAATCAGGCGACAGGTGTTGAAAGATCAAATCCAGCGACATGCCAACATAGCTGAGCGTCAGATCACGCGCAGGGGCTGGCACACCGATTTGATCATAGGCAAACACCATCGCCTGTTGGATCAAATCCTGACTATCAACCAATGTGCCATCGACATCAAAGATCACCAAACGCAGCTCAGACATCAGGCGTCTGGCATGTTAAATGGATCAAACGGCGCATGGCTCACGTGCCACCCAACAAAATCCCATGTCCGCTGCATATGCTCAGGCAAGGGGGCGACAAACTGCATCTCGGCACCAGTCATCGGGTGCTCAATCGTCAGGCTGCGCGCATGCAAATGCATCTTGCGACTGATATCACCGCCCATGCCGGCGCCCCAACCATCGCCAAGATTTTCCTGCTGTGAGCCACCATATTTACCGTCTCCGATAATCGGATGACCAATCTCAGCCATATGCGCGCGCAGCTGATGGGTCCGCCCTGTGATCGGCACAAGTGCACACCATGAGGCGCGGGTCGCAAGCGTATCCATCACCGCGTAATCAGAAGTGGCACGTTTCGCACCTTCTGTTTGTGCGACCTCTTGCGGATGGATGCAGCGCATCTTTTCCATGTCGCCGCGACCATGACCGCCTGTTTTGATCAGCCCGTATTTAATCGTGCCAGCCTTAGGCTGTGGCACACCTGCAATCGCGGCCCAGTAGATCTTGCGCGTTTCGCGGTGTTTGAGGTTCTCAGTCAGCCCCTTAGCCGCAAGCCGGGTGCGGGCCAAAAGCAAAACACCTGATGTGTCTTTATCCAAACGGTGCACAAGCCGGGGCTTTTCATCGAGATCAAACATCAAAGCCTCGGCCATACCGTCAATATGGCGGCTCGTGTTTGTGCCGCCTTGGGTGGCGATACCGGGCGGTTTGTTTAGCGCAATAATATGCGCGTCACGATAGAGCACGCAGGATTGGATCAGCTTTGCATCCGCCTTTGTCACGCCACGCTTGACCAGATGCGCCGAGGCAGCGGCCTCTTCGGCTGTGGGCAGCGGCGGAATGCGCAAGGTCTGCCCCGCCTCAAGCCGCGTGTTGGTTTTCACGCGGCCCCCGTTGACGCGCAGCTCACCCTTGCGGCACATCTTTTCAATCCGCCCTTGGGTCAGATGCGGGAACACCCGGCGCAAATAGCGATCAAGCCGTTGATCACCATCTTCTTCTTCAATGACACGTGTTTGTACGCCGCTCATGCGAAAACCTTTGCAATCCATACGCCCGCTGCACATGCAAAGAGCGACAATAGAACTGAGCCCATAACATATCCACCAGCCACCGCCAGCCGTCCTGCATCAATCAGGCGCAGTGTATCGAGGCTAAATGCAGAAAAGGTGGTAAATCCCCCCAAAACCCCTGTCACAACAAAGGGCATCGCCCCATGTAACCCGCGCATCATAAGCCCCTGCCACAACAACCCAATGGCCAAAGACCCGATGACATTTACGCATAGCGTTCCCAAGGGGGCGGCCACAACCAGCCCTACCCCGTAGCGCAAGCACGCCCCAAGCGCCCCACCTAATGCAACCCAAAGCACCGTCATTCCGCCTGCCTCTTTGCCCGCAGCCCCGCAAAATAGGCCACACGTTTTTTCAAATCACGCTCGAACCCACGGTCCACTGGGGCGTAATACGCCCCGCGCGCCATCCCATCAGGAAAATAGTTTTGCCCGCTAAAGCCATCTTCTGCGTCATGATCATAGGCATAGTCTTTGCCGTACCCTTGCTCTTTCATCAGCGCGGTTGGCGCATTGAGGATATGTGCAGGCGGTGGCTCTGAACCGGTTTTCTTTGCCGCTGACATCGCAGCCTTATAGGCGACATAGGTGGCATTCGATTTGGGGGCCAGCGCAAGATAGGTAACAGCCCCAGCCAGCGCCAGTTCGCCCTCGGGCGAGCCAAGCCGCTCGTATGTGTCCCATGCATCGAGACACACACGATGCGCCTGCGGATCCGCAAGTGCGATATCCTCAACTGCCATTCGCGTAATCCTGCGGGCCAGATAACGCGGGTCTTCGCCTCCTGTGAGCATCCGCGCAAACCAATAAAGCGCTGCATCTGGGTCAGAGCCGCGCACAGATTTATGCAAGGCTGAGATCAGATTGTAATGCTCATCCCCAGATTTGTCGTATTTTGGCGCGCGTTTCATCAAACGCTTAGTCAAGTCGTCCACACCCATCGGCTGCGTCACCGACCAAGCTGCAATCTGCTCAATCAAATTCAACAGCGTCCGCCCGTCCCCATCCGCCATATTCAACAGCGCATGACGCGCCCCATCATCAAGCGGCAAGGTCATATCAAGCTCTTGCTCTGCGCGTTGCACAAGCCCTGCCAATGCATCAAGATCAAGACGATTGAGAACCAGTACCTGACTGCGCGATAAAACCGCCGCGTTCAGCTCAAACGATGGGTTTTCCGTGGTCGCCCCCACAAGAAGGATCGTGCCATCCTCCATATAAGGTAAAAATCCATCTTGCTGCGCCTTATTAAAACGGTGGATCTCATCCACAAACAATAATGTGCCTTTGCCGTTTTGCCGACGCAGCTTGGCCGCCTCAAACACTTTGCGTAATTCAGGAACACCTGTGAATATCGCCGATATCTGCACAAAAT
>CAKMZE010000005.1:35471-39412 GCA_929200295.1 uncultured Alphaproteobacteria bacterium
GCACAAAATGGTGATCCGTCACATCCGCCAAAAGCCGGGCGATCGTTGTTTTGCCAACCCCCGGCGGCCCCCAAAAGATGAGCGATGATAAAACACCCGAGGCAAGCATAATGCCCAAAGGCGCCTCAGGTCCCAAAATATGCTCTTGCCCGATGACATCTCCCAATGATTGCGGGCGCAATCTATCAGCCAAAGGGCGCGGTGCGTTATGGGATACCTCGGATGAGGGCGATGAAAATAGATCAGGCATAAAGATACATTATGCGCCTACATTCTGTTTGGAAAGCTTCAGTGCAATGCGGGCGCGAAATCAATCCAAACCGCCTGATATATGACCCCTCCCATATCCATCTGCCGCCCGGCGGGCGCCATATCCAATGCACATCTGGCGGCCCATCGATGCCAGTTGGATGGTAGCAAGGCGAGCATCTTGCCAATGCCCTCTTCGCGCGATGTTCTAAGCAATTGTCTTACAAGCCGCATACGAACCTTATGTCTTAGGGATGAAGGAATATCATGGGCAATAAATCCGCGCGTGACCTCCCAAATATGCGGGCCAATTGGGGCCGGCTCGAATAGCAGATCTTGGGGGATGCTTTGCAACAGACCATTTTGTGCGTCCCGGATCATATAGGTATATACCCCACACTGTGCCGTGGTCGGCGTAAGACGCGCCCCGGCAAGAACCCGACCCGCATCATCATGCACGGCAAGCCAGCGCGACATGGGTGTATCATATTGATCATACTCCATGCCCATGGTCTATGGCAGTTGCCAGCGGTTTCGTATGATAAAAGAATCCCTTCTTGCGCGCAATATATTTGCAAAAAGCTCCCCATGATTGTGCATATTTGCAAACGAAAGTGTCGTACTCAGCATCTCAATCCCCCGATGAGTATGGTTTATGTTAGAAAGCGAAAGGCTGCCCCGAGCGGATCAGAGCAGTCTGTAATCTCTGGCGCGCTGCAGAGCTTCTGCAGTGGTACGTGCCAGTAAATTGTCCCGTGCAAGCGCAAGCCTCGCTTTGAAAGCGCTTTGCGAAATATTGAGCTTTTCCGCTGCAGCGGCATGGCGATCACCATTGGCAACGCAACGCAACGCCTCAATCTGCGCGTTAGTGAGCTTTTCAGGGGGCTCTGTCATCTGATGCAGCTTTTCAATGATCTTTGCAAAATCAGAAATCTCTACGTTGGTAAATTCCCGGTCTGGACGCGAAGCCGACGCAATTGTGCGCGATTTCTTTTCACCACATGCTACGGCAAATCCATAGTTCATCCCATATGCGCGGGCTTGCTTGATAATCTCAAACGGATCCGGGATATCAATTTCGCTCCAGCGCGCGGAACCATCAACGCTAAATCCCCAAGCAATAATCGGGTCTCTGAACGCATAGGCTTCTTCTGTATAAAGGTCCGTCCAGCCTTGCGGATAGGTTTGGTGGTGCATGAGCGGCAGCGCAAATCGAATATGCATCGCATAAAAGAACCCACTCGGTGCCATCTGGCCCAATTGTTTTGTTCTCAGATCGATACCGGCTCTTAAGGACATGTCCTTTTAGACAAGTTGCGTTCAGCAAGGTCAACTATAAATTGCAAAGCGGGACAAAAAGGGCAAAGTAACAATGAAGAGTGATCGTTTAAAAGAAATATACCCGCAGCTTACAAAAAAAGACCATGATACCTTAAGAGAGTTTGTGTGCTCATCCAAAGAGGATGCCGAAAAATTCCTCGCCTCGCACAATATGAAACCTGATGGGCGTCATAAAAGGTCACAAGGTATCGAGCACAGAAATAAATAAGGCCCCGCAATGCAGGGCCTTAGAACGCTAGGTTTGAGCGCTTATTCTTATGCTTCGGCATCGTCTTCAACTAGGCGTGCCTTATCAGCAGCGCCTTTTGCATCAATGTCGCGATCTACAAATTCGATGATCGCCATCGGTGCCATATCACCATAGCGGAAGCCGGCTTTGAGAACCCGCACATAACCGCCTTGGCGGTCTTTGTAACGTGGTCCTAGGATCTCAAACAGTTTTGCAGTGTGCATCTCTTGCTTAAGGCGCGCGTTGGCCTGGCGGCGTGCGTGCAAGTCACCACGTTTACCAAGTGTGATCAGCTTTTCGATCACACGCTTGAGCTCTTTGGCCTTTGGTAGGGTGGTTTTAATTTGCTCATGTTCAATGAGCGAGCCAGCCATATTCGCAAACATCGCTTTGCGATGTTCATGTGTGCGGTTTAGGCGGCGGTATCCGCGAGCGTGACGCATTTGAAGGTCTCCTAATTATGCTTTGTGCAGTGGTCTGATGCGTGCCAGCCACATTATTGGGGCAGTATTGCCCAAGGTTTTCCCCACCAAACGCGGGCATTTTGTTGTAGGGTGGGCAATATTGCCCACCCTACAGATTTTAGAAAGCGTCTTCGAATTTTTTAGCCAGGTCTTCGATATTATCTGGCGGCCAATCCTCGACATCCATACCGAGGTGCAAGCCCATGCCAGACAGCACTTCTTTGATCTCGTTGAGCGATTTACGGCCAAAGTTCGGCGTGCGCAGCATCTCGGCCTCGGTTTTCTGAATCAAATCACCGATGTAAACGATATTGTCGTTTTTCAGGCAGTTGGCCGAGCGGACAGATAATTCAAGCTCATCAACCTTCTTCAAAAGAAGCGGGTTAAACTCAAGCCCATCATCATCGCTACCAGATTGCGCGGACTCTGGTTCATCAAAGTTCACAAAGATTGACAACTGATCCTGCAAAATACGTGCCGCATAAGCAACCGCATCATCAGGTGTCAGTGATCCGTCTGTTTCCACCTTCATTGTCAGCTTATCATAATCCAGCACTTGCCCCTCGCGGGTCGGCTGCACATCATAGCTCACTTTTTTCACAGGTGAATAGATCGCATCAATTGAGATCATGCCAATAGGTGCATCTTCTGGCTTGTTCTTGTCAGACGCCACATAGCCTTTGCCTGTGTTCACAGTCAGTTCCATGTAGAGATCAGCCCCATCATCAAGATGGCACAGCACGTGATCCTTGTTCAGAATCTCGATTCCATTGGTCTCAGAGATATCGCCAGCGGTGACAACGCCAGGGCCGCGGGCCTGCACGCTCAAACGCTTTGGACCCTCAACTTCCATACGGATTGCAACACCTTTCAGGTTCAGCACGATGTCTGTGACATCCTCACGTACACCTGGCACTGATGAAAACTCATGCAGTACATTATCGATCTGCACAGCCGTAATTGCAGCACCCTGAAGTGATGACATCAGCACGCGGCGTAGCGCATTGCCCAGCGTTAAGCCAAAGCCACGTTCAAGCGGCTCTGCGACGACTGTTGCTTGGCGCGCAGGGTCATTACCCGGTTTGACGTCAAGTTGCGTTGGCTTAATTAATTCAGCCCAGTTTTTGTGGATCATGTGTCCCTCCATTCCAGTCTGCCTTTCATGTCCAAAAAGGCAAACGCCCGAGGTTTAAAATGACGAATAAAGGGTATGTGACATCACACACCCTTTGAATGTTTCGGCTTATACGCGGCGGCGCTTTGGTGGGCGACAGCCGTTATGTGCCATTGGGGTCACATCACGGATAGATGTGATGTTAAATCCAACTGCCGCAAGTGCGCGCAATGCGCTTTCGCGGCCAGACCCTGGCCCCTGCACTTCAACCTCAAGCGTTTTCACGCCATGGTCTTGTGCTTTGCGGCCAGCATCCTCTGCTGCCATTTGTGCAGCATAAGGTGTGGATTTCCGAGACCCTTTAAAGCCCATTGTCCCAGCAGACGACCATGAGATCGCATTGCCCTGCACATCAGAGATAAGGATTTTCGTGTTGTTAAAAGAAGAGTTCACATGTGCCACACCAGCGGCAATGTTCTTGGAGACCTTCTTTTTGGTACGGCGTGTATCGCGAGCCATCTGATCAGACCTCCCTTATTTCTTC
>CAKMZE010000005.1:39422-42782 GCA_929200295.1 uncultured Alphaproteobacteria bacterium
GCCTTTGCGTGTGCGTGCGTTGGTGTGTGTACGCTGACCGCGAACCGGCAGGTTACGACGGTGGCGCAGGCCACGGTAGCAGCCAAGGTCCATCAGACGCTTGATGTTCATCTGTGTCTCACGACGCAGGTCACCTTCAACGGTCAAGTTTGCGTCGATATATTCACGGATCGACAAAACCTCAGCGTCAGAAAGATCATTGACCCGACGGGTCACATCGATCTTTGTCGCTTCGCAGATTTCAGCTGCCTTTGTAGGGCCGATACCAGTAATGTAAGTGAGGGCGATTGGCACCCGCTTTCCAGCAGGGATGTTGACGCCAGCAATACGTGCCACGTGTGCAATTCCTTTTGTTGCGGGTCCGTCATACCAGACCCTTTTTTCACAACATAAGCCCGCTACATATGCGCGGGCTCAGGTTATATCGAGGTAGTTGACATGAAAAAGGCGCGACCGATCTCATGTGTCGTGATTCCCAGATGGGATAGCGCTATCTATGAAGCTATTGCGCCCTCGTCAAGAGCTTGGCTGCATAAGTTGAAATTGGACAGGAAAGCCAGATATCAATCAACGAATATTAGGCCATCACGTCTTTGATTTGTTGAGCGACTTCATCCATCGATTGCAAGCCATCAATAGACGCAAGATCGCGCGATGCGTGGTAATAACCGATCAAGGGTGACGTCTGCTTATAATACGCAAAGAGCCGGGTGTTCAGGCTTTCTGCATTATCATCAGCGCGGCGTGTTTGATCCGTGCTCCCACAATTTGCGCATTTCCCATCCGCAGGCCACGGTTTGGTATCGTCGTTATAGACTTCACCGCATGAGCCACATGTCGAGCGCGCCGTGATACGTTGGATCAGCGCTTCATCATCCACCTGCATCTCAATCACGCGATCAAGGGTCTCGCCCATCTCAACCAATAGCTCGCCCAATGCATCCGCTTGTTTCAGGGTCCGTGGGAACCCATCAAAGATATAGCCACCCTCAGCATGTCCCAGCTCAAGCTGCTCACGGATCAACCCGATCACAATCTCATCTGTCACGAGATCGCCGCGGTCCATGACATCGGCGACCTTCTTGCCCATCTCTGTGCCAGAGGTCCGCGCCGCACGCAGCATATCACCCGTGCTGAGTTGCATCATGCCGCGTTCTTCAACCAGTTTACGCGCCTGTGTACCTTTGCCAGCACCCGGCGGTCCAAGAAGAATAATATTCATCTGCGCGATGGTCCTTTGCGTTTTGCACCGCTGCGCTTACCACGCAACTGAGACTTCTCGATCAACCCTTCATATTGATGGGCCAAGAGATGTGATTGAACTTGCTGGATCGTATCCATGCCCACAGACACGATGATCAAGATCGACGTGCCGCCGAAATAGAACGGTATAGACAGTTGCGCGCGCATGATCTCTGGCAGCAAGGCAACAAGAGCCAAATAGCCAGAGCCAAGAACCAAAACACGCGTCACAACATAATCCAAATACTCAGCCGTTTTCTGCCCTGGGCGGATGCCTGGCACGAACCCGTTTTGGTTCTTTAGGTTTTCGGCAACGTCCTCTGTCTTAAATGCCACTTCTTTTGTGTAGAAATAGGTAAAGAAAATGATCATCGCAGAGAAGAAAACCAAATAAAGCGGCTGACCCGGCCCAAAATAGGCGAGTATTGTCGACATGATAGACCCCGGCGTATTGCCGCTAAAGGTGCTTACCGTCGTTGGCAAGAGCAACAAAGACGACGCAAAGATAGCGGGGATCACGCCCGCAGGGTTCACTTTAATCGGCAAATGCGAGGCTGAGCTGTCATACACCTTCATCCCGCGCTGTTGGCGTGGATATTGAATGTGAATTTTACGCAAGCTGCGCTCCATAAAGACCACAAAGGTCAGGCAAATCACAACCATCGCAATAACGATAATAATCACCGCTGGGCTAATCGCACCTGAACGCCCCTGAGACAAAAACTGCGCCATAGCGGCAGGAATCTCGGCAATAATCCCGACAAAGATAATCAGTGAAATACCATTACCGATACCACGTGCCGTGATCTGCTCACCCAGCCACATCAACAGCATTGTACCACCAACAATGGTGATGATGCATGATATACGAAAGAACATACCTGGCTCGGATGCAAGGCCACCGGCCTCTAGCGAAGCTGCCAAACCGTAGGCTTGCGCTGTTGCCAAAAGAACCGTGCCGTAGCGCGTGTATTGGTTTAATTTGCGACGCCCTTGCTCGCCTTCTTTTTTCAGTTGCTTAAACGGGCCATACATCGCACCTGCGAGTTGCATGATAATCGACGCAGAAATATAAGGCATAATTCCCAGGGCAAAAATCCCCATGCGCGCCAAAGCACCGCCGGTGAACATCGACAGCATACCACCAATACCAGCGGCTGCATCTTCCATAAATTGCTGCAAGGCAATGGCATCAATGCCGGGCACCGGAATATAGGTGCCGATACGGTATACAATCAGAAGCCCGATTGTGAACAAAATACGCTGGCGTAACTCAGTGGCTTTGCCAAAAGCGCTCCAGCTCATATTTGCGGCCATTTGCTCTGCTGCGGATGCCATATGTCTCTCTTTTCAAAAGAAACACCGCCTCACGGTTTCCCGGGGGCGGCGTTTGGGAAAACTTATATGCGTATGTAAGCGACCGATGCGCCGCTCACAAGTGTTTACGCGTCTGCGGCCGCTTTTGGGGCTGTCACAGTCAGTGAACCGCCTGCTTTTTCAACGGCAGCAACAGCACCTGCAGAGGCACCTGTGACTGTGATGTTGACCTTTGATGTCAACTCACCCTTTGCCAAAACGCGTACACCGTCTTTCACGCGGCGCAGCGCACCAGATGCAACAAGTGCTTCTTCTGTGATGTCAGCTTTGGCATCCAGTTTCTTAGCATCAATGAATTTCTGGATAAGACCGAGATTGATCACAGCAAATGTTTTGCGGTTCGGCTTGTTAAAGCCACGCTTTGGAAGGCGTTGATAAAGCGGCATCTGCCCGCCTTCAAACCCTTTAATCGCAACACCAGAGCGCGACTTTTGGCCTTTGATACCACGGCCACCCGTTTTACCTTTGCCAGAACCAGGACCACGTGCCACGCGCATACGGCGTTTTGTTGCGCCGGGGTTGTCGTGTAATTCGTTTAATTTCATGTCGCTTCTCCTTTTTGCCGGAGAACCCCGCCCAGCGACGGAAATGGGGCACACGGCATTACAATTCAGTCAGATTCGAAGACCTGACTGCGCGCGTATAGACGGATGTATGACGTGGATCAAGAGCCTGATGCGCAAAGCACATATTGATGGTGCGCCGATGGGATACACAAGCCCCGTAAATAGCAAAAACCGC
>CAKMZE010000005.1:42792-43870 GCA_929200295.1 uncultured Alphaproteobacteria bacterium
ACGCTAATCTGTTAAAACAATTCAACCTTTTTCTTCGATGATCTCAACCATATGAGATATAGAATTAACCATGCCCCGCACGGATGGTGTGTCTTCCAACTCGCGTGTGCGGTTCATTTTGTTCAAGCCAAGACCAATAAGCGTTGCACGCTGTTTGGCCGGTCTACGGATCGGAGAGCCAATCTGTTTGACGACGATCGTTTTTGCCATTGTTCAGATCTCCTCTTAAGCGTCAGCTGGCGCTGCGGCATCATCCGCAGGCGCATTTGGCTTATTGCCCAAAATATCCGCGACTTTTTTGCCGCGGCGTTGTGCCACATTGCGTGGTGATTGCTCAGATTTCAGGCCAGCGATTGTGGCGCGGATCATGTTGTAAGGGTTCGCAGAGCCGATGGACTTTGAAACGACGTCCTGAATGCCCAGCATCTCAAACACCGCACGCATTGGACCACCAGCAATAATACCCGTACCAACAGGCGCTGTGCGCATGACGACTTTACCAGCGCCATGGCGCCCTTCGATGTCATGGTGCAATGTGCGCCCATCTTTCAACGGTACGCGGATCATCTGACGCTTGGCTTGCTCAGTTGCCTTGCGGATCGCTTCAGGCACCTCTTTAGCTTTTCCTTTGCCAAATCCGACACGGCCTTTTTGATCACCCACAACCACAAGAGCTGCAAAGCCAAAGCGCTTACCACCTTTGACAGTCTTTGATACACGGTTAATCGCAACGAGGCGATCTGCAAACTCAGGCGCTTGCTCTTCACGATTACGGCCACGGCCGCGGTTTTCACGTTCTGCCATAAATGCAGTCCTTATGTAGATGGGGGAAACCCCGATTGTACCAATCCAAGTGCGCAAGATGCGCCCGGATCATCGAAGATGGGCAGATTGCCCATCCTACAGGCTGTAGGGTGGGCAATCTGCCCACCCCTGTTTTTAGATCTTCAGGCCGCCTTCGCGTGCTGCATCAGCAAGCGCTTTGACTTTCCCGTGGAACAGAAAGCCACCACGGTCAAAGTAAGCCACGTCAACGCCAGCTTTCTTTGCACGTTCAGCAATCGCCGCACCAACTTTC
>CAKMZE010000005.1:43880-45196 GCA_929200295.1 uncultured Alphaproteobacteria bacterium
TGCCCACAACGCCGAGAGACTTCTCAAGCGAAGAGGCCGATGCCAATGTCACGCCGTTCACATCATCGATCAGCTGAACGCTGATGTTTTTATTCGACCGGTGAACAGACAACCGAGGACGCCCCTGGTTCGCTGTAACTTTCCGGAGTTTGTTCCGCACGCGCAAGCGGCGCTTGAGAAACAGAGTTCTTTTGCTGTTTGCCATCTTGTGCCGTCCTTACTTCTTCTTACCTTCTTTGCGGAAGATATATTCATCCACATACTTGATACCCTTACCCTTATAAGGTTCAGGCTTACGCCATTCACGGATATTTGCCGCGACCTGGCCTACAAGCTGCTGATCAATGCCTTCCACAATCACTTGTGTCGGCTTTGGTGCTGTCACTGTCACACCCTCAGGCACTTCAAAATTCACATCATGTGAATAACCCAAAGACAGCTTTAGCGTATTACCCTGCATTTGTGCACGATAACCAACACCGTTGATTTCCAGCTCTTTCTTAAAGCCATCTGTCACACCCTGTGCAAGGTTTGCGACCATTGTACGGCTCATGCCCCACTGCTGGCGCGCACGCTTTGACTTACCGCGGGGTTCCACAGACACCGACTGTCCATCAACCGTGATAGTCACATCATCAGTTGCGGAAAAGCTGCGGGTGCCCTTGGGGCCCTTTACTTCGATGGTCTGGCCAGACACAGATGCCGACACACCTGCGGGTAGCTCAACCGGTTTTTTACCAATACGAGACATCGACTTCCCCTTAGAATACGGTGCAGAGCACTTCGCCGCCAATATTGGCCGCGCGTGCATTCGCATCCGTCATCACACCCCGAGAGGTAGAGACAATCGACACGCCCAAGCCCTGACGGACCTGTGGAATGTCATTCACGCCCATATAGACGCGGCGACCAGGCTTTGAGACCCGCTTGACCTCGCGGATCACAGGTGTGCCTTCGAAATACTTCAGCTCGATACGCAAAGCCGGATGCCCGTCTTTACCATCAACAGCTTCATACCCGCGAATGTAACCTTCGTCTGCAAGCACGTCCAAAACACGCGCACGCAGCTTAGATGCAGGTGATTCAACCGTCGCTTTTCCACGCATCTGGTTATTACGGATACGTGTGAGCATATCACCGATAGGATCGTTCATATCATATGCTCCTTACCAGCTCGACTTAACCATACCGGGAATTTCGCCATTAGACCCAAGGTCCCGTAGCGCAATCCGGCTGATTTTCAGTTTGCGGTAATAGGCGTGTGGACGCCCGGTGAGCTGACACCGATTGTGCAAACGCACGGCCGCAGAATTGCG
>CAKMZE010000005.1:45206-51142 GCA_929200295.1 uncultured Alphaproteobacteria bacterium
CTTTAAAGCGCTCTTCAACAGGCTTTTCTTTGTCGTTGATAATCGCCTTCAGTGCGGCACGCTTTTCAGCATACTGCGCCACCAGCTTTTCACGCTTCACTTCGCGTGCGATCATGGATTTCTTAGCCATATCTTTTTCTCCTCGGCGCTTTAGCTGTTGAAAGGCATGTTGAAAGCTTTCAACAGGCTCTTTGCTTCAGCGTCGGTGTTAGCGGTGGTACAAATCACGATGTCCATGCCCCAGTTTTCATCAATCTTATCGAAATTGATTTCCGGGAAAACCAAGTGCTCTTTGATCCCGGTGGCATAGTTGCCGCGACCATCAAAAGACTTGCCTGACACACCGCGAAAGTCACGAATGCGTGGCATTGCAACAGTGATCAAACGATCCAGAAATTCGTACATCCGGTCGCCGCGCAAAGTGACTTTTGCACCCAATGGCATGTCCTCACGCACCCGGAAACCCGCGATGGATTTCTTAGCGCGTGTTGTCATCGCCTTTTGGCCAGCAATGGTTGTCAGATCTTCTTGGGCAGATTTTGCTTTCTTGCTGTCACGGACAGCCTCAGCTCCACATCCGATGTTCAGAACAATCTTGTCCAAACGTGGGATCTGCATATCGTTTTTATACCCGAACTCTTCCTTCATTGCGGCGCGAATAGTCGACGCATAAAGGTCCTTCAGGCGGGGGGTATAGTTTGCAGCATCAAGCATCAGATCGCATCCCCTGTTGTCTTAGCAAAACGTACCTTGTTGTCGCCGTCCATGCGGAAACCAACGCGGGTCGCTTTGCCGTTTGCATCTACAATCGCCAGATTGCTCAACTGGATTGGCATCGCCTTTGGCGTACGCCCACCTTCTGAGGTCTGTGATTGTTTTGTGTGGCGGATCGAAATATTGACGCCGTCGACAATCGCTTTGCCAGACTGTGGATCAACCGAAGAAATTGTCCCGGTCTTTCCCTTATCCTTACCAGCGAGGACGATGACATTATCACCTTTGCGGAGTTTAGCAGCCATAGCTCAAAGCACCTCCGGAGCAAGTGAAATGATTTTCATGAAGTTCTTGCCACGCAGCTCGCGCACAACCGGCCCAAAGATACGTGTTCCCACGGGCTCATTGTTGTTGTTGAGAATAACAGCAGCGTTGCTGTCAAAGCGGATGGCGGTGCCGTCTTCACGACGAACTTCTTTGGACGTGCGTACAACGACAGCCTTGCGGACATCGCCTTTTTTCACACGACCGCGTGGGATGGCTTCTTTCACCGAAACGACAATGATGTCTCCAACACTGGCGTAACGACGGTGAGAACCACCCAGAACCTTAATACACTGAACACGGCGTGCGCCGCTATTGTCAGCAACATCAAGGTTGGTCTGCATCTGGATCATTTAGATTTCTCCCGACCTATGAGCGTAGTCCCGATTTCTGTCCGGGGGCCCAGGGTTTCGATTAAGACTGTTGATAAGCGCCTAGCTGGCGATTACTTCCCAGCGTTTGGTTTTCGACTTTGGTGCACATTCCTGAATACGGACCTGATCACCAACGTTGAAGGCGTTGTTTTCGTCATGCGCACGATACTTCTTTGACTTACGCACGGTCTTTTGCAGCAACGGGTGCTTAAAGCGACGCTCGACCTGTACTGTCACAGTCTGAGCATTCTGGTTTGAGGTCACAACCCCTTGGAGGATACGCTTAGGCATTGATTAAGCCTCCTTCGCGGCCGCTGCGGCCTTTTCGTTAAGTATGGTTTTGACTTTCGCAGCATTGCGACGTGCCGCACGAATGCCTGCTGTGTTCTCAAGCTGGCCAGTGGCCTGCTGGAACCGCAAATTGAAAGATTCTTTTTTCAGGTTTGTCAGCTCATCACGAAGCTGATCTGGGGTCTTATCCCGCAGTTCATTGGCGTTCATGCCATATTCCTTTGTTTCAAACACTGGAAGGCCGCGCAAAACGTTACCTCGAATCCAGTGGATTAGATCGAAGCCCTGCCTATAGGAGGGATTCATGACCCTGGCAAGGGGTTAGGCCAATAAAAGCAACATCTAGAGGCGATCACACTTATTGTTTTTCAACAAGCGTTGCGCCATCAATAATTTCATTAAGTAATGACATAACAATCAAAGCATGCACCGCATTACGATGCGTCGCAGCGATTTGACCATGTGTATAAGTATTTCGATAAAATGCCCTGACGCCCTGAAGCATCAGCATTGTCCCTCGCTGGAAATTTTTATTTGTTTCCGAAGTCAAGTCATCCATCACTTTGATCACGGGCTTATCCAGATTAAACGCGCGCCCAATTTCGCTATCCTTGTCATTTTTCACACCAGCTTTAGCCTTAAAGCTATCTCCCAAAACAATCGCAGCTTTAGCGATAAGACCGTGATAATCAGGATCAGCCATCGCCATTTCACGATCTAAGCGCGCACGATAATACGGGTGTAAGTAATTTCCAATCTCACCTGACAATTCACGCGGCGCCTGCGCAAGTGCATATTGCTCAGCCTTCTCCATAACGTCTGGCAAATCAAAGCCCGCAATATCGATGCAGTCATGAACATGGCAAAATGAAATATGCCTTCTTAAATCACCTAAGCGACTCTTTGGGAAATCGTCTGGTAACAGCGCAGACAGCTCTTCATAGTCTCTGCTTAACACGGTTTGCACCGCTTCTAATGTTCCGCGCGGCTTTGGGTCCTCATATTCCGCATCCCGGTACGCAATAACCGCCTGCTCTGTCATCCTGCGGCAAAGTTTTGAAACTTTCGCCAACCACTGTGTTGGATCACCAATCGTCATGTATTTACCCACTTATAAATCGAAAATGAATTCAATCTATAGGTGAAAATAAGCGCCCCGAATAGACCGCGCAATTACACAGGTTTTCGACGCGCCTCAGCCTCAATCCGCAAAATATCTTCTGCGGGTAAGATCGCCAGGTTCACATGCTCTTCGACCGGGATCAGACCACGCAATTGCAGATCAAGATAGCGCATGCAACAGACCCGCAGGAACGATGTGAAATTCCCCACATCATGCCCCGCATCTAGGCTTTCATTATATAGCTTATGCAAAAGCTGCGGCACCGAGAGATCGTCTCTGGCACCGATCACCTCAAGCGTTCGCCAGAACATGTCTTCTAAGCGGACGCTCGTCACCATTCCGTCCATCCGAAAGGACCGCGTTTGCGATGCCCAAAGAGCCGGGTCAGCGTCAATAAATAACTGGCACATCTTCAATCCTTTCGAACTTGCATTAATCGCGACCGATACGTTCGCTAACATCCGCGGCAAAGTCTTCGTAGCGGCGCAATGATTTCACATCGACCTGCACAAGATGGCCCATTTTCTGCATGATTGGCAAATCAAACAAGATTTGATCCAACATATCTGGGCTTTCCACATTCACCACGGCAATCACGCGCCGCTCTCCCACGACTTTCCAAAGATCAACAACAACGCCTGCTGATTTCGCACCTAATGCGGCTTCGGCCTCTTCCGCCCAAACCTTGAACAAGCCTTGCTGGCCCATGTCACTGTCGTATGAGACGTTAAAATTAAGATGATATAGCATAATAGTAATCCTCCCGATCTGCTATGTGTGATGTGATTATTTAAAGCGCCCACCACGGGCGATGACCTCGATCTGATAGCCATCAGGGTCGGCAATGAAGAAAAACCGCGCCAAGAGGCTACCGCCCGGGCTAAACTCCACAATGTCGTGCGGGGCGTGGCCTGCATCGCTCAGGCGCTGGTGCAGCGCATCCAGGTTCTCAACCGTCAACGCAATGTGACCATACCCATTGCCAAGCTCATAAGGCCCCTCTTGGCCCTTATTGATCGTCAGCTCCAATTCGAAATCTGACGATGGCAAGGCCATGTATATGAGCGTGAAATTATCGAAATCTAAGCGATCCGCGATCTCAAGACCAAACGCATCACGGTAAAACGCGACCGAGCGCGCTTCATTGAGGACACGGATCATAGAATGGGCAAGTTTCATGGCAGTGTTTCCTTTGTGTTTGGAAATCACTACCACGCGGTTTTGGACAACGGGTATTACCCGGCTAATACGTGGCGATTATTTTACCCAAGCCCAAACGACCTATCCTTTAGTTAGGCCCCTGCCCGCACCACTGCGCTTGCACATCCGCCCCCCAGCCGACCGTCCAGACCCTATCCTCAATCACAGGACGCTTGAGCAATGTGGGATGTGCTGCAAGCAGCGCCGCCGGATCGCGCGCTTTTTCATCATCTGTCAATGCGCGCCATGTGGTTGATGCGCGGTTTATCGCCTTATCAGGAAAGGTTTTAATGATCATCTCAATATCTGCTGCGCTTATCCCATCACCGCGCACATCAATCACTTCAGGTGCATGCCCGGCAGCCACTAAGGCCTTCAAAGCCTTCCGGCAGGTGTCACAAGATTTTAATCCAAAAAACCGCATATTGTCCCCCCTCGCGAAACACTCAATCCCTATATTCAACGATCACATTTTTGTCATTTGCATTTTTGATACCCGCGTTATTTCAACTGGAATTGTAGTTAATATAGTATGTCGGAGCGAATAAATGCCCAGTGGAAAAGTAAAATGGTTTAACGCAGCAAAAGGGTTTGGTTTCATCGAACCCAGCGAAGGTGGGGCAGATGTATTCGTACATGTTTCAGCAATTGAACAATCAGGCCTGACAGGCCTTAATGACGAAGAAAACGTCACATTCGATCTCATCGAAGGACGTGACGGGCGCAAAATGGCTGGCAACATCGTAAAGGTCTAAACCGTCACATTGAAATCTTAGTCAAAGATATCTTCTAACGTATCCCAGACTTCTTCCCAGACCTTCTTGCCAAACCCACGCGATTTACGCCGTTTGCCAGGCTTATTGGCATATGACCTTTCGCGTGGTTTGGCCGGGCGGGTGGGTGTCGCCGCAGGCGCAGTCACCCGGTCCGGCGTCTGGGGAAGAGATTTCATCACATGCAGCGGCGCCCCGCAATTTGAACAGGCCAGCTCATGGCGTTTTTTGCCGCGTAACTCTAGTGCAGCTTGGGTCCCGCAGTAACAGCAGGTCATGATCTTGGTGGCTGCCATGGGTCCTATTCCTTTGTCGCATAAAGCGCCACAGCCGCGGCGTTTGACACATTGAGCGATCCAAAATCGCCCAGTGCATCAATGCGCACCAAGGCATCACAGGTCTCGCGCGTCTTTTCACGCAGCCCAGGCCCTTCGGCCCCCAAGACCAGGGCAATCGCACGATCACGCTTATCAAATACGGCCTGCTCAATCGTTTGCTCAGCTGTCCCATCCAAACCGATCACAAAATACCCCATTTGCTGCAACTCCGTCATCGCATCTGCAAGGTTACGCACACGCACATAGGGCTGCCGCTCAAGCGCGCCACTCGCCGTTTTAGCAAGCGCACCTGTTTCAGGCGCGGCATGACGGTTCATTGCGATCACCGCATTGGCGCCAAAAACCTCAGCAGACCGCAAAATCGCCCCAACATTATGCGGATCCGTCACACGGTCGAGCAATACCATCCGCGGCGCATGCGCCCCTTCTTTCAAAGCCAGCTCAGAAACTGCGCCCCAATTCAAAGGCTTCACCTCAAGTGCTGCCCCCTGATGCACAGATTGCGGGTCAAGAGGTGCCGCAAATCTGCGCGGATCAGAGATTTCCGGCGTGAGCCCCGCCACCTCGATGGAGGGTTTGAGCTTTTCGTGCGCATTTTGCGTCACAATCAACCGCAATTTCTCACGTTTCGGGTTTTCAAGCGCATCCCGCACCGCATGAAGCCCAAAAAGCCAAACAGTTTCAGACGCTGCAACACGTTTCGCCTGCTCTTTTGCTATCACCCACTTGGGTTTTTTCATTGTATAATACCCCTTTGGTAGGATTTATGCCCCTATCGCAGCTTTACAAGCCTGTGAAG
>CAKMZE010000006.1:0-16288 GCA_929200295.1 uncultured Alphaproteobacteria bacterium
CTTTTTTAGGTATTAATAATAAGTGGTTAGGAAAGTTGCGCATTGCACCCTCATTGGTTGTTCACATGAAGTTAGGCACACGGAATTGAGAGCAGCGAGGGCGACATGTTCACCCTTAAGTTGAGGCATTTGGCAGGGCAGAGATACGGCATGAACTGGGGAACGAGATATGAATGCCAAAGTCCAAGACATTATAAGCCAAAATCTAACCAGCCTGGAAAAACTCCAAGAACTGGGCAATCACGGCGCAGGAATCAAAATTGCGATTATCGACGGCGCGATTGACACAAATCACACGTTGCTTAAGCATGCAAAAATTGAACAATCAAATCAAGATGTTCCGCAAACAACACATCATGGCACTGCTGTTGCAAGCCAGATCGTGGGTCGTGGGCTAGGTGCTGCACCGCGTGCAGAGATCATTTCTCTTCCTGTATTTTCCGAAGATAATGGCCAGCTTGTAGGTTGTTCTGATCTCAAACTTGCCAAGGCGCTTTCAACCGCAGCCGAGGTCGATTGTGATCTGGTAAATGTCAGTGGCAGTTCATTGTCATCGCTTGGCAATGGTACGCAAGAGATGCGCGAAGCCGTAAAAGCCTGCGATGAAAATAACGCGCTTGTTGTCGCCGCGATTGGCAATGATGGCGCAGGTTGCGAAGCGATCCCCGCATCAATTGACCGTGTCCTAGCTGTTGGCGCACATGACGACCAAGGCACGCCAGCTGATTTCAATAACTACGGCCCAAAACTACGCAAAAAGGCGATCCTTGCGCCGGGTGTTACGGTCGCGGCTGCGCTTTGTGGTGATAAGCTTGCCAATATTTCAGGGACAAGCTTTGCGGCGCCGCTTGTAACTGGGATTGCTGCACTTGTGATGCGCGCGATCCAAACCGCGACAGGCGAATTTAATGCGCGTGACGTTTACGATCTACTTTCAGCTTCTGTAACCCCCCGCTCGACGAGCTGCGGCGGGGATGACGACCGCACCATGGCGGGACGTTTGGATATTGATGCCGTGCTGCATGCACTTCTTGCCCAATATCCCACATTAGCAGCTCAAATAACCCCTCAGACACAAAGGTCCCATGCTATGAAAAATTCTGGCGAAAGCCCGCAGGTCATGCCTGCCTCTGTCGAACTGGATGCCGCAGTTCAACCCCAATCTCAAGACATCACACCTGCGGCAGCAGATGCTGATGCAGTTGACGTTGCTCCAGCGGCCCAAGGTGAAATGCGCAGCGAAAGCAGCAGCATTACACCCGCTGATCTGAACCTGCCTACGATTGCTGAGGCCGGCGCGCATATGAATGTGCATGCACAGCCCAAAGCAGCACCAGCACCTGCCGCACCCCATGCGCCCGAGATTAGACCACAGGTGATGAAAGGCTCTGTTTCAGCTTTGACTGCCGACAAAACATTCGTCATCGGTCAAATTGGTTATGACTTTGGCACAGAAGCCCGGCTTGATTACTTTACCCAGCAAATGGGCGGGCGTGGGAGCCACCCATATGATCCGCTAGAGCTCTCCAGCCATCTTTTTGAAGAGCAGAACGTTGATCAATCAAGCGCGCTAACATGGACGCTAAAGATCGATGGCATCCCTGTCTATGCGATTGAGCCTGAAAACCAGTTTGCGGCCTATGAATATGGGCGCTTGGTGTCATTCCTTTATGATCAGGAAAAGCAAGGCGTTGAGCGTGCAGCGATTGCCGGTACGATTACTGGGGAAACCCGTCTCTTTAATGGCCAAATCGTACCAACGATCTCTCCTGTTTTGCGTGGTATGTATAACTGGAAATCCGAGGATCTCGCAAAGGCGGTTGTTGAATCGGCTGATGGTGCAGCAGATGCAGATGCGGATACTGGCGATAACGGCGATACACCGACAGCCAGTAAAGAGACAGCGATCGAAGGCTTCTTGAACCGCGTTTATTACGAATTGCGCAACCGCGGCCGGACATCGCCAGAGCGCGCAATGAACTATGCGGCAACCAATGCCTATCAGATGAGCGAAGTCTTTGAAGACGCGCTTGCTGAAAACCTGTTTCTCAATGAGATCACAGCCAAGGAAAGCCCTGTAAGCCGCCCTGATTCAGATTGTTGGGACGTGATTATGGAGTTCTTCAACCCCAAAGAGCGTCTGACAGCCTCACGCAAACTGTATCGTTACACCATTGATGTGAGTGACATCATGCCAGTGACTGTCGGCGATCTGCGTAGCTGGCATGCTTACTAAGCAGCCAGTGAAACGGTGGCGCAGAGATCCTGATTTTTGGGCCACCACATTCGCACAATGCGAAACTCAATCACCACTTAACCGTCTTTATGAAAGGACATATCATGTATCTCCCAACTCAAGCAGCACCAGTCAACCGTGCAAACCGCGCAGCATCTGGCGCCGCAGCAAATGTTAAGCCTGCGTTCCTAGGGCTCGCATCAACTTTGCTCAACTCACTGCTGTAAATTTAAACATGGCAGCACTGATGTGCTGTCATGGCGGGGGGCACCCCCATGCTTCCCCGCACCTGAGCTTCGAAAGCTGTCGCGTTTATCACGAAGCTTTTTGAAGATGGTGGTTCGACCAAGGATCCACCGCAAACCAAAGGGGATAATCCCCATCAAACCATCTGAAAGGATAAGTTATGTATCTTCCTACTCAAGCACCTGGCGTTGATCGTGCAAACCGTGTTGGCGCTGCTCAAGCCGCTGGCGTAAACCCTGCTTTGTTCGGCCTGAACATGGGCGATGTGCTGAAAGGCGCTAAAACAGGTCTTGGCATGCTCAACAGTGTTGTGAACGGCTAAGTCTTGTTCGCGCGTGGTGGGCTGACTCCCCCCGCCACGCGCATTTTTCACATAAAATTCTGAAAGGTGGGTATGAAAATGGCTGTCGAAATTTCTGTTGGTCGACGTAGCTACGAAGGCAATAATCAGCAACACGCCGAAGAGGTGATGTTTGGATCAGGGCGCTATGAGGCTGGCGACTTTGCGGCTGAGATGAATGCATGGCCTTGCACTGGCGAGCGGCATCATGATTGCCACGCATTGTTCACCCGTAAATCAGCGGGCCGCACGATCACCCTAACCGTGACAGGGGATAAAGGTGGCTATGCCAAAAACCATGATCTCGATTTCGGTGCCACGGGCACGATTGTTTATGCGGATGGCACGACGACCATTACCGCGGATACATAAAAAGATTTTGCCCAAGAAAAGAGAGTGATCTGATGCCCAAAGATGTTATTTTTTCTTGTCATGCAGCAAGTAATGGCGAAACTTTTATCCACGGCCGCGATTTGACGTTCTATTACTTTCGCTATGATACGCTGCATAACGGATTAGCGCATCGTGCGTTCACTGAATTGCGCAGCTGTGCGGGTGATCTTGCGAGGGCTGATGCCTATTGGGATACGCTTTATCATGAACAGCATATTCGCGCGTCTCATGCGGTCTACCAAGCGGGGTCTGATATTGAGGATTATGATGTCTGGAGCCTAGGCGCAGATTGGGCCGGCGATACGGGTGTTTTTGACTTTGCTGATGCACGGGTTGCAATTTTGGCATTTCCTGAACCTGCAACTTTGGGTGCAGTATTGGCGACGATGCCAGACGTCGAGACGGTTTTTTGGTTAGCATGTAATGCGTAATCACCTGACGGCTTTGATAACAGGATGGGCAGATTGCCCATCCTACAGGCCATAGGGCCGTTAGGCGCTTTGCCTGTCTGGTATCACATAATCAGGTTGTTCCATTTCTGTCAGCTCAGAAAGCCGCGTTGCAAATTCACGCCTGAGCTGCCGTCTGATCATCGCGGATTGGTTGCGTCTGATCGCATCTTGCCCCTCGGGTACGTAGGGGGTCACGGGGCATGATTTCCCCTCATCATCAACGGCGACCATTGTAAAATAGCAGGTGTTTGTATGGCGGATTTCACCTGTGGTGATATCCTCAGCCTCAACCCGGATGCCAATTTCCATGGAACTGCGGCCGGTTAAATTCACCCCCCCACGAAAGGTGACAAGCTCGCCCACCTTGATCGCCTCGTTAAATGTGACCTGGTCAACGCTGAGCGTGACGCAGTAGCGTTCGGAATAGCGCGCGGCGCAAGAAAAGGCGACGCGGTCGAGGATATTCAAAAGCGCCCCCCCATGCACCTTGCCGCTAAAATTCGCCATGTCGGGTGACATGAGAACAGTCATTTCAAGTGTTGGTGAACCTGTCATTTACCTGACCTTTATGAACGAAGTGCGCCCCATAAAGGTAGAGATGAGTTCTCAACTTATCATTAAAACCCGGTGTTTTAAATGCGCCTTGCGCATGGGTTTTTAAGACAGCTCTGTAGGGTCAATTCGGTCAATGATGAATATCATCAGTTCTAAAGTATCTGTAATATCGCTCGGCATAGGGGTGTCATTCATATAATTTTTCACGCGTTCTTTTGCGTCTGGCCAGTGTTGAAAGAAATCAATTAGGTCACGAATCTCGTTATTTTTCTGCGTCATAGGCATTCTCACTCGTCATTCTTATGAACTGTTTAGCGCTTCACAGTCATGGAGCTGCCGTGAAATCAGTGTGAGGTGCTTTGAGAGCCGCGATTCGGGTGCTAACGTTGCGTCAGGGAGTAAGTGTATGAGCGCGAAACTAGAAATTGGCTTATTTGGCACCTGTGCGGTGAAGCTGTGCGGAAATCCGCCGGTGGAAATCCGGGGCAGTAAGCATCGCGCGCTCATTTGTGTGTTGGCGACAGCCCCATTGGGGCGGCGCACACGGACCTATCTGCAGACGATGCTTTGGGGCTATGCGGGTTACGACTGTGGCCACCAAAACCTGCGCCGGGCGCTATCCGATTTACGCAAGCTGCTGGGCGCTGAATTTGACACATTGTTTTTGACCACTAACACAGATATTGAGCTGAACCTCGAGAGCGTGCGGTTTATTGGTGGTTTGAACGATGGCCCCTTTCTGAATGATTTACACATCCCGCAAGCCGATTTTCGTGATTGGGTTGAGAGCATCCGTGCAAACCCTGCGCAAATTGCTGCGCTTTTCAGCTCTCCTTCGGGCGCGCGATCTGGGCGTCCTAATCCACGGGTGATTGTTCTGCCATTGGGATATTTTGGCGATGATCCGACACTGCGCGCATTGGGTGATTGGATTGGTGAGCAGTCCTGCCGGATTTTGTCACGCTCAAGATTGCTCACTGTGATATCGCATTTATCGGGGCGGATGATGGCGGCAGAGCCTGTGGTCATTGCGAATGTCAAAGAAAAATTGGACGTCGATTACGTCGCAACAGGGCACATCAGGCGTGTGCAGGATGGTGCGGTATTTTGTATTGATTTTATTGATGCGCTGAGCGGCCAAATGTTGTGGAGCCGCGAAGTGCAGGTGGCGCAGCTGAACGATCTAGAAGCCTTGAACGCGCAGCTGGTGAATATTGCCCATGCTATTGCACGAGCGATTGCGCAATCGGCGATTGATAGCGTGCGAGCGCAATCGGTCGTTGATGTGTCAGATCACAACCTGACAATTGCGGGTGCTGCGATGATGCACCGGCCATCAATGCGCGACTTTTTGAAATCACGTGAATATTTAACAGCCGCGTCAGAGCGGATTACCGGTGTGGCTGAGCCGCTGTCTTGGATCGCGAAATGGCATGTCCTGAATGTGATGAAGGGATTTTCCATTGATTCAAAATATGACACGCTTAAAGCGGCTGAATATAGTGCGCGCGCGCTTGATATTGACCCTGAATCCAGCCTTGCGCTGACGGTTGATGGGTTCGTTTATAATAATCTCAAACGTGACACGATGATGTCGGGGCAACGTCTCGAGGAGGCTCTGCAAATCAATCCCAATGAAAGCCTCGCTTGGTTGATCAAGGGCTCATTGGATGCGTTCCTAGGGGATGGCAAGGCAGCAGTTGCGGCAACGTCCAAAGCCAGAAGCCTGTCGCCGATTGATCCCTTTGGATATTACTACGACAGTTTGGCAAGTACGGCGCATTTATCCGCGGGACAGTACGATCATGCTTATCTGCTCGCAGAGCGGTCATTGCAAAAGAACAGTCGGCATTTATCGACGCATAGGGCCAAGATTACAGCGTTGCATTTTTTAGGACGTATGGATGAAGCACGCTCCAGTGCTAAAAAGCTGATGGAGCGTTATCCACATTTTACACTGGATGAGTATCGCAAAAGCCATCCAGTAACGGAACAGGAGCTGGGACAAAGGGTCATAACTGCCCTCTCTGCTGCTGGTATTTCATAAAGAATATTTTCAATTAAAGGATAATGAAATGGGACAGTTTGGTGGAGTTGGTGGCGTAGGAGGTGTTGGCGGCGTCGGTGGCGTTGGCGGAGTAGGGGGTGTTGGTGGAGTAGGCGGCTTTACTGGGATCGGGGCCTTCTTGGGATCTGACGACACGGGTGGCTATGATGGCGTCACCACCGTTGGCTTACAGACAACAGCCGAGGGTCTTGCGCATCTTAATTCATCAGGGGTTGCGAAAACGGGCGCCGCTTTACCATTTAATGATACCGCGAATGATGAACGTTGGGCACGCTGGGTACGTGGGTCGCTTTACCTGACCGAGTTTATAAGCCGTATCGGTTATCACGTGACAGAGAACCAAAGCAAATCAGTGACGATCACATTTGATGAGCAAGATTTGACGACCTTGTTTTTGCCAGAGAATGAGACCCTTGCAGATCAGTGCACATTGGTCCGCGACTATGCGGATTTGCGGACAGATCGCGGTGCTGAGATTACATCACAGCTTGGGTTTCCAACAGAATATTTCGCCATGATCTTTGGTATGCATTTAGGCCAGAACAAGGATACGTTCGAGCTGATCACAGCGACACAAGTTATCGCAGCGCATGTGGCGATGATTGTGAAACATGCGCTTGCTGTGCGCAGGCCAGATCAGATTGATGGGCGTATATTGCCGATGATCCCAACACCCGGCCACGGTAGCTTTCCTTCTGCGCATGCAACCGAAGCTTATGCTGTTTGCACGTTGCTCGAAGGCTTGGCGACAGATTGGGACGCGCATGAGGATCTTTCTAATCGCTTAGAAATGGTAAGAGGCCTCGCTGAACGGATTGCTGTAAACCGGACAGTTGCGGGCGTGCATTACCCTATTGATAGCTGGGCTGGCGCGGCCTTGGGCACGGCAATCGGTCAAGTGGTATTAAACATGTGTGGTCGCGGGGCCGTAAACGCCCAAGAGCTCACGTATCAGCCGGGGCATCATGATTTCCATGATCATGATTTCGTGAATAACGCTGGCAGTATGGGGCTGATAAAAGGGAACATACTCTCTATTGATGCCACGCCACATTTCAGTTGGATTTGGCAGCGGGCATTGACCGATTCACAAGGCGTGTGAGAGCGCCATGCCAGATACAAACTCACAAAACCGTCGGATTGATCGGTATGCAGGCCCATATGAAAGATGGGTATTTACCGAGGATCTGGGGCGGCCGTTTTCTTTCCCATTGATCGCGGCGGATGCATCGCATCGGTTTACAGCTGTGATGGAAGGGTGCGATGTCCCTGCTACGACACCTGCTTTGGCAATCCGCATTCCGCCCTTGTGGCGCGTTTGGGGTGATCCACTTTGCGTGACGCCATTTGTCTTTGAAGAGCTCAATACGCAAAATGGGACAGCCGCTTTGCCTCAGGATGCGCAGGTGGCATCCGGGTTGCATCAAGTGACAAGCCTTGCGACGCCGGGAGCCGGGCAGGTCAAACCGCGCTACCGGGTGAATTTTCCTGTGGTCGATGCATCATGGGTGCCTGTATATCATGAAAACATCATGCCCAGCAGTTGGCAAAAATCAGCAACACCGCCAAAGGCAATTGTGGCTGTGATCGATGATGGGCTGCCGTTTGCACATCAGGCATTTCTAGATAGCACTGGAAAAACGCGGATCAGCCATTGCTGGCTTCAGGCGGGTATCGCAGAGCAAGAAGCCGCGGTGCCTTTTGGGCGTGAATATACCAATGCGCAGATCGATACGCTCCGCCAACATTATGGGCATGATGAGGCGCTCTTATACCGCAAGGCCGAGGCGATTGATGCAAATGTCGCTGAGCTAGGTAACCAACTGCTGCGCAAGGCCACGCATGGATCGCATGTTCTTGGGGTTGCGGCTGGCAATGACAGTCTTTTTATTGCCAAAACCCACCCTGAGGCCGCCCAATTATTGCCGGTCCAATTCCCAGTACAATCGCGTGGGATTCCTCGGGGTTTGGCAAAGAGATGTATATGCTTTCAGCGATACACTACGTGTTTGAACGCGCGCGGCAGATCGCGGCGCAGTTCAATGTGCCTGAATTGCCGCTCGTGATTAACTTTTCCTATGGGTGGAGCGCTGGGCGCCATGATGGCCAGTCCGAAATGGAAATCGCTATCCAAGAGCTGCTAACACGGCGCAAGGCGATCCAACCAAGCACTGCGCTTGTGATGCCTGCGGGCAATAACTTTGGGTCTACAATGCATGCGCAGATCAGTGATGCACGCTTTAACCGCAATCGCTACACCCTTGGTTGGCAGTTACCCCCTGATGATAAAACCTCGACTTATCTCGAACTGTGGTTTCCAGAAGGGTTTGATGCCAATGACTACAAGATTAACATTGAACCGCCAGAGGGCATTGATCTGGATACAAGGGCACAGATTTCTGTGAAAGCGGCATCAGATTTTGATCCGCAAGGTGTCGGTGATCCACGGCAGTTTAAAGAGATCAAATGGCGGGGCGCCAATATTGGTCAGCTCTCAGCTGATCAACATCGTGGAAACCGGTGGCGTGTGCTGATCGCACTGATCCCCACGGCTTATACACGGCATCAATCAAGGCGCGCGCCTTGCGGCCAATGGGCCGTGACGATCAAACGCAAACCGACCGCAGCACCGCTGCCGGATGGGCATGATATCTTGGTCTGGTTACAACGGGATGATGACCCCAGCGATCTCAAGTCGCAGGGCCAACAAAGCTATCTCGTGGATCTTCAGTCAGAGCCGGGCCATGACGCGCCAGATGACGAAGACATGACCGGTGTGTTAAGAGGTTTTGGCGCAATGAATGGTGTTGCAAATTCAGAAGCGACAGTGCGCGTTGCGGGCTATGATCAACATTATAAAACCGCCAGTGATTATTCTGGCGCTGGCAGATTGCGTCTGGATGATGGTGTGCTCACATCCTTGGGCACGCAGGTGGATATCGCGGCTGTTTCTGATCAAAGCAAGTTGCGCCCAGGTAGTCCATCTATCGGCGTGCTCTCTGGCGCGCGCGCGCGGCTTGTTGGGACAAGCGGCGCTGCCCCTTCTGCTGTCCGGCACATGGTGCATAATGCACATGCAGGCCGGGATCTGTTTCATGGCATGCAGGGACAGTTACCGATTGATGGCCATATGTCGCGGGTAAAGCACAGCGCCCGCATCGGCGATAAAACTGTACCGCCCAATATTAAATCGTAAACCAAGTTGTTACATGTGCGAAAGGCCAGTGTTTTAACGCTGGCCTTTTGTGTTTTCACACCTCTGGGCGGTGACGAATTAATTTATTCACGCGATAAGTGAGTATTTTCACGCTATATTCACTGCGCAAATCAGCAAGAGTTTCTTAACCTCTAATTAAGGGGCAAGATTCGTAGCCCCCCGTAAACGACATTTTGAAGTAATTTATTTTTGTAACCATTTTCGATAGCAGATCATTACGAGTGGCTCGTTTCTAACGGCCACTCACCCTGCTTTCTCAGAAAATACGCAGCGCTTATTTTCAGCGCGATGATGCGTAAGTGAGAGACATATGATGTATGATATTAAGGCCCAGAGTCAGGCCTTGGCTGCATTACGCAGCCATGCAGGCTATGGCAAAGATGTAGTGGTTGCTGTTCTGGATGGTGCGGTGAATACCGCGCATCCTGAGCTGCAAGAGACAAAGATTAATGACGCGCAGGTTCATCAAAAAACCCTGCACGGCACCGCTGTCGCAACGTTGATTTCAAGCGCGAAAACAGGGATCGCCCCGCAAGCGCGTGTCATACAAATCCCTGTTTTTCACGAAACAAGCGAGGGCCAGCTCAAAGGATGCTCACAGTTTGTTTTGGCGCGGGCCGTACAGGCCGCCTGTGACCAAGGTGCGCACATCATCAATATTAGTGGCGCAAACCTGAGCAACACAGGCCAGCCAGAGGATGCGATGCGCGATGCGATTGATCGCTGCGTGCGCGAAAATATTCAGGTGGTGGCTGCGGTTGGTAATGATGGTCTCGCCGTTGATACCGTGCCTGCCTGTATCCCGCATGTTTTGGCAATTGGTGCGCATGACATTAATGGCCAAACGGCTGCATTTAACAACACAGGTCCAAAGCTGCGGCACAAAACAATTTTTGCGCCGGGTGTTGATATTCACTTCACCCAAGATGACCAGATTACAGAAATTTCTGGCAGTAGTTTTGCAACACCCATTGTCAGCGGCCTCTGCGCGCTGATCCGAAAATCATCTCCCAAGATATCTTTGGGCGATCTCCAAGATATCTTATTCCGGTCTTGCGTCTTAGGCACATCTTCCCTGCCATCTGGCGCAAATTTACCCGCTGAAAGGCGGCTCGACTTCGTGCTTTTACACGAAAACCTAAGTCCATTTTGGACAGATCAAATGATCCCACAACATTATATTTTAGAAAGGAATACTCCCATGTCAGATATTGATACGACGCCAGAGACCTGCACGCCTGCTGGTGATATGACCCCTGTAGATGCAGTTTTTGCTGAGGCAGAAGTGACCCCCGCAGAGGTGCAAGAGACCGTAGTCGCACCAGCCGAAGCGCCTGCACTGCAAGCAGCCCCCGCCGCCCCTGCTGCGATGCAACCCATGCGGCCTTTTGTGCAGGATGCACCAAGCGGTCAGTTTGTTCACCTCGGCCAAGACACGGTGCGTCCGCAACAGGTCGCCTCAAATACGCTTGCTGAAAACAAGGTCTTTGCCTTTGGTAAAATCGGTTTTGATTTCTTGAACGAAACCAACCGCGATTATTTTCAACAAGCGATGTTTTCTCTGGGTGAGCAGAACCCAAATCTTAAGCCGCTTTTGCCTGAGAACGAACTGTCGATGGCGCGGTTTTTGTCATTCCGTGATGCAAGCGGCAATCAGCCAAACATGGATTCAGCAACAGCGCTGACCTGGACACTAAAGGTGGATGGCATCCCAATTTATGCAATCCAGCCGCAAAACCAATTTGCCGTGTTTGAATTTGGCCGTTTGCTGGATTTCTTGATCGGGCAAACCGGTATTGAGCCACAAAAGTTTCATGATCCAGAGGCTGCGACACCTGATATGCTGAGCGCACAATCCGGTGAGAGTGACTTTGAGAACAAAATCGACAGGGTCTCAATCGCGGGTCATATTGTCGGTGAAACACGGCTGTATAACGGGCATGTTGTTCCAGTTATTTCGCCTATCCTACGTGGCATGTTCTCATGGAATGCTGAAATGCTGTGTGCGGCTGTTCTGGGCAAAACCCCGAAGCCTGCGGAAAAAGACGGTTTGCGCAATTTCCTCGACCGGATTTATTATGATCTGCGCAATCGCGGGGTTGAGCCGCACCACCGTGCGATGAACTTTGCGGCTACCAATGCGCATCAGGCAGGTGAAGTCTTTAAAGACGCCGCGACCAATAAGCTGGAGCTGGATGAAATCACCGTTGAACGCAGCCCAGTGAGCCGCCCCGGCTCAGAGTTTTATGACGTTGTCCTGAGCTTCTTTAATCCGCTCAAGCGCGATCGTGAGGCACGCAAGTTCTATCGCTACACAATCGATGTCTGCGGCATCATGCCTGTGACATTCGGCCCGCTACGCAGCTGGCACGCGTATTAAAATCTGGGCTGCTTTTCGGCGGCTCTGACAGCATGCGCCGCATGCGCATCCTCTCGCGGATGCGGCACATTACCAGCATGAATTTACCCATGCTATTTCCGGGCTTCGGTCCACATTCATTAAACAAAAAAGGAGATTACCATGCACTTACCATACCAATCACCAGCTGTTGATCGCGCCAATCGCGCAAATCACGCCATGCAGCAATGCTGTGATCCTGCATTTTTTGGCGGCCTCAACTGGAACTCTGTGAAGGACGGGATCGGCTCAGCTTTGCGCTATCTCGCGCCTCACGCCAAGACTGCGGCAAAAGACTTTGCAGTTTCGGCAATTTCTGACCTGTAATTCTGCAGGCCATTTAACGTTAACCTAACTAAGGAGATTAAAAATGAACCTTCCATATCAAGCACCTTCAATCGACCGCGAAGATAGCATCGGCTCAGCCGTGAGCGGTGATGTTGCACCTGCATTCTGGGGTGCGATTGCTTCTGCACTTGCCCCTGTCGCAGTGAAAGCAATCAGAAAGCTGTTCTAAGAACAGCACCCGGCGTTGGTCTTCTCCCGACCAACGCCACATTTTCGATAGTTTATCAGTTTTTAAATGGGCCTTTGGCCTGAGTTTTTGTAAAAGGTATTGTTAATAATGATTTTTCTATATCAAAAATCTGTAAATCTTGCAGCTTATTCAACCAACAAAATGCAGAACGCATTGAAATCTGTGATCACGGCATCTCAGCCTTCAGTCCATCTGATGGGTATTTTGTTTTGTTATTGGTGGTAAAGCCGCACTTTAACGCAATGTGAGGATGCCGCCACCTGCGGCGGTGGCATCCTCGGCGTCATGTGTCACCATCAAAACAGGCAAAGCGCGCGCCTTTGCGCGGGCAAAGACCATATCGCGGATCTGTGCACGTAATGCCGCATCTAATCTCGAAAACGGCTCATCAAGCAACAGCGCTTCGGGCTCTGACAAGAGCATACGCATCAAAGCAACCCGCGCCTTTTGCCCACCTGATAGCGTTGCGGGATCGCGCTCTGCAAAGCCTGCTAAATCAACTTCGTCCAAAGCCTGCGCGATTTTTTCGTTGCGCGCAGTTTGCGACCCGCCGGGTAAGAGCCCGAACGCGAGGTTCGCGCCGACGCTTAAGTGGGGGAACAACAGATCATCCTGAAATAAGATCCCCACACGTCTGATGTGTGAGGGGCTGGCGCTAATATCGCGCCCGTTCAATATGACCTGCCCCTGCGCTGTGAAATCAGGTGCGAGTGTCCCGGTGATATAGGATAAAAGCGTTGATTTCCCCACACCAGAGGGGCCCATCACGGTGAGCACCTCACCGGGGTTAATGTGGTAATCCACGGCCAATAGCGGCTTTGCGTCTTTCGCAATTGTGACGTTTCTAAGTGTCAGACCATTATCCATGGCGAAGTCCTCTTCGGTTGCGCCAAATCAATGCGGGGATCAGTATCGCGAGCGTAAAGGGCACGAGTGCTGCAAAGGTTTGCATCAAGCCATAAACGCCAATCGCGCGCCTGTCGCCACCAGATGCGATAGCCAGCGCCTCTGTTGTGAGGGTCGTGACCCGCCCGCCCCCGATCAATAACGTCGGCAAATATTGTCCGACCGACACCGCGATCCCAACCGCAAGTGCGGTGAGAATAGGGCGCAACAACATCGGCAAACGCACCCGCCAGAGCACCCCATCTGGCGTGGCACGCAGGGCGGTCGCGATTGTCCCCATCCGCGCATCCCACGCCCGAAACGGATCAGCCAGCGACAGATAGACATAAGGAAGAACAAAGATCAGATGCGCCAAAATCACAGGGCCGCGCCCCATTGCGGCCCCCATATTGATAAACAGCGTTTGTAATCCAGGTAGAAATGCCACTTGGGGGATAAGCAGCGGCAGATAGAGCAGCCAAACACCGCCTTTGCCCATTTTCAGATGATAGCGATGCTCTGCCTCAAGGCAGCCAATTGTCAGGACCAAGGCGATCACTGCGGCAGTGAGCGCGATGATGGCCGTTTCCCAAACGGCATCGCTGACGCCCGGACCATGGCGTTGCCAATTGCGCAGGGTAAAGGCGTCGGGGGTGGCATTTGGAAAGCTCCAAAACCCAGCAAACGACCAGAGCGTTAAAATGAGAATACCTAAAAAGACTGCGCTGGCTGTTGTAACACCTAATACCAGCGCGGCATTGCGGATGATCGTATCGTTTTGGCCGCGCGTGCCTTTTTGGATCCAAATGCGCCCAAGACGTGCGGCCAGCGCCTCGACCATCCGCCAGAACCCAAGGGCAGCGATCACGAGGATCAGCTGGATCAGCGCTGCTGACGCGCCTTGTAAACGCAGCATAAGATCGGGATCAGACATCCAGTTCACAATCTGGACCGACAGCGGCGGCGGTGTTGTCGGGCCTAAGATCAACGCGACATCAACAACCGTCATCGCATAGGCGAGGACGACATAGACGGGCAATCGGATCTGCGCATAAACGCTTGGAAAGACCACCTTTACCCATCCTGTGATCCGCCCATACCCAAGTGCCTGTGCCACTGCCATTTTGCGATGCGCATCCGATTGCGAAAGCGCCGCAATGGTCATCAACAGCAAAAATGGCACTTCTTTGATGATCAAGCCAAGGGCAAGCGTGATGCACAGCGGGTCGCGGATGATCAAAAGGTCGAGCGGCTGCTCCCATCCGGTGAGCCATGGTGAGATTAGTCGCGCGATCCATCCCGAGGGTGCGATAAGAAAAGCAAGCCCAAACGCCGCCGCCGCATGTGGCACAGACAGTAACGGTGAAAGCGCGCGTTCCAAAACCCGGAACGCCCGTGTCCCTGACCACCCAGCAGTCAAAAGCACGACAATCATCAAAGAGATCGAGGTCGCGATCAGCCCTGTTCTGATCGAAAGCCACGCGGCCTCAGAAAATCCGGGCCATGCAAATATCGCGCGAAATGCATCGAGGTTCGGACCATAGGCGCCTGCGGCAGGGAAATGCCCAAAGGCGGGTAAGATCTTCCAATACAGGCCCGCCGCGACGGGCCCGAGCATGGCTAAAATCGTTAGGGTGGGCAGCGCAGGGAGAAGACGACGCTTCATGCCGTTCTCTCCCCGCATTACCAATGTCTTATTGCGCGACGCCGTAGCGGGCTGTCCAGTCTTCAGCGATCCGGGTCATCCAGCTTGGGTGCGGCTCTGCGACAGCCGTGCCAAGCTCGGCTGGTGACAATGTTGCGATGCCCAGATCAAGTGCGTCAAACTTTGCGCGGTCCATGTCGGTCAGCGCGTCCATGTTGAGCACAGTGCCATACCCGAGCAGATTTGGATCTTGTGCGCGGGCTTGTGCTTCTGGCGACAAGAGGAAGTTCGCCACGATCATCGCACCTTCTGTTGAGCCAGAGTTATAGGGGACCGCGACAAATGACGCGTTGCCAATCGTTCCCTTGTCGAGCACGAATGTGCGCACGGTCTCGGGCAGCTCAAAATTCGCAATCGCCGCAGATGCCGCGCCGGGGCTAAAGGAAATCGACAAGTCCAGCTCACCGTCAGAGATTAAAGGAAACATCGCTGTGCCAGTGGGTGGATAGGCTTGACCCTGACGCCATAGGTTTGGTGTCAGCTTATCGAGATAATCCCAAAGCGGTGCTGTGGTCGCAGCATAATTTGCATCCGTGGCCTCTGCCGACAAAACAGACGGATCATCTAGGATATCAACCAACACCTGCTTGAGGAACGTCGTACCAAGAAAATCCGGCGGCTGCGGATAGGTGAAACGCCCGGGGTTTGCGGCGGTCCAGTCAAGGATCTCCCGCATGGATCCCATAGGCTCTGAAATATCAGCGGTATCATAATCAAACACCACCTGCGCCATTGCCCATGGCGATTCCATCCCATCTGTTGGCACGGTAAAATCAGTTTGAACTGTTTTACCATCTACATCGACAAGTGCCCAATTTGGCAGTTGCTCGGCGAACGGGCCAAACAGCAGATCAGCTTCTTTCATCGCGGCAAAGTTTGCGCCGTTGATCCAGATCATATCGACAGCGCTATCGTCGTTTTGTCCGGCTTGTTTTTCTGATAAAACGCGGGTCACCGCATCTGCGGTATCTGTCAGCTTTACATGCTCGAGCGTGACGCCATACTCGGCCTGAACACGGTCACCGACCCAAGCGATGAAATCGTTTGTTTGGGTCGAGCCGCCCCAAGCATGCCAATAGACGGTTTGTCCATTTGCAGCCTTGACCACAGCATCCCAATCACCGGGGTTTGTATCTGCAAGCGCGACACTCGGCGCAAGAGCAGCAATCAGAGCAAGATATTTCATCAGACGATCCTCGTTGTTTTGTGTCTTTTATGCGAAAATGTTTTTTGCTGCATACAAGCGCAATGCCCC